>NZ_JADCKV010000035.1:0-59978 GCF_014982105.1 Enterobacter cloacae complex sp. P18RS | reverse complement strand
TTATTGGCCCGTATGCCCTGCCCGCCCCCCCGTGGGGCTCGGTCTGGCTTGATCGCGAGTCCGTGCTGTTTGGCGATTCGACCCTCGCGTTGCGTCAGTGGATGCGTGAAAACCATATCGCCTTTGAGATGCAGCAGAATGAGCCTGAAGATCATTTCGGAACGTTGCTGATGCTGGCGGCATGGCTTGCCGAGAACGGTCGCGAAACAGAACGCGACCAGCTTCTTGCCTGGCATCTGCTGCCATGGAGCATGCGTTTCCTTAGCGTATTCGTTGAAAACGCGGCCCATCCGTTCTACACCGCGCTGGGTAAACTTGCCCAGCTGACGCTGGCGGAATGGCAGTCCACTTTGCTGATCCCGATTGCCGAAAAAACGCTGTACCGATAACAGCACCTGGCTTGTCCACCCGTTGTGCAAGCCAGGCTCGCACATTTTTGCTGCAACACAACGTCACAACTGCTATACTGTATATAATTACAGTATACGGGGGGTGCACAATGGCTGTTGAAACAAAATTTGTTGTCGTAAGAAAAGGTGAAGAAAAAATGACATTTGCCAGTAAGAAAGAGGCTGACGCTCACGACAAGCTGCTCGATATGGCAGAAGCGTTTACCGACTGGCTGTTGCAAAGCGGAATGCAGATGGATGAAACGCAGGCGGAGAACCTAGGTCTTTATCTCGCCGAGCAGAAAGAGTCCGTGCAGCATATCCTGCGTACCAGCAAGCTTCCCGAGCTCAATGCTGAAACGGATAAAACAGCATCAGATGCGGACAGCAGCAAAAAAATCCGGGCCGTCAAAGCCGCCTGATCGTCAGAACATCTCATCACCTGTCCTGCCGCCGCGGGCCGGAAACGGCTCGCGGCTTTATTAAGGTCGGCTGAACCTTATATTCATCAACCGTAACCCTGAAAATACGTCCTGTTATCTTGATTTGTCCGCCTCAACGTTTACGCTGATATTCAGCCTTTTTGCTTCCATGGTTATCATTGTTTTGGCCAGGTCCTTATCGCCCCCGTGCACTTTATCTATCAGATCCTGTACAAGGGTCATCATCAGGAAGTTTTTATTTGCAGGATAGAAATCTGTCGTAGTGATCCCGTTATCCTTCAGGCGCTGATGCGCCACCGTCTCTGTATCTGCGATTATTTCAGCTACTTTCTCATGCATGATCTCGATCTGCTCGAAAACAATGCGGTTAATCATTTCAATCTGTTCTGGCGTAAAATTCGGTTCCATTATTTCCCCTCGTCAGGCCTATGTTAAAAACACGTGAATCACACGTTGAGCGCCTCTGAATGGTGCGGTAAATTATCACACAACTCTTGTAACTCGTTGATCAGCCTGGCCACATGGAAACCGTCACAGACAGAATGATGGACCTGAACGGCGAAAGGCAACAAGACCTTTCCATCCTGGTTATAGTATTTTCCAAACGTGAACATGGGCGCAAAAAAATTCCGCATGTTAGCGACGTTGACGTTAAAACTGCTAAAACTGACCCACGGAATATCCGATATGAAGAATATATTCTCCCGGGACTCTTCTTTAGGCCAGTAAGCAAGGATATTGCCATAGCGGGCAACATCTTCTGCATAAACGCGCTGAAAATGGTGAATATTTCCATCGTAATGACTCCACAACGATGAAAATGTCTCCGTTTCTTTATGGAAAAGGGTATAGCTTGGATGAACCTCATTCCATATTACAAGCTCATCATCCTTCATGGCCATACGGAATTCCGGATGCCGGTTTACGACGTCAGAAATAAGGGAAATAATCGCAGGATAAAATTTCCAGCCAACCTCTTTGATATGCTTTAGCAGCACGGTAATGTCCAGCTGAACCGTTTGGTTAAATGTAGATTGAGCAAAGCCCTGAAATACTTCAAAGTGTTCCTTTCTTGCCCAACGTGATAAGTCAACTACCGTATATTCTGGCATTATTTTTGTCATTTCAGAGCCTTAGTTGAGCTGCGCTATATAAAATAGTAGCGTATCACAAACGTAGGGGCTGTATAGACCGTAGCGAAGAGGCACCCTAAATTTTCAGCGTATCAATCACCGCTCTCAGCGCCGGGGATACGTTGCGGTGTGGATAATAGAGGTACAGTCCGTCCATCCGCAGGCTGTAGCGCTGTAAGACGCGTATAAGCGTGCCACGCTCCAGATCGTCAGCCACCAGCTCAACCGGGACATAGGCCAGCCCGAGTCCCAGCCGGGCCGCTTCGGCCTCCATGTAGCTGTCGGAAAAGGCCCATTGCCCCTCCGGGCGGTGAGTAACATGCTTCCCGTCCTGAACAAGCTCCCACTGATAGTGGTTACCGTCGGCAAACTGGTAGGCAATGCAGGGATGAGCATCCAGATCGGCGGGCGTCTGCGGGAAACCATAGCGCCGAAAATGCGCCGGAGCGGCAACCACAGCCATCTCCATATCGGGCGTGATGCGCACGGCAATCATTCCTTGTCCCACCTCCGGCCCAAGCCGGACGCCCGCGTCGAATCGCTCGGCAATGATATCCACGAACCGGCTCTCATTCATCAATTCCAGACGGATATCCGGGTAACGCTGTTTGAAGATAGCGAGCTTTGGCAGCAGGCATTTTTCGATGGCGTGCTGGCTGGCATTAATGCGCACCGTGCCGGATGGCGTCTGGCGGTAATGCGCCAGTCTGGTCAGCCCGGTATCGAGCGCATCAAAGGCTGAACCAGCGGTCTGGAAAAGTTGCTCCCCGGCATGGGTCAGCGACAGTTTGCGCGTTGTACGCACCAGAAGCCGAACGCCCAGCCGCTCTTCCAGCTCGCGAACCGATCGACTGATCCCGGATTGTGCCAGCCCGAGCCGTTGCGCGGCTGCCGTGAAGCTTCCCTCCCGCACCACCTGGATAAACAGATACAGCTCATTGTAGTTTTCCCGCTTCGCCATCATGCCTCATCAATTCATAACAATATGATATTAATCCTAGCAGCCATTGGCCTCTAATCAGCACTATTTCTGCTAACTATAATGACCGCATTACAACAACACACGGTACCTCTTATGCAAACATTCACCCAAAAACTGTCCGTTGCGCTGCTGCTATGCGCATCATTAAGTGGAGTGACAACAATGAGTTATGCAGAAACACGAAATCCTGCCGCCCCCGTTTCGATGGTGACAACCTGGGATAAGACCTTCGTCGAGAGCAATAAAGTCGACCACCGCAAGGTGACGTTCGAGAACCGATACGGGATCACCCTGGTCGGCGATCTGTACATTCCCAGGAACAGCGGCGACCAGAAGCTGGCGGCGATTGCCGTCAGTGGACCATTCGGTGCGGTTAAAGAACAATCCAGTGGTCTTTACGCCCAGACTCTGGCTGAACAGGGGTTCGTGACCCTGGCCTTCGACCCATCCTACACGGGTGAAAGCGGCGGCCAGCCGCGTAACGTTGCCTCCCCTGATATCAACACCGAAGACTTTAGCGCCGCAGTGGATTTCCTCGGATTACAGAAAGAAGTCGACCGTAACCGTATCGGCATTCTCGGGATCTGCGGCTGGGGTGGTATGGCGCTGAACGCGGCATCCATGGATACCCGCGTGAAGGCGGTCGCCACCATCGTAATGTACGATATGAGCCGCGCGATGGGTCACGGCGTGGGCGACGGGAAAGATCGTTATTCAGCGGCCGATCGCCGGGCCGTGTTGCAGTATCTGAACGCGCAACGCTGGAAAGATGCTGAAAGCGGCACCTTCGCCCATGGCGGCCACGATATTTATGTCGATGAAAACGGTAAGGTAACGGCGGCCGGGCGTATTCTGCCGGAAGCATTGCCCGCCGATCCGCATCCGGTACTGAAAGAGTTCTATGATTACTACCGTATGCCGCGCGGCTTCCATGCCCGTTCCGTAAACTCCACCGGCGCATGGACCGCGACCATGCCGTTGTCCTTTATGAATATGCCGCTGCTGAGCTATGCCGGGGAGATCACCATCCCAACGCTGATTGTGACCGGTGAAAACGCGCACTCACGTTATTTTGCGGAAGATGCGTTTAAAGCTGTCGGCAGCAAACAGAAGGAACTGGTGATTGTTCCCGGTGCGAATCACGTTGATCTCTACGATAACGTCGCAGGGAAAATCCCGTTCGCGCAGTTCGGGCAGTTTTTCAAAACCAGTCTGGATTAATTCTCTTAGCCCCCGGCAATCAGGGGGCTTATCTTCTCTTCGCCGTGAATTACACCTATGTCCACACTGAATCAAACCTCATCCCGTGATGCTGAGCGTGCACACTGGGGCGGTATTTTTGCCATGACCCTGTGCGTTTTTGTCCTCATTGCCTCGGAATTTATGCCCGTCAGCCTGCTCACGCCCCTCGCCAGAGATTTAGGGGTGACAGAGGGGACGGCTGGCCAGGGGATCGCCCTCTCTGGTGCGCTGGCTGTCCTGACCAGCCTTTTTCTTTCCCGGCTTGCCGGGAATATGAATCGCAAACATCTTCTTTCAGGCATGACCGTCCTGATGGCGCTGTCAGGGATCATTATCGCCTTCGCCCCAAACGCTTTGATGTATATGGCAGGCCGGGCGCTGATCGGCATCGCCATCGGCGGTTTCTGGTCGATGTCTGCTGCCACCGCCATTCGGCTGGTGCCTCAGCATCAGGTCTCTCGTGCGCTGGCGATTTTTAACGGCGGCAACGCGCTGGCGACGGTGGTCGCCGCCCCGCTGGGCAGTTATCTCGGCTCGACCATTGGCTGGCGCGGCGCGTTTCTTTGCCTGGTTCCCGTGGCGATTGTGGCGTTCATCTGGCAATATTTTAGCCTGCCCAACATGGGCGGGAACCAGCGGCCGTCGCCACGTAAAAGCGTATTTCGCCTGCTCCACCAGCCTGCGGTTTCGGTGGGTCTGATGGCGTGCGGCCTGTTCTTCATGGGACAGTTTGCGTTATTTACCTATGTGCGCCCCTTCCTCGAAACCGTCACCCACGTCAGTCCTTCCGGCTTATCGCTGATCCTGCTCACTATCGGTATCGCAGGTTTCATCGGCACGCTGATCGTCGCGCTGGTCCTGAATGCCGCGTTTTACCTCACCTTAATGGCCATACCGCTGCTTATGGCGCTGATTGCAGGGGTATTAATGCTCACCGGGGACAGCCTGTGGATCGTGGCCCTGCTGTTAGGTTTCTGGGGAATGCTGGCAACTGCGGCCCCTACGGGCTGGTGGACGTGGATCGCCCGTACGTTACCGGAAGATGCCGAGGCTGGCGGCGGGTTAATGGTCGCGGTGATCCAACTCTCCATTGCGCTTGGCTCAACGGCGGGTGGCGTGGTGTTTGATACCTTTGGCTGGCAGAGCACCTTCGCTTTAAGCAGCATATTACTCCTGAGTGCAGGGGTGCTGACTTTTACGACGTCGCGCCATCGGAAATAAGGCATTATATTAACAGGGTTGTTTTATTTAATTACAAAACCTCGCTCACCTCCCGTAGAAATAATAATTAAGCAATATCCTGGTCAGCCAGCGACATCGCTTTGTTAGCTTGAGCATTCAGGCAAAGCTCAAACCGGAGGTATTCTTTGCTGATTAAATTAAAGAAAGAACGAACGCATCAGGAGGATCGTCGTCTTGCCCTCTGGCTGGCGACCTCCGCGGGACTGCTGAATGCCATTGCGCTGGGCGCGTTCGGTTTTTTTCCCTCGCATATGACGGGCAATACCTCGCAGCTATCCAGCGAAGTTTCCTCCACCGATCTCAGCGATATTCTTTTCTTTGGCGCCATTATTCTTTCGTTTGTCTCAGGCGCCATCGCTGCGCGGATTATTGTTATCTGGGGGATTATCCATAACGTCAGGCTGGTATTCAGCCAGGTTCTGTTTGTTGAAGGGCTATTATTGGCCGGGGTATCCCTGTACGAAATGTATTTTCACTCCTTCGCCACGAATCATGAGATTATTATTTTCCTGTGCGGGTTGATGGGAATTCATAATTCCACCTCCACTCAACTATCCGGCGGTCGGGTGAGATCCACGCACATCACCGGCACGCTGACCGATGCGGGCATTTCGCTGGCCTCCGTTATGGTCGCCATGCTGCGCCGGGATTACTCCAAAGATACGGCCGCGCAAAAGAGTCAGCTCAAAACCCATTTAACTACCCTTTTCTCCTTTATCAGCGGCGGGATCGCGGGGCTGATCCTGTTCAGAGAGTTTGGATTCCACGCGATGCTGGCGCTGGGCCTGTTGCTGGTAATCGTCGCCGCCTTCTCTATCGTCCGCATTTCGTGGCGCGTACGCAAGGTGCGCGCCGCGCTCAGTCGACAGGTATAATCAGCACGCCTTATGTGACGTTGTCACGTAAGGCGTGCTTCTTTAAGACTATTCTGCCTGCCCACTGACAGCCCTTATGCCATAAGGCTTCACTCAGGTTGTCACTAATTTCATAGGGTTACTGATTTACCCCCTTCGCTGGAACCCTTCCGTTTCGCTTGCTATAGGTGAAGTACCCCTGCCGAAACATGGCATAACAACAGGCAACCGGTGGTTGCTATAACGCATGCGCACAGGGAGACACACCGCAATGCACCCATTACTTAAACGTTCGCTGCTTTTTGTCGGCGCGATTATCGTGGTTCTCGCTCTCCTCACCTGGGGAATAGGACTGGAAACGATTAAGGCGCGCCAGGTTGACCTGATTTACCTCGGGCAACAGCACCTGATTCTGGTCTTTTCATCCATGTTCTTTGCCCTGCTGGTGGGCATTCCAAGCGGTATTCTGCTGAGCCGTCCGGCCGCGCGTGGTATCGCCGAATATGTGATGCAAATCTTTAACGTGGGCAACACCCTGCCGCCGCTGGCCGTTCTGGCACTGGCGATGGTGGTGATTGGCATCGGTGATAAACCGGCCATTATCGCCCTCTTTCTGGCCTCTCTGCTGCCGATTGTGCGTAACACCTATGCCGGGCTGTGCTCTGTTCCCGCGTCGTTGCTGGAAGCGGCAAACGGTATCGGCATGACCAAATGGCAGCGCCTGAGTCAGGTTGAGATTCCAAACGCTTGGCCGGTGATGCTTTCCGGTATTCGCATTGCCACTGCGATTAACGTCGGTACCGCACCGCTGGCATTCCTGATTGGCGCCAGCAGCTACGGCGAGCTGATTTTCCCGGGGATCTATCTGAATGATTTCCCGACGCTGATCCTGGGCGCGGCGGCCACCGCTCTGTTCGCCCTGATTCTGGATACGCTGCTGGCGGCACTGGGCCGATTACTGAGCCCGCATCTCGCGCGATAATTATAACAAGGAGCTTCTATGAGACTGTTTTCCGGGCTGACGGCGCTATGCGCCGCCGCGCTCTTCACCAGCCAGGCGCTTGCCGCGCCGCTGATCCTGGCAACCAAGAGCTTTACCGAGCAGCACATTCTCTCGGCCATGACCGTGCAGTATCTGCAAAAGAAAGGGTTTCAGGTACAGCCTCAGACCAATATTGCAACGGTGATTTCCCGTAACGCGATGATCAACAAGCAGATTGATATGACCTGGGAGTATACCGGCACCTCGCTGATCATCTTCAACCACATCAACAAACGCATGTCGCCGCAGGAATCGTACGAGACGGTGAAACGCCTCGATGCGAAGCACGGTCTGGTGTGGCTTAAACCTGCCGATATGAACAATACCTATGCCTTTGCCATGCAGCGCAAGCGCGCCGAGGCTGAACATATCAATACCATGTCTGAGATGGTGGCAAAGATTGAGCAGATCCGTAAAACCGATCCGGATAACAACTGGCTGCTGGGCCTTGACCTGGAATTTGCCGGGCGCAGCGACGGGATGAAACCGTTGCAGGCAGCCTACAACATGGAGCTGGACCGCCCGCAGATCCGCCAGATGGATCCGGGCCTGGTCTATAACGCGGTGCGCGACGGGTTTGTCGATGCGGGGCTGATCTACACCACCGACGGGCGCGTAAAGGGCTTCGATCTTAAAGTGCTGGAAGATGACAAAGGCTTCTTCCCGAGTTATGCCGTGACGCCAGTTGTTCGGAAAGACACGCTGGAGGCTAATCCGGGGCTGGAGGAGGCGCTGAACACCCTTTCAGCCCAGCTCAATAACGACGTTATCACCGAACTGAATAAGAAGGTGGATATCGACCATCAGTCACCGCAGCAGGTCGCCCGTGATTTCCTGCGTAGCAAACAGTTGCTGTAGGAGGCGCTATGGAGACGATTCACTATATTCTCGACAACTGGGACTATCTCTTAACCCTGACGCTGCAACACCTGTGGCTGGTGGCGCTCGCCGTGGGCCTGGCGATTATTATTGGCGTGCCGCTGGGCATTTTAATTGTCCGCCATAAATGGCTGGCAACGCCGGTGCTGGGAATTGCCACCATTGTGCTCACCATCCCGTCAATTGCGCTTTTCGGCCTCATGATCCCGCTCTTTTCGCTGATCGGTCAGGGCATTGGCGCCCTGCCCGCGATTACGGCGGTGTTCCTCTATTCGCTGCTGCCGATTGTGCGTAACACCCACACGGCGCTCGACAGCCTGCCGCCGGGCCTGCGTGAAGCGGGACGCGGCATCGGCATGACCTTCTGGCAGCGTCTGCGCTGGGTGGAAATCCCGATGGCGTTGCCGGTGATTTTTGGCGGCATCCGCACCGCCGTGGTGATGAACATCGGCGTCATGGCGATTGCCGCCGTGATCGGTGCGGGCGGGCTGGGCCTGCTGCTGCTTAACGGTATTGGCGGGAGTGATATTCGTATGTTGATTGCGGGCGCGCTGATGATTTGTCTTTTAGCGATTGTGCTCGACTGGTTGCTGCACCGTTTGCAGGTGGTACTGACTCCGAAGGGGATTCGATAATGATAAAACTGGAAAACCTCACCAAACAATTTTCACAGAAACACGGCCAGACGTTTAAGGCCGTCGACAACGTCAACCTGAACGTGCCTGAAGGGGAAATGTGCGTGCTGCTCGGCCCGTCCGGCTGCGGGAAAACCACTACCCTAAAGATGATCAACCGTCTCATTACGCCAAGCAGCGGGACGATCCTGATTAACGGCGAAGACACCAGCGGAATGGACACCGTGACCCTGCGTCGCAACATTGGCTACGTGATCCAGCAAATTGGCCTGTTCCCGAACATGACCATCGAAGAGAACATTACCGTCGTGCCGCGCATGCTGGGCTGGGATAAAGCGCGCTGTAAATCCCGTGCCGAGGAGCTGATGGATATGGTGGCAATGGATCCGCATAAATTCCTTCACCGCTATCCACGCGAAATGTCCGGCGGTCAGCAGCAGCGTATCGGCGTTATCCGCGCGCTGGCAGCGGATCCCCCGGTCCTGCTGATGGATGAACCGTTCGGCGCGGTCGACCCGATTAACCGTGAGGTGATCCAGAACCAGTTCCTGGAGATGCAGCGCAAGCTGAAAAAGACCGTGATGCTGGTGAGCCACGATATTGACGAAGCGCTGAAGCTGGGCGACCGTATTGCCGTCTTCCGTCAGGGACGTATCGTGCAGTGCGCCAGCCCGGACGAGCTGCTGGCGAAACCCGCGAATGAGTTTGTTGGCTCGTTTGTTGGTCAGGACCGGACGTTGAAACGCCTGCTGCTGGTATCGGCGGGCGACGTCACCGACCAGCAGCCTACCATTACGGTACGCGAATCGACGCCGCTGCCGGAGGCCTTCGCCACCATGGATGACAACGATATTCGCGCCATTACCGTGGTTGATGAGCACGGCAAACCGCTCGGCTTTGTGAAGCGCCGCGAAGCGCGTAACGCCAGCGGCAGCTGCGGGGATATTCTGCATCCGTTCCGCATGACCGGTAAGGCCGAGGATAACCTGCGCGTGGTGCTTTCTCGCCTGTATGAGAGCAACACCAGCTGGATGCCGATTGTGGACGAGGACGGACGCTATAACGGCGAAATATCCCAGGATTATATTGCGGAGTATTTGAGCTCAGGGCGTACGCGCCGGGCGTTGAATATTCATAGCGAGAGTTAAGCATTCAGGCCGGGTACTGCCCGGCCTTTTTCCGCACGCATACCTTTTGCTAACCTCCCGATTTCCCGCCACAATATTGTATCGTCCCCGTTAAATCACGACTTCATGCAACGTCTTCACGCTTACCCCGACATCCGCGCGATGTTTCGTCGTCTCCTGATTGCTACCGTCACCGGCGTGCTGGCGGCGCTGGCCGTTGCGGTGTTCCGCCACAGCATGTATCTGCTGGAGTGGCTATTTCTCAGCAACGAAAGCGGAAGTCTGGTGAACGCCGCAGCCGCGTTATCACCCTGGCGGCGGGCGCTGACGCCTGCGCTGGGTGGTCTGGCCGCGGGAATGCTACTGTGGGGATGGCAGCGCATGACGGCACAACGTCCCCACGCCCCCACCGATTATATGGAAGCGCTTGAGACGGGTGACGGCCAGTTTGATTACGGCGCCAGCCTGGTGAAATCCCTCGCGTCGTTGCTGGTGGTCGCCAGCGGCAGCGCCATCGGCCGTGAAGGCGCCATGATCCTGCTTGCTGCCCTCGCCGCCTCCTTTTTTGCACAACGTTGTACGCCGAAATCCGAATGGAAACTGTGGATCGCCTGCGGTGCCGCCGCCGGGATGGCCAGCGCCTATCATGCGCCGCTGGCGGGCAGCCTGTTTATCGCAGAGATCCTGTTTGGCACGCTGATGCTGGCCTCCCTCGGCCCGGTGGTGATTGCTGCTGTAGTGGCCCTGCTGACCACGCGCCTGTTAAGTCCCGGCGCGAATACGCTATATGATGTCCATCTCAGCGAGATGCTTACGGCGGTGGATTATTTCCTGATCGTTGGCGTGGGTCTGCTGGCTGGCGTTTGCGGCCCGCTGCTGATGTGGCTGATGGCGGCCAGCCACAGGCTGTTTCTGCGTCTCAAACTTTCACCGCCGTGGCAGCTGGCGCTGGGTGGTCTGATCGTCGGGCTGCTGTCGCTGCTAACGCCGAAGGTATGGGGGAATGGCTATAGCGTGGTTCAGGCGTTTTTGCAGTCACCGCCGCTGCTGTCGGTGATTGCTGGCGTCTTTATTTGCAAGCTGCTGGCGGTGCTGGCAAGCAGCGGGTCCGGCGCGCCGGGAGGCGTGTTCACGCCAACCTTGTTTGTCGGTATGGCAACGGGAATGCTGTTTGCGCAGATCTTTGCGCTGTGGTTTCCTGGCTCTGAGACGGCGATCCTGCTCGGACTGGCGGGTATGGCGACGCTGCTCGCCGCCACAACGCATGCGCCAATCATGTCGGCCTTGATGGTATGTGAGATGACCGGGCAGTATTTTTTACTTCCCGGTT
The DNA here is from genome assembly GCF_014982105.1 of Enterobacter cloacae complex sp. P18RS. NCBI lineage: Bacteria > Pseudomonadati > Pseudomonadota > Gammaproteobacteria > Enterobacterales > Enterobacteriaceae > Enterobacter > Enterobacter cloacae complex sp. P18RS. The sequence continues at coordinate 48,680 of NZ_JADCKV010000035.1, read as the reverse complement.
TGCTGGTTGCCTGTGTTGTGGCGTCGGTATTGTCGAGAACGCTACGCCACGACTCGATCTACGGCCAGCATACCGCCGAAAGCCGAGAGATCGATGTAGTGCGCTAATTCGCGCTGCTCGGCGCGGGGCAGATAAGGCAGTTCGCCCACCAGCGGGCCAGGCAGCTTTTTGCTCAGCACATCGATGATTTCAGCGTAGTGCGCAAGGCCCGGGTTAATACGGTTCGCCACCCAACCAATCAGCGGCAGGCCGTCATTAGCGATAGCCTGCGCCGTCAGCAAGGCATGGTTGATGCACCCTTCCTGAATGCCCACGACCATAATCACCGGCAACTGCTCCTGCACCACCCATTCGGAAAGGGGACGTAAATCGTTCATCAGGCTGCGCCAGCCGCCGGTCCCTTCAACGACAACGTGGTCAACCTTTTCACTCAGATTTGCCAGGCCATCAGAAAGCAGGCTGTAGTTGATAAGCCCACTGTGAGCGACGCTGCTTTCCTCTTCGCTTAAGGCGATAGGATTAACGGCATCATAAGGCAGTTCCAGAGACGAGACGCTTTGCAGAACCAGGGCATCCTTATTGCGCAGCCCTTCTGGCGTCTCTTTACTGCCTTTTGCAACCGGCTTGTATCCTGCAACGCGTTTACCGCTTGCCGCCAGGGCCTGAAGTAACGCGCGGGATACGACTGTCTTCCCGACAGACGTATCCGTACCAGTAATAAAGAAACGCTTAAGCATGACTCATTCCACCTCTTGGGTATGCTTCAAAATATAAACCAGGTAAATAATTCAGTGGGGAAAGTCTACGGGATGCGTGCGCTACCGGGCTTGAGATAGCGCAATTTTTCGTACATCTCTGGAAAAGAGTTAGCCCTGTAGCAAACGAATCAGTAACGAGCCGTTGTACATCGCATCTTTTACCAGCGCGGCGCCGGCCATCGTACCCTGGTTGGAAAATTGCGTACTTTCGACCACGATGTTTTTACTGTACGCGGGAAGCGCCTGCTGATTGATGCAGGCGGAAATCGCCGGAAAGAGGATATCCGCCGCCTGGCTGAGCGGGGAGCCGATCAGTATTTTTTGCGGGTTAAACAGGTTCACCATAATGGCCAGAATGCGCCCGACATTATTGCCCACGCCGGTAATAATGTCCTTCGCCAGCAGATCGCCCTGCCTTGCCGCAGCGCACAGTGCCTCGACGCTTAACGGTTGACCGTGCAGCGTGGAGCTCATCGACTGGCTGAGCCGCACCTGCGCCAGCTCCAGCACGCTTTCGACGCTGGCAATCGTCTCCAGACAGCCATGGTTACCGCAGTAGCAGCGTTTTCCGTACGGATCGACCTGCGTATGGCCGATCTCCACCAGGCTACTGCTGCCAGCATGCAACAGACGCCCGTCGGTGATCACACCTGCGCCAACGTTATGATCAATCACCACCTGAATTACGTCGCGTGCGCCCCGGGAGGCACCAAACAATGCCTCCGCCATCGTCCAGGCGCTGATATCATGCTGAATGTAGACCGGCACACCGGTGTGGTTTTCCAGCACGTCGCCCAGCGGCATCTCTTTGACGTTTTCATAAAACGGCATGCGGTGCACAATGCCATTTTCGGTATCAATAATTCCCGGCAGGGTGATCGCAATCGCCGTTAAACGTTCAAGACGCTGCTGGTGACGAATAAAGAACTGGTCGATGTGGGTCAGAATGGCATCGAGAAGTGGTTGCTCTGCATTAAGCGGGAGTTCCAGCCGGTCTTCCACCACCAGCTTGCTGCTGAGGTCGCGCAGCGCGAGGAAGATTTCCCCGCGGCTAATCCGCAGCGACAGGTAGTGCCAGGCTTCCGTTTCCACCACCAGCCCTACCGCCGGACGGCCACGGCTGCCCGGCTCCTGAATTTCTGTTTCCTGAACCAGATGGGCTTCCAGCATTTCGCGGACAATCTTGGTAATACTGGCGGGTGCCAGTTGTGCCAGGCGCGAAAGATCGATACGCGAAACCGGACCAAGCTGATCAATCAGGCGATAAACGGCACCCGCGTTGGTCTGCTTGATCTGATCGATATGCCCTGGCTGACTATCAGCAACCACCTCGTACTCCCTTATTTTCGAGCTTCGAAATAAACTGAGGGCTATGGTGAAGCACTTCAATGGCTGACGTCAAATTTTTACTTAGCCATGTGATTTACTGCACATTTTCGCCCACTTTTCCCTATAAATAATGCCCGCGAGAAGCGGTAATTAATTGTTCTTTGAAACGCTGTGCCGCATGGCTCTGTTCATGATGTTTAGACCACACCAGCCACATCTCTGAGACTGCATCCTGCTCGGCTATCTTCACCCAGCGCATTTCCGCCAGTTGTACCCGTTTAAATGAGGCCGGGAGAATCGATACGCCAAGCCCTGCGGCAACGAGACCAATGATCGTCATGGCTTCCCCCACCTCCTGCGCGATAGTCGGGACAAGGCCATATCGCCGCATCAGACCAAGAATATCGTCATACAACCCGGTACCCACCTGTGGGTCAAAAAAGACAAACGGCTCTTTCGCCAGTTCAGCCAGCGAGACGCTGTGCTGCGCGGCGAGCGGATGATCCCGGGGGATCATCGCCATCAGCGGTTCGCGGAGGATCACCTGCCACGCCAGGGTATCAGGCAACTGCGTGTTACGCATCAGCCCCAGGTCGAGCGATCCTTCGTTAAGCGGCGATATCTGCTCTCGGGTATTTATTTCGCGCGTCTGAATATGCACATCCGGAAAGTTACGGCGAAACGAGGATAGCGTTTGTGAAACAGCGCTGATAAAGGGGGCCGATGAGGTAAACCCGATGCGCAGCTCCCCCGTCTCCCCAAGATAAAGCCGTTCCGCTCTGGCGGCGGCGTCCTCCACCATACTCAGGATCTGCCGGCTATCGGCGAGAAACTGTTTTCCCGCCGTCGTCAGGCTCACGCTGCGGTTGGTTCGCGCCAGCAGACGCGCCCCGACCTGCTGCTCCAGGATCTGGATCTGCTGGCTTAGCGGTGGCTGAGAGATATTCAGCCTTGCCGCCGCACGACCAAAATGCAGCTCTTCGGCGACGGCGACAAAATAGCGCAGATGGCGCAGCTCGATATTCATATTTTTAAAGTATCATTTGAGATTATTAATATATTAGACAGAATATTTACATTTTCCTACCCTAATCTTGTGGTCATACCCGTCACCAGAAACCACGGGGATGTTTAAGCAAGGATTATGTGTGAGCCGTACAACGACCGTTGATATCGCGCCGGCCAGCGACATTGATGATTTACCCGCAGCACCGCAGCCGGTTCAGTTTATTAAACGTGGTACCCCCCAGTTTATGCGCGTCACGCTGGCGCTCTTCTCAGCAGGTCTCGCCACTTTTGCCCTGCTCTACTGCGTTCAGCCGATCCTGCCGGTCCTGTCGCATGAATTTGGCGTGTCGCCAGCCAGCAGCAGTATTTCGCTCTCCATTTCAACCGGGATGCTGGCGATCGGTCTGCTGTTCACCGGGCCACTTTCGGATGCCATCGGACGTAAGCAGGTCATGGTAACGGCGTTAATGCTGGCCTCCGTGTGTACCTTGCTGTCCACCATGATGACCAGCTGGCACGGCATTCTGGTCATGCGCGCGCTGATTGGGTTATCCCTCAGCGGCGTGGCGGCGGTCGGGATGACCTATCTCAGCGAGGAGATCCACCCGAGCTTCGTGGCCTTCTCCATGGGGCTATACATTAGCGGGAACTCTATCGGCGGGATGAGCGGACGCCTGCTCAGCGGTGTGTTTACTGATTTCTTTAACTGGCGCATTGCACTGGCCGTTATCGGCTGCTTCGCCCTCGCTTCGGCGCTGATGTTCTGGAAAATCCTGCCGGAATCGCGCCATTTCCGCCCGACCTCCCTGCGTCCGAAAACGTTATTTATCAACTTTCGTCTGCACTGGCGCGATCAAGGGCTGCCCCGTTTGTTCCTGACCGGTTTCCTGCTGATGGGCTCGTTCGTGACGCTGTTTAATTACATCGGCTATCGTCTGATGCTTTCACCGTGGCATCTTAGTCAGGCATTGGTGGGTTTGCTCTCTGTGGCATATCTCACCGGGACATGGAGTTCGCCAAAAGCGGGCGCCATGACCGCGCGCTTCGGTCGTGGTCCGGTGATGCTGGTTTCCACCGCCGTGATGCTGTTCGGACTGCTGATGACGCTTTTCTCTTCCCTGTGGCTGATTTTTGCCGGAATGCTGCTCTTCTCTGCGGGCTTCTTTGCCGCGCATTCCGTTGCCAGCAGCTGGATTGGCCCACGCGCGCGCCGCGCCAAAGGTCAGGCTTCGTCACTGTATCTGTTCAGTTACTATCTCGGTTCCAGCATAGCCGGTACGCTCGGCGGGGTGTTCTGGCATAACTACGGCTGGAACGGCGTGGGCGGATTTATCGCGCTGATGTTGTGCGCGGCACTGCTGGTGGGCGCGAGCCTGCATAAACGACTGCATTAACATTCAGCCCTCTTCGTGTTTAAATCGAGCCGATGCTAATTTTTGTCATCGGCTGATTCAGACACGAGGACTTCATGAAAAACAATAACTATCAACAACTCACCCGCACCTTCCAGCGCCTCTCCCGCTTCTCGCACCTCTCCTCCATCGCCAGTTGGGACATGTTCACCATGATGCCGCCAGGCGGCAGCGCCGCGCGCGGTGAAGCGCTGGCGGAGATGAGCGTCCTGCAACATCAGATCCTGACCGATAAAAAAATGGGTGAATGGCTGGCGGCGGCGGCAGACGAAGATCTGAATGACGTTGAGCAAGCCAACCTGCGTGAAATGACACGCCACTACCAGCAGGCCACTTTACTGCCGGAATCGCTGGTGGAGGCCAAATCGCTGGCGGGCAGCAGGTGTGAACACGCCTGGCGCACTCAGCGTCCGGCCAACGACTGGCAGGGCTTTTCAGCCAACCTGAAAGAGGTGGTGAAACTCAGTCGTGAAGAAGCCCGCCTGCGCGCTGAGGCTAAAGGCTGCACGCCTTACGACGCGCTGCTGGATATCTTTGAACCCGACATGACCAGCGCTCGCCTGGATGTGCTGTTCGGCGATCTGAAGTCCTGGCTGCCGGAGCTGCTGGCAAAGGTTGTGGAAAAACAGGCTCAACGATCGTTCGTTCCGCCACAGGGTCCCTTCCCGACCGCCACGCAGCGCGAGCTGGGCCTGGAAGCGATGAAAATGCTTGGCTTCGATTTTAACGGCGGTCGTCTGGACGTTAGCGCTCACCCGTTCTGCGGCGGCGTGCCGGAAGATGTGCGTATCACCACGCGTTACGATGAAGATGAACTGCTCAGCGCGCTTTTCGGCGTGATCCACGAAACCGGACATGCCCGCTACGAGCAAAACCTTCCGCGAGCGTGGGCCGGCCAGCCCGTTGCGCTGGCGCGCTCTACGGCGATCCATGAATCCCAGAGCTTGTTCTTTGAAATGCAGCTGGGCCGCAGCGACGCTTTCCTGAAGCATCTGCTTCCGGCGGTTCATGCCCGTTTCGGCAGCCAGGCGGCATTCAGCGAAGAGAATTTTATTGCCTGGAACCAGCGCGTGAAGCCGGGCTACATCCGCGTTGATGCGGATGAAGTGAGCTATCCGGCGCATGTGGTGCTGCGCTATGAGATCGAGCGCGCGCTAATCAATGGCGAAATTGAAGTCGATGATATTCCCGCGTTATGGGATGAGAAAATGCAGGCGTGGCTTGGGTTATCCACCAAAGATAACTACCGCAACGGCTGTATGCAGGATATCCACTGGACCGACGGCGGTTTTGGCTACTTCCCGTCTTACACGCTGGGGGCAATGTATGCGGCACAGCTGTTCCATGCCGCCAAAACTGCGCTGCCCGGGTTGCAGGCATCCATTGCCGGGGGCGATTTCTCGGCGCTGTTTGACTGGCTGCGTCAGAATATCTGGCAGCACGGCAGCCGTTTCAGCACGTCGCAGCTCATCACCCAGGCTACAGGTGAAGATCTGAATATCCGCTACTTCCGCGAACACCTGACGTCCCGCTATCTGTAACCGAACGCGCCGGGGGCCCACCCCGGCGTTGTACATATGGTTACACGCCGATACCAATCACTCACGGAAACCCCGAATTTACAGGGATATAGTTATTTCAACGGCCCCGCAGTGGGGTTAAATGAGAAACCAAATTCGAGGGTATGAAAATGAAAAAAGTATTAGCTCTGGTCGTTGCCGCTGCTATGGGTCTGTCTTCCGCTGCATTCGCGGCTGAAACTACCGCCACCGCAGCGCCTGCGGCATCCACCGCTGCTCCGGCCAAAACGGTTCACCATAAAAAACATCACAAAGCGGCTAAACCAGCGGCAGAACAAAAAGCGCAGGCCGCGAAAAAGCACCACAAAAAAGCGGCAAAACCTGCGGTAGAGCAGAAAGCCCAAGCGGCTAAAAAGCATCACAAAAAAGCAGCAAAACACGAAGCGGCTAAACCTGCTGCGCAGCCAGCAGCGTAAGAGTACAAGCTTAACCGTGCCCTTCGGGGCACGTTGGTAAACCGGCGCTGAACGGGTTTGCGGTCAGCGCCGTTTTTTTATCCGGAGGGCGTATGCTGCGGCGCTATCGGTTTGAGTTCATTCTTATCCTGCTAATTTTATGCGCGCTCATCGCCAGCCACTTTTATCTTTCCTGAATGTAGCACGCTGATTTTACTCCCACTTTCTCGCCGTCGCGTCTATAGTATTTTCATAGGGTTCACTTTTAATAATCATAATTACCCCCACCAGAGTGTGATATGCGTAAATCTGTTGTGTTGTTACTGGGAACGTTTAGCCTTTTTGCTGGCTTTTCACATGCGGATGATGGCGACGATGACGCCATTAGCGCCAAAGAGGTAAAGACGCTGTTTTTTGGTCATGACGATCGTACGCGTGTCACCGATCCTACCGAATCGCCCTGGGATGCCATCGGGCAACTGGAAACCGCCAGCGGCAATTTATGTACCGCGACCCTCATTACGCCACGCCTTGCGCTGACGGCGGGTCATTGCCTGTTAATGCCGCCTGAAGGCAAACCGGATAAAGCGATCGCCCTGCGCTTTGTGTCGCAAAAAGGAATATGGCGCTACGAAATTCACGGTATTGAGGGGCGGGTGGATCCGTCGCTTGGCAAACGCCTGAAACCGGATGGCGATGGCTGGATTGTGCCGCCCGGGGCGGCCTCCTGGGATTTCGGGCTGATCGTTTTACGTTATCCGCCGTCCGGGATCACCCCGCTGCCGCTCTTTGATGGCGATAAAGCCGCGCTCACCGCCGCCCTGAAAGCCGCCGATCGAAAAGTGACGCAGTCAGGCTACCCTGTTGATCACCTCGATTCGCTGTACACCCATACGGACTGCGTGGTGACGGGCTGGGCGCAAAACAGCGTACTGTCGCATCAGTGCGATACGCTACCGGGTGATAGCGGATCGCCCCTGATGTTAAAAACTGATAACGGCTGGCAGCTGATTGGCGTTCAGAGTTCTGCGCCAGCGGCGAAAGACCGCTGGCGCGCAGATAACCGGGCGTTGTCGGTGACCGGTTTTCGCGACCGGCTGGAAGCCCTGGCGCAGCAGTAGGTCACTCAGGCCAGTTTAATCATGATCATGCCGGCGAGCAGTAATACCAGCCCTATCCAGCCTTTATTGTTTAAACGCTGCCCGAACATAATCCAGCCTGCCGCCAGGGTGGCGGCAATACCGAAGCCCCCCCACAGCGCATAGGCCACGGACAGATCGATGCCTTTCACCGCCTGCGACAGGGCGCTAAACGCCCCCAGAACCGCGGCAATCGATAACAGGCCGTAGGCTTTGCGACGAAAACCGTCGGAGAACTTCAGAAAGACGTTGGCAATAATTTCCAGAACGATGGCGAAAGCCAGCCAGGCCGCGTGGATCCATTCAAACTGCTGCATGGGTCTGCTCCTTCTGCTGTTTTGCCGGTTTGCGTGTACCCGATTTAATCAGCACGATACCTGCGACCAGGGTCGTCAGCCCGGCAATTTTCATTGTCGTCAGGGTTTCATCAAATAACATGACGCTAAACAGCGTAATCAATAAAATACCAATACCTTCCCACAATGCGTATGCCACGCCCAGCGCGATTTTTTTAACCGCAAAAGAGAGGAAAATATAGGAAAGCGTAATCATGACCAGCATCAAAATAAAACCGGTGCTGCCATCACTCACGCTTGCCCATTTCATCGACAAGGTGCCGGTAATTTCAGCGACGATCGCCAGAGCTAATAAAATCCAGTAAAACATGTTTTTTCTCCTGCTTGAGAATATAATCCATCGAGGCTCGCTGCGGACAGCAAACCAAAAAATTGGGAATTAAATCAGTTAGCTAAGCGCATAGCGCCAGCTCAGGCAGAAGACGTGACTATAGCGCGGAACGCCAGTGTTGCTCACCAGAAAGCAGGCAGAGGGAGGTTGAAAACAGAGCAGAGTTGTTTGAAAAAAACGTCCTGAACAAATTGTCCATAAAATTACAATTATCCGCGGTGTTGCTTCTCGTCTTTGCGGATGAAAATTGTCCTCGGTAGTTGAACACGCCTGATTTGTATCATAAGCCAGGAATTTACTCAAAGCCTTTTCATTTCTTTACCCAGTCTGTTTGATTTTGGTTAGTTTTTTTAATCCGCTTTCCCCTCTATTATAAATAAAAAACTGTTCAGGAACGTCCATGGCCAAACCTATTATCACCCTCAACGGGCTTAAGATCGTCATCATGCTGGGCATGCTGATGATCATTCTGACCGGCGTTCGTTTTGCGGCCGATATCATCGTGCCTTTTATCCTGGCGCTTTTTATCGCGGTGATCCTCAATCCGCTGGTGCAGCGAATGGTGCGGCTACGCATCCCGCGTGTGCTGGCGATAAGCCTGCTTATCAGTATTATTATCGTTGCGATGGTGCTTTTAGTCGCCTATCTGGGAACCTCCCTGAACGAGCTGGCGCGGACGCTACCGACATACCGCTCTTCCCTGGCGACCCCGCTGCTGCAAATTGAACCCTGGCTGCAACGCGCGGGTATCGAAGTCTCGGTTGAGGAACTGCTTAAATACATCGATCCGAATGCCGCCATGACGATTGTCACCAGCCTGCTGGCACAACTCTCCAACGCCATGACCTCGATTTTCCTGCTGTTCCTGACGGTTGTGTTTATGCTGCTGGAAGTTCCACAGCTGCCTGCAAAGCTCCAGCACATCATGGTGCGTCCGGTAGAGGGAATGGGCGCCATTCAGCGCGCGCTCGACAGCGTTTCACGCTATCTGGTGCTGAAAACGGCCATCAGCCTGGTGACGGGATTAGTGGTCTGGGGGATGCTCGCCGCGCTGGATGTGCGTTTTGCCTTTGTCTGGGGGCTGCTGGCCTTTGCGCTCAACTATATTCCTAACATCGGCTCCGTGCTGGCGGCGATCCCCCCTATCCTTCAGGTGCTGGTTTTCAGCGGTTTGTATGATGCCCTGATTCTGCTGGCAGGCTATCTGGTGATTAACCTTGTCTTCGGGAACATTCTCGAACCACGGATAATGGGACGCGGGCTGGGGCTTTCAACCCTTGTTGTGTTCCTGTCCCTGATTTTCTGGGGCTGGCTGCTCGGGCCTGTCGGCATGCTGCTCTCCGTTCCGCTGACAATTATTGTCAAAATTGGCCTGGAGCAGACCGCCGGTGGACAAAGTATCGCTGTACTGCTGAGCGACATGAGCCATAAGGCCGATTAATTGTCCATCGACAGCATGGGCTTACCCGTTCTTCCCGCTTCGCGATAGTTGCCCACTGCCCGCTGCCATTCCGACAGCGGGTAGAGGGTGACATCGCTGCACTGGCTGGCGCGCAGTTTAGGCCAGATGCGCCGAAACTCCGCCTGCCACGCCTCAGCGCTCAGCGCGTCCAGATAGTTACGAATGTGAAACCACGCCACGCGCGGCAACGGCCGCTGCTGCCGGAAGGTCTGCCCGGAGAGTAGCCCGTAGCAGACAAAGGTGCCGGTTTCGGGCATCACGCTCAGGATCGTCTCCGCCAGACTGCCGCCCGTGGCGTCGTACACCACCTCCGCTTGCGCGGCGGCAGCGTTGACGGCGGTCGTATCATGTTGCGCAATCGGGACGATCCCCATTTCAGCCAGACGTTGAGCGTGCACGGGCGAACGATGGATCCCGTAAACCGCCTCCGCACCCGCCTGACGTGCCCATTGCCCGAGCAGAACGGCGCAGTCAGAACCGGCAGCGGTGAGCAGCACCGTTTTCCCGACCGGAGGATAGCGGTCCAGCATCATCTGTGCGGCAAGCGGGTTGATATACGCCCGCGCGGCAAGTAGCGAGTCGACGTCGTCCGGGACGGGAACCGCATACGCCGCCGGGCAGTCGACATAGCGCTGCCAGGTTCCCTGCCCCCGTAACGGCAGGACCCGCTTGCCCAGCAGCGCCGGATAAGCGGCGGGCGTTTCGGTCACTATTCCGACCCCTTCATAACCGGCTATCGCAGGCAGCGGCGTGCGATGGCGATATGCTCCGGTGATGGGGATGAGATCGGAGGCGTTCACCGGGGAAAAAAGCATGCGCACACGTATCTCTCCCGGCTGTCGCGGCGACAATGGTGTAGTTTCCGCTTGCAGTACCGATTCAGGCTCACCAAACCGGCGATACCAGAGGGCCAGATTAAGCATTGCGATCGCGCCATCCCATTTCCGGTGCGACATGTTTCAGGATGGACTCGATCACATGTGCGTTGTATTCCACGCCCAGCTGATTCGGCATGGTAAGTAACAGCGTATCCGCTTCCGCGATCGCTTCATCCTTTTTCAACTGTTCAATCAGCTTGTCTGGCTCTGCGGCATAGCTGCGTCCGAAAATGGCCCGCGTTTTCTCATCCAGATAGCCCACGCTGTCGCTTTCATTGCGGCTTGAACCGAAATACATCCGGTCGCGATCGTCCATCAGGGCAAAAATACTGCGGCTGACCGAAACGCGTGGCTGACGGGTATGCCCTGCCTCAGCCCAGGCCTGTCGGTAGGCTCGGATCTGTTTTGCCTGCTGAATATGGAACGGCTCGCCGGTTTCATCATCTTTCAGCGTTGAGCTTTGCAGGTTCATCCCCAGTGTTGCCGCCCATACTGCCGTTGCATTAGAGCCAGCCCCCCACCAGATACGATCGCGTAAGCCTTCTGAATGCGGCTCCAGACGCAACAATCCCGGCGGGTTTGGGAACATCGGCTGTGGGTTAGGCTTTGCAAACCCTTCACCGCGTAATACATCAAGCAGTACCTCAGTGTGGCGGCGCGCCATATCAGATTCGTTTTCCCCTTCCTGCGGCACGTAACCAAAATAACGCCAGCCATCAATCACCTGCTCCGGGGAACCCCGGCTGATACCAAGCTGTAATCGCCCGCCGGAGATGAGATCTGCCGCGCCAGCATCTTCCGCCATATACAGCGGATTTTCATACCGCATGTCGATCACACCCGTCCCGATTTCGATGCGTTTGGTTTTCGCGCCTATTGCAGCCAGCAAGGGGAATGGCGAACTGAGCTGGCGGGCAAAGTGATCCACACGGAAATAAGCCCCGTCCGCGCCCAGCTCTTCGGCGGCGACCGCCAGATCGATGGACTGTAGCAGCGTGTCAGCCGCGGTTCGCGTGCCGGACTGGGGTGACGGTGTCCAGTGACCAAACGACAAAAATCCGATCTTTTTCATAGTGGAGTATCCTGATAAAGCATTGCGTTATCCCTACTCTACGCATTAACGAATGAGAATAAATGGTGATTATTTAACGGAATGCTTCAAATAAACTGACAGAAATACGCAAATCGCACGCTGCCTTCCCGCAGAGGAGGCATTCTCCTGACATCTCATAATGGGATATAGTGTGAATTATTCTCTTTTTAACAGGTAACATCAGCAATGGCTCTGATCCCCAAAAACTACGCACGGCTGGAAAGCGGCTACCGTGAAAAAGCGCTAAAAATCTACCCCTGGGTTTGTGGACGCTGCTCGCGTGAGTTTGTATATTCAAATCTTCGTGAACTCACGGTTCACCATATCGACCACGATCACACCAATAACCCGGAAGATGGCAGTAACTGGGAGCTGTTGTGCCTGTTTTGTCACGATCACGAACACTCAAAGTACACCGAAGCGGATCAGTATGGCACCACCGTTGTCGCGGGTGAGGATGCGCAAAAAGACGTGGGTGTCGCCACGTTTAACCCCTTTGCCGATCTCAAGGCGATGATGAACAAGAAGAAGTAATATCGACGGCTTCACTGCCCATACCTGTCGTATGGGCACTTATATTCCTTAAACATTTCATTAAATACCCTTTCCGCCAGATTTGCCTCGCCGCCATTCTGAACATAACCCTCTCCCTCCTGCACCCGTACGACGTCACTCCTCGTTCCCCCTTGATCTTTGCTATCAACATACAATACTGTATATAAATACAGTCTTAATTAACGGTGATCATAATGCAGTTTTTCACCCCTCCTGGCGATACCAGAGCGAGCTGACCATGTTTGCACTGTGTGATGTGAACGCTTTCTATGCTTCCTGTGAAACGGTTTTTCGCCCGGACCTGAAGGGACGACCGGTGGTCGTGTTGTCCAATAACGATGGGTGCGTCATCTCTCGCTCCGCTGAAGCCAAACCCTTTGTGAAAATGGGTGAACCGTACTTCAAACAGAAAGATCTCTTCAGGCATCATGGCGTGGTTTGTTTCAGCAGTAATTATGAACTTTACGCGGATATGTCCAACCGGGTAATGAACACGCTTGAAGAGATGTCGCCTCGTAGCGAAATATACTCAATTGATGAGATCTTTTGCGATCTTACCGGCGTGCGTAATTGTCGCGATCTTTCCGACTTTGGGCATGAAATGAGAGCGACCGTACTGCAACGCACCCATCTGACCGTCGGAGTGGGCATCGCACCCACAAAGACGCTGGCGAAACTGGCAAATCATGCGGCGAAACGCTGGCAGCGCCAGACGGGAGGCGTTGTTGATTTATCCAATGTGGATCGTCAGAGAAAGCTGATGGCGGCGCTACCCGTCGAAGACGTTTGGGGTGTAGGACGTCGCATAGCGAAGAAGCTTGAGATGATGGGGATTAAGACCGTCCTGCAACTGGCAGACACCGATATCCGGTTCATAAGAAAACATTTCAATGTCGTGCTGGAGAGAACGGTGCGTGAATTACGGGGCGAATCGTGTCTTGAACTGGAAGAGTTTGCCCCGGTAAAGCAAGAAATCGTCTGTTCGCGCTCGTTTGGCGAACGCATCACCGAATATGACGATGTACGCCAGGCCATCTGTAGTTATGCCGCCCGGGCAGCAGAAAAACTTCGCAATGAGCATCAGCATTGCCGCTTTATCTCCGTATTTGTTAAAACCTCGCCCTTCGCGCTTAACGAGCCATATTATGGCAATAGCGCGTCGGTAAAACTGCTCACCCCAACCCAGGATAGCCGGGATATTATCGGCGCATCAGTTCGTTGTCTGGATGCGGTCTGGAAGAACGGCCATCGGTACCAGAAAGCCGGAGTGATGCTGGGAGATTTTTATAGCCAGGGCGTCGCGCAACTTAATCTGTTTGACGACAACGCACCCAGGAAAAACAGCCAAAAGTTAATGGATGTATTAGACCATCTGAATGCTGAAAATGGCCGTGGCACGCTTTACTTCGCGGGACAGGGTATACAGCAGCCGTGGCAGATGAAACGGGAAATGCTTTCACCCCGCTACACCACCCGCTTTGCGGATCTCCTCACTGTTAAGTGATATTAACAATTGCTGCTAAGTTGTAATTTTCCCCTTGCCGGACCGGACAAATCGGTTATCGTGCCAGGCAACTTTCGCAGCAATAAAAGACAGTGGGATGCGCTATGGCGATTTTTGATGGTCACAATGACCTGTTGCTTAATTTATGGCTTCACCATCGCCAGGATCCGGTAACGGCCTTCTTCTCCGGCATTGAGAAGGGACACCTCGATTATCCACGCATGCAGCAAGGCGGATTTTCCGGCGGGCTGTTCGCGCTGTTCGTGCCGCCGCAGGAGTATATCGCCCGCATGGCGCCACAATACGCCAGCGAGCCGTGGCAGCCGGTCGACATTCTCTGGCAGCAGCTGACGATCCTTAAGCAGCTTGTCGCCCACTCCGATGGCCGGGCGCGATTGTGCCTGAGCTCGGCGGATATCGAACGCTGCCGTCAGGATAAAGTGCTGGCGATGGTGGCGCATATTGAGGGCGCGGGCGGTTTTGACGGCGAGGGAGACGATCTACAGGCTTTCTATGCCGCCGGGGTGCGCAGCATTGGGCCTTTCTGGAACATTGCTAACCGTTTCGGCACCGGCGTTAACGGGGCGTTTCCCGGCAGCCCGGACAGCGGCCCAGGGCTTACCGCTGAGGGTATCGCCCTCATTAAGCACGCTAACGTCCTGAACATGCTGATTGATGTTTCGCATATGAATGAAAAAGCGTTCTGGGATACCGCTCGTCATTCCTCTTCACCGCTGGTCGCCACCCATTCCAACGCCCATACGCTGTGCCCGCAACCGCGCAATCTGACCGATCGGCAGCTACTGGCTATCCGCGACAGCGGCGGCGTGGCAGGCGTCAATTTCGGCAACGCGTTTTTGCGCGCCGACGGTAAACGCGATAGCGATACCCCGCTGAGCACAATCGTTCGCCATATCGACTATCTTATTAACATCATGGGTGACGATCATGTCGCGCTGGGCTCCGATTTTGACGGCATTACGTTGCCTGATGACTTACACGATGTGAGTGGTTTACCGCGGCTAATCAGCGCGTTGCGTGACAGCGGCTATGATCAATTTGTGCTGAATAAGCTGCTGTGGGGCAACTGGCAAAAGGTATTGCAAAATGTTTGGCAACAATAGGTTACGTTGTAAACATTAAGTTAATTCCTTACATCTTTCGGGTTGAGCTTTGCCCTCCTGTGACGCATTATTTGATGACCATCACAAAACTGGCACAAACAATGGCGTTGGTGCTGCTTTTTTAAAGAGGAAAAAACGATGTGGAAGAAACCTGCTTTTATTGATTTACGTCTTGGCCTGGAAGTGACCCTGTACATTTCCAACCGTTAATCGCTCTGCCCGCCATCCGTGCGGGCATTTTTGTTTGACTACCTGGCCCATCTTCATGTTTATTAAAGTCCTCGGTTCCGCCGCTGGCGGTGGTTTCCCCCAGTGGAACTGTAACTGCGCCAACTGTCAGGGTTTGCGCGACGGTACCCTTCAGGCGACCCCTCGCACCCAGTCGTCGATCATCGTCAGCGATAACGGCAAAGAGTGGGTGCTGTGTAACGCCTCCCCCGATATCAGCCAGCAGATTGCCCATACGCCAGAACTGAATAAGAAAGAGGTTCTGCGCGGCACGCATATTGGCGGCATTATTCTCACCGATAGCCAGATTGACCACACCACCGGGCTGCTCAGCCTGCGCGAAGGGTGCCCGCATCAGGTATGGTGTACGCCGGAGGTGCATGAAGATCTTTCCAGCGGATTCCCGATTTTTACCATGCTCCGGCACTGGAACGGTGGCCTGATTCACCACCCGATCGCGCCGCTCACCGCCTTTAGCGTGGAAGCCTGCCCTGATTTGCAGTTTACCGCTGTCCCCATCGCCAGTAACGCACCGCCCTATTCGCCGTGGCGCGACCGCCCGCTGCCGGGGCATAACGTGGCGCTGTTTATCGAAAACCGCCGCAACGGTCAGACGCTGTTCTACGCACCGGGTCTCGGTGAACCCGATGACACCATCCTGCCGTGGCTTAAAAAAGCGGACTGTCTGCTGATTGACGGCACCGTCTGGCAGGACGATGAACTCCAGGCCACCGGCGTCGGACGCAATACCGGCCGCGACATGGGCCATCTGGCGCTCGGCGATGAACACGGCATGATGGCGCTGCTGGCCTCGCTGCCGGCAAAGCGCAAGATTCTGATCCACATTAATAACACCAACCCGATCCTTAACGAGCAGTCGCCGCAGCGTCACGCCCTTGCGCAGCAGGGAATAGAAGTGAGCTGGGACGGGATGAACATCACGCTTCAGGACTAACTATGCACATTCGCGAAACGCTCTCACCGCAAGAGTTTGAGCACGCCCTCCGGGCGAAAGGCGCCTACTATCATATTCACCATCCGTACCATATCGCGATGCATAACGGCGAGGCCAGCCGCGAGCAGATCCAGGGCTGGGTGGCGAACCGGTTTTACTACCAGACGACGATCCCGCTGAAAGATGCGGCAATTATGGCGAACTGCCCGGATCCGCACACGCGTCGCAAATGGGTGCAGCGGATCCTCGATCACGACGGCAGCAACGGTCATGACGGCGGTATCGAAGCCTGGCTACAGCTGGGCGAAGCCGTGGGGCTCAGCCGCGAGGACTTAATCAGCGAACGCCACGTGTTGCCCGGCGTCCGTTTCGCCGTCGACGCTTACGTTAACTTCGCCCGCCGCGCCAACTGGCAGGAGGCGGCATGCAGCTCGCTCACCGAACTGTTCGCCCCGCAAATCCATCAGTCGCGTCTCGACAGCTGGCCACAGCACTACCCGTGGATCAAAGAGGAAGGCTATTTTTATTTCCGCAGCCGCCTCAGCCAGGCCAGCCGCGACGTTGAACACGGTCTGGAGCTGGCGAAGCGTTACTGCGATAGCGCGGAAAAGCAGAATCGGATGCTGGAGATCCTTCAGTTCAAACTCGATATCCTGTGGTCGATGCTCGACGCGATGACCATGGCCTACGCGCTACAGCGTCCGCCTTATCACACGGTCACCGACAAAGCGGCCTGGCACACAACCCGACTGGTATAAGCATGCAAAAAAACTCCATCGTCGCCTTTCGTCGCGGCTATCGCCTGCAATGGGAAGCCGCTCAGGACAGCCATGTCATCCTCTATCCGGAAGGCATGGCCAAACTCAATGAGACCGCGGCCGCGATCCTCGAACTGGTCGATGGCCAACGCGACGCGGCGGCCATCATTGCCATACTCAACGAACGGTTCCCGGAAGCCGGCGGCGTGGATGACGACGTCGTAGAATTCCTGCAAATCGCTTATCAACAGAAGTGGATTATTTTCCGTGAGCCAGAATAAACCCGCCGTCAATCCACCGCTGTGGCTGCTGGCGGAGCTGACCTATCGCTGTCCGCTACAGTGTCCTTACTGCTCTAACCCGCTGGACTTCGCCCGGCAGGATCAGGAGCTGACCACCGAACAGTGGATTGAGGTTTTCCGCCAGGCGCGGGCGATGGGCAGCGTGCAGATAGGTTTTTCCGGCGGCGAACCGTTGACGCGTAAAGATCTGCCGGAGCTGATCCGCGCCGCCCGCGATCTCGGTTTTTATACCAACCTGATCACCTCGGGAATTGGCCTGACGGAAAGCAAACTCGACGCGTTCAGCGAGGCCGGTCTGGACCATATCCAGATTAGCTTCCAGGCCAGCGATGAAGTGCTCAACGCTGCGCTGGCGGGGAATAAAAAAGCCTTCCAGCAGAAGCTGGCGATGGCCAAAGCGGTCAAAGCCCGTGATTACCCGATGGTGCTGAATTTCGTCCTGCATCGGCATAATATCGATCAGATCGATAAAATCATCGAGCTGTGCATCGAACTGGACGCCGACGATGTCGAACTTGCCACCTGCCAGTTCTACGGTTGGGCGTTCCTTAATCGTCAGGGGCTTCTGCCGACGCGGGAACAGATCGCCCGCGCGGAACGCGTGGTTGCCGAATATCGGCAAAAAATGGCCGCCAGCGGCAATCTGACCAACCTGCTGTTCGTCACCCCCGATTATTACGAAGAGCGGCCAAAAGGCTGTATGGGCGGCTGGGGGTCGATTTTCCTCAGCGTGACCCCGGAAGGCACGGCGCTGCCCTGCCACAGCGCGCGCCAGCTGCCGGTGGATTTCCCGTCGGTGCTTGAGCAGAGCCTGGAATCCATCTGGTATGACTCTTTCGGCTTCAACCGCTATCGCGGGTTTGACTGGATGCCGGAGCCGTGCCGCTCCTGCGATGAAAAGGAGAAGGACTTCGGCGGCTGCCGCTGTCAGGCCTTTATGCTCACCGGGAATGCGGATAACGCCGATCCGGTGTGCAGCAAATCGCCGCATCATCATAAAATCCTCGAGGCGCGACGCGAAGCAGCCTGTAGTGATATGAAGATCGGTCAACTTCAGTTCCGCAACCGTACCCGTTCTCAGCTTATCTACAAAACCCGGGAACTGTAACGATAATGACCACCCGCATCGTGGAACTGGCAGGCGGTTTGCGCGCAACGCTGGTGCATCAGCCGCAGGCGACACGCGCGGCGGCGCTGGCGCGCGTGAGTGCCGGAAGCCATCACGAGCCACCGCGCTTCGCCGGTCTGGCGCATTTGCTTGAGCACCTGCTGTTCCGCGGTAGCCAGCGCTATCAGGGCGATGATCGACTCATGGCCTGGGTCCAGCGCCAGGGCGGCAGCGTCAATGCCACCACGCTGGCTCGCCACAGCGCTTTTTTCTTCGACGTTGCCGCCGATAACCTGTCCTACGGCGTCGCGCGGCTGCGGGATATGTTGCAGGCGCCGCTGCTTTCACCGCATGACATACAGCGCGAAGTGGCTGTCATTGATGCGGAAAACCGGCTCATCCAGCAACATGATTCCGCCAGGCGCGAAGCGGCGGCGCGCCACGCGATGGAAGAACCCGCGGTTTTTCGCCGTTTTCAGGTGGGTAGCAAGGATTCTCTGGGACAGGACCCGGTATCGCTGCAAGCCGCGTTGCGCGACTTTCATCGTCGCTATTATGTGGCCGGACACCTGCAATTGTGGCTGCAAGGGCCGCAAACGCTGGATGTGCTGGCCGAGCTTGCCCATACGTTTGCGTCAGATTTTGCGTCAGGAGGCATGCCTGAAACCGCTCCCCCGTTGCGTCTTAGCGCTGAAGCAGATTATAAGCTGGCGGTAACGGAGCGACCCGCACTGTGGCGTTGTCCGTTAATCCGAAAAAGTGACAACGTCACTTTATTTCGGGAGTTTTTACTGGACGACGCCCCCGGAAGCCTGATTGCCGGGCTACGGGCGCGCGGGCTGGCAGAAGAGGTAGCCCTGAACTGGCTTTATCAGGATGACGATTACGGCTGGCTGGCGCTAACGGTTGATAGCGAACGGCCCGAGGACATTGACCCGCATATTACCCACTGGCTACGGGCGCTACAGCAAACGACGGATGAGCAGCAGCGGCATTATTATCGGCTGGCACAGCAGCGTTTCAGCGCCCTGCCGACGCTGGAGCAGCTGCGCCAGCGGGCATTTGGTTTTGCGCCCGGCGCGGCGCCCGTAGGTTTTTCCGCCTTCTGTGCTGACTTACTGGCGGCGCCAGTCTCGTATCTGGCCTGCAAAAAAATGGAAACCGCTGAAATTATTGCCAGCCAGGGTTTTGCCCTGCCGCTTAGCCATTGGCGTCGCCAGCCGGTTGCAGATGATAGCCCCATCGCGTTTTCCTTCTACCCGCAGACTGCCAGGTATGCTGCGCCAGCCCCGACGTCAGAAGCTGCTCCACTGCTGCATTTGTCGGCGCAGACACAACCGCCGACGCTGATCCTGCGCAGGCCTTTTTATTCGCGCGTGGACAGGTCACAGGGGGTGGCGATGGGCAAACAGTTACGCCCTCTTCTTGCTGAACTGCGCCATATCGACGGCAGCGGCGAGTGGCAAACGGTTGACGGTAGCTGGCAGCTCACCCTGCGGCTTCCTGACGCCATGGTGACGGCGGAACCCATCATCGGGGCGATAATCGATCGCCTCTCCCACCCCGCACCTGCTATTACGCCAGCGCCAGAAGGCATTGCCATCCGTGAGCTGCTTCAGCAATTGCCTGAACGTCTGGCATCGGACCCGCCACGGGACGGCTGGCTGGCGGCGTTAGTTGGCGGCAGCGCCGGACACGCGCACGGGTTAGCCCGGCAGCTTGGCCTGCTCCGGGTGCCGGTTAACGCTAAGCCGTTGCCGTTAAGCGGTTGTCCCGGCGGGATCGAACACATCCCGCACGCCAGCGCGGATTCGGCGCTGCTGGTGTTTATTCCCCTGCCGCCGGGCGCGTCGCTCGCCGCGCTGCGGCTGCTGGCGTTATGCTGCGAACCGCAATTTTTCCAGCGCCTGCGCGTGGAACAGCAGATTGGCTACGTGGTCAGCTGTCGTTATCAGCGTATTGCCGATCGCGATGGCCTGTTGCTGGCGTTACAGTCGCCTGACCGTTCTCCCGTGAACCTGTTGGGTTGCTGCAAACGATTTTTGCGTGAGCTGACGCCGTGCGATGAGGCAGCGTTCAGCGTGTTGCGACAGCAGCTGGCGACGCAGATCCGCTCACCGATGGATGCCAGCGCCACGGCAGTGGCCGCCCTGCGCCAGCGCTATGGTTTGCCGGTGTTAACGCCGCAGGCTATTGATGCCCTGCAACCTGACGAGATAATCGCGCTATGGCGCGAGATGACTCGCCGTCGCCGACGCTGGCGGGTGCTTTTCACGGGCTGACCGGAACCGGCGCTTTCTTCCTGTGCGTAGTTTTTAGTCAAAAAAAAGCCCCGTACTACGACGGGGCCGGGCTGCTTATTTAGCTGTTATTTATCCAGCGCGTAGGCAATCACGTAGTCACCACGATCCGGCGACTGGCGTGCACCGCCGGCAGAGATCAGAATGTACTGTTTGCCGGTTTTCGGTGATACATAGCTGACAGGTCCGCCCTGGCTACCCACCGGGAGACGCGCTTTCCACACTTCTTCCCCCGTGGAGGAATCAAAGGCGCGCAGGTAGTAATCCTGGGTTCCCGCAATGAAGACCAGACCGCCCTGCGTGGCCAGCGTACCGCCCAGCGTCGGCATACCGACAGGCATTGGCATGCGCATTTTTATCCCAAACGGACCGGTATCCTGAACGGTACCGACCGGCACCTGCCAGACGATTTTCTGCGTTTTCAGGTCAATTGCGGAGAGGGAGCCAAACGGTGGTTTCTGGCACGGAATGCCCAGCGGTGACATGAAACGGTTTTTGTTGACCGAATACGGCGTTCCTTTCATCGGAACGGCGCCCATCCCGGCGTTCACGGCTTCACCGCCTGTGTTTGCCACCGCGCTCTGCGGATCTTGTTTAATCAGCTGGACCCACAGACCCAGACGCATGTCGTTGACGAAGATGTACTGGTTGTTCGGATCGGTGGACAAGCTGCCCCAGTTCATTCCCCCCAGCGAGCCCGGGAAGCTCAGGGAAATATCGGTTCCCGGCATCGTGTACAGACCGTCATAACGCATTGATTTGAAGCTGATACGGCAGGCCAGCTGGTCAAACGGCGTCGCCCCCCACATATCCGATTCTTTCAGGGTTTCCGCGCCAATCTGCGGCATTCCCACAGAGCGCGGCTGCGTTGCCGGGTACTGTTCACGTGGAATATCCGCTGGTTTTACCGGAACCTCTTTCACTTCAGTGAGCGGTTTACCCGTCAGGCGATCAAGAACGTAAATTTGCCCCGCTTTGGTGCCCACCACCACCGCGGGCTTGTTGCCCTCTTTCGTCGGGAAATCAACCAGGCTCGGCTGCATCGGGATATCGAAATCCCAGAGGTCGTTATGCACGGTCTGGTATACCCACTTCTCTTTCCCGGTAGTCGCATCCAGCGCGAGGATTGAGGTGGCGTATTTGTGATCTTCCGGAATACGGTCAGCGCCCCACAGGTCGACAGAGGAACTTCCCATCGGGATAAACACGGTATTCATCGACGCATCCCAGGACATAGGGGCCCAGGAGTTTGCAGAGCTACGTTTGTAGTGTTCGCCCGGCTTCAGAACATAGTTCGGATCCGGATTACGCGGGTCGAACGCCCAGCGCAGCTGGCCGGTGATCACGTCATAACCACGTATAACGCCTCCCGGCATATCGGTGCTGACGTTATCCGCAACGCGGCCGCCAACGACAACCGTCGTACCCGCCAGCGTCGGGGCCGACGTCAGCACGTAGGTGGGATCTGACGCGTCGCCCATCCCTTCATGCAGGTTAACGCTGCCGTTAGTACCGAAGTCCGGGCAGAACTTGCCGTTATCGGCGTCTAACGCGATCAGCTTACCGTCGATGGTGTTCATCAGGATACGACGCTGGCATGCAGCGCCCGGTGCCACCTGCGCTGGCAGAACCGGCGTGGAGCCGGCTACCGTTGGCTGCGCCAGCGGTTTGGTGGCATCAAAGTACGCCAGACCACGGCAGCGCATCCAGATTGCAGACCTGGCGTTGATTTCCGCTTTCCAGATCTCTTTCCCGCTATCGGCATCCACGGCGATCACGTTGTTATGCGGCGTACAGAGGAAGACACGATCGCCAACCTGTAGCGGCGTTTGCTGATCTTCTGCGCCATTGCCGTCCGGACTTTCCGGTACGTCACCGGTATGGTAGGTCCAGACCGGTTTCAGGTTTTTCACGTTGTCACGGGTTATCTGGTCCAGCGCCACAAAGCGACTACCGCCAGCCGTATTACCGTAGTGATCCCAGTTCTGCTGTTTCGCATCATCTTTTACCGGCACCAGCGGGCGTTTTTCACCGCTAAACGGCACGGTCGGATGGGGTTGAAACATCTGAACAAAGGTGACGCCCATGGCGACAATAAGGACCGCGCAGACCCCCAGGGCCCCTTTTACGCAGGACGGTTTTCCTTCACGTTTACGCAATGCAGGCCAGGTGGCGGCTGCCAGCACCATCAGCCCGGCGGGTACCATTAAACGGGAAACCAGCGGCCAGAAGTCGAGCCCGGCATCGAAAAATGCCCAAATCAGGGTACCAAGAAACACCAGGGCAAACAGCCCCACGGCAGAGGACTTGCGGCGGAAGAACTGAATCGCAGAGAGCAGAGTGATAACCCCGGCGATGAGAAAATACCAACTCCCCCCCAGGGAAACCAGTTTAAAACCGCCGATGGCAAAAAAGAGCCCCGTTACAAGAAGTATCACACCCACCAGCAGGCACCACGGGCCTAACCAGCCGGATGGGCGGGGATTATTGTCTGACATAAAAATGAATCTCCTGATTACTTTATAACAGCAGGGTTTTATTGACTGCCACGATGCTAAAACCCTGCATAACATCGATTGTTCGTGTGCGAATCATAAGTTAAAATTATAATGTAGACAAAATGTATTCTGTCGGAAGAAAAGAAAACTCACTAAAGTGCAGGAACATAACAAAATAAAAAAATGGGATATCACTCTGTAATTCGCCAATACCAGAATATTTGACCAGTCAGTTCCGGCTTATGCGATGAATATCAGGTTTGCCGACAAGACAGCCCGGATAACGTAAGATTTTTGCATGATGAGAATTAACTTATTGCCTATTAATTAAGCTTCACAAACACGATCAGCTCGCGGATTTCACGATATACGTCACTACACCAAAGATATCGAGCGTATCGTCGCTGCCGACAATAATCGGTGAATAGGCGCTGTTCATGGGGTTGAGTTGAATATTGGGACGCAACTGGAGGCGCTTCACGGTAAATTCGCCCTCTACCGCCGCAATCACGATATCGCCATGCTCAGGCTTGCGGGAACTGTCCACCACCAGCAAATCACCGTTATTAATCCCCCCTTCTATCATCGAGTCACCGGCGGCTTTGACAAAGTAAGTGGAGCTGGGATGGGCGACTAATAACTCGTTTAAATCGATACGCCGCTCTACATAATCCGCTGCCGGGCTGGGGAAGCCGCACTGTACTAAGTCGCTGAAAAGTGGAATAGCAACGATTTCACGCAACTCTGCGGGTCTGAAAAAGATCATGATAAATACCTCCATACTGTTTTTATATACAGTAGTTTTAACTGAGGTATCGATCAAGCCATGTCAGCGTAAGCGGCTGGCTACGCCTTAACCGCTTCGCTTATAACCCCCTATAGCAATGAAGATTATTTGCTTTGTAAATTTTTACGTATGAGCAAGCTTAACGCGTCATAAAACATCACTATCAAATCACTTACTAATGACTTCTAAATACACAAAACACAACTTAGCCTCACTGCACAATCACTATCCATTGACTTTCTATTTAGACTGGCGCATATTTTACAGCACAAATTAACAAGACAATTTTTGGAGGACGTTTTCTATGCCCGCCCGTGATTATCCCGATAAGCGTGTTGCTCGCGGTGTCGCAAAGGAGGCCGAACTCAGGATGTTAAGCGCGCGCATCGATCCTGCGCTGATGGAGTACATCCGCATTACTGCGTATGAAACACGGAAAAGTAAGCAGGAAATCGTGGCGGAAGCATTAGCGCTTCACCGCCAAAGAAGTCAGATTGGATCATAAACAGCAAAAGCCCGAAAAATCCTCCGGGCTTTTGCTGCCATCGGGATTACCCCACCAGCGAATTTAACGTCTCCAGCGCCTCAGGCGGCAATACCAGATCGGCTGCCGCCAGGTTTTCACGCAGATGCGCCACCGACGAGGTTCCCGGGATCAAGAGGATATTTGGCGAGCGTTGCAGCAGCCATGCCAGCGCCACCTGCATCGGCGTCGCGCCCAGTGAATCCGCCACCGCCTGTAGTCCGGAAGATTGCAGTGGCGTGAAACCTCCCAGCGGGAAGAACGGCACCCAGGCAATCCCCTGCTGCGCCAGCGAATCGACCAGCGCATCGTCACCGCGATTCACAACGTTGTACATGTTCTGTACACACACCACGGAAACCATCTTCTGCGCTTCAGCGACCTGCGAAGCGGTGACGTTGCTCAGCCCAATATGGCGAACCAGCCCCTGCTGTTGCAGCTCCGCAAGGGTGCTCAGCGGCGCGGCAATCGAGCCTTCCGCCGGTCCGTGGGTGCTAAACATGATCCGCAGGTTAACCACGTCCAGCACATCCCGCTTCAGGTTACGCAGGTTGTCATGCACCGCCTGCGTCAGCTCCTGCGCGGAAAACGCCGGCAGCCAGGAGGCATCCTCGCCGCGTCGGGCTCCGATCTTGGTCACAATCGTAAGGTCGTCCCGGTACGGATGAAGCGCCTCGCAGATAAGCTGGTTGGTCACATGAGGTCCGTAAAAATCGCTGGTATCAATGTGATTCACACCCGACGCCACCGCTTCACGCAGCACCGCCAGCGCCGCATTTTTGTCTTTTGGCGGACCAAAAACGCCAGGCCCGGCAAGCTGCATCGCGCCAAAGCCAAATCGTTTAACCGTACGCGTTCCGAGCGTGAACGTTCCGCTTTTATCTATGCTGCTCATGCTGACCTTCCTCATAAAAAATGATCCGGATTTACAACAGGTTCCGCAACGAAACCATTAGTTAAGCAATAGTAAAATTAAAGTTTAAATTCGCTACGACGATAGTATTGATGTAACCCTGCCTCTTCTCTTACGGATGACCGCCATGCTGAAAAATCTGCACGTGATTACCGGTATTATCTTTGCCCTCACCATATTCTGTCTGCTGCAAGTTGTCACGGGAGGGTTGTTCTACTCTGCCGTTAACAACGATCGTCACAACTTTCAGAACTCCGGGTTACTCAATGCCCAACAGGAGAGCCTGAGCGACAGCGTGAACACGCTGGTGAAAACGCGCGTTACCGTCACCCGCGTGGCGATCCGCTACCTGAAAAACCAGCGCGATCCGGCCTCTCTCGCAGCAATCAACACGCTGTTGGGCACCGCGAACGGTTCGCTGACCAAAGCCGAAGACTATTACAAAAACTGGCAGGCGATTTCGCAGGTGAAGGGCCAGAATGCCGCGCTCACCGAAGAGATGCAGAAAGCCTGGAAGCAAATGCACGAGGTGATGCGATTGTCCATTGAGTATCTGCGCGCCGATAACTATCAGGCCTATGGCGACCTGGACGCCCAGCAGGCGCAGGATGAGATGGAGGCGGTCTATACCCGCTGGCGCGCTGAAAACAACGTGCTGCTGAAAGCCGCCGCCGAAGAGAATCAGAGCAGCTTTACCCAGATGCAGTGGACGCTGGCGGCGATCTTCCTGACTGTGATCGCCGTGCTGGTGGTGATCTGGCAGGGTTTACAGCACCTGCTCCTGAAACCGCTCAACGCCATCATGAACCATATTCGCACCATCGCGAGCGGCGATCTGACGCAAAATGTCGCGATTACCGGGCGCAACGAGATGGGCCAGCTGGCTGCTGGTCTGCACGAGATGCAGCAGTCGCTGGTGAGCACCGTCAGCGCCGTGCGCGGCAGCACAGATTCTATCTACACGGGCGCAGGAGAAATTGCCGCCGGGAGTAACGACCTTTCCGCGCGAACCGAGCAGCAGGCAGCCTCGCTGGAAGA
Organism: Enterobacter cloacae complex sp. P18RS; assembly: GCF_014982105.1. Classification (NCBI taxonomy): domain Bacteria; kingdom Pseudomonadati; phylum Pseudomonadota; class Gammaproteobacteria; order Enterobacterales; family Enterobacteriaceae; genus Enterobacter; species Enterobacter cloacae complex sp. P18RS. The sequence goes on along the minus strand of NZ_JADCKV010000035.1, from coordinate 22,346 downwards.
GACCGCCGCCAGTATGGAAGAGCTGACTGCCACGGTGAAACAGAACTCGGATAACGCCCGTCAGGCGACGCTGCTGGCGAAGAATGCGTCTGAAACCGCCGCTCGCGGCGGTCAGGTGGTGGATAACGTGGTGCGTACCATGAATGACATTGCCGACAGTTCTCAGCAAATTGCGCATATCACCGGCGTTATCGATAGCATTGCCTTCCAGACCAACATTCTGGCGCTCAACGCGGCGGTTGAAGCCGCCCGTGCCGGGGAACAAGGTCGCGGCTTTGCGGTCGTGGCAGGTGAAGTACGGACGCTGGCCAGCCGCAGCGCGCAGGCGGCAAAAGAGATCAAAGGGCTTATCGAGAACTCTGTCAGCCGGGTGAATACCGGCTCGGAACAGGTGAGCGAGGCGGGTGCGACCATGAAAGAGATCGTCGCGGCCGTGACGCGCGTAACCGATATTATGGCTGAGATTTCCTCGGCGTCTGACGAGCAGAGCCGCGGTATAGAGCAGGTCAGCCTGGCGGTCTCGCAGATGGACAGCGTCACACAGCAAAACGCCGCGCTGGTACAGGAGTCGGCAACGGCGGCGGCAGCGCTGGAAGATCAGTCTGAACAGCTGCGTCAGGCCGTGGCGGCATTCCGGCTGAACGCTCAGGCATCGCTGGCGGCTCGCCCTAAAAACGTGAAACCGCCCGTACTGCTGCGCCCGTCAGCGGCAGGCGCGAATACAGCTGACGCGAACTGGGAAACCTTCTGAGTGACAGGCGGGCATCTCGCCCGCCTTCCTGATTAGCGGCTGCGCTTGGCGTGGCGCTCCCAGTTATCTCGCTTCGCATCCTCTGACTTACGCAACGAGACATAGCATGCTCCGCTGCCGCCGTGATGCGGCTGCGCTTCGCAAAAGGCCTGTACTTCGTCGAACTCGGTCAGCCAGCGCGCAAGATAGCTGCGCACCACGTTAGGATGCGACTGCTGTTCACGCCCTTTACCATGCACGATGATCAGGTTGCGTAGCCCGTCACGTCCGGCCTGGCGAATAAAGGAATAGACCAGCTGGCGGCATTGCTCCGCAGGCTGGCGTAACAGCGTTAAGCTGGCCTGACGGGAATATTTGCCGGAACGCAGCTTATCAAATACCCCCTGCTGTACCCCTTCGCGCTGGTACATGAGCGGCTCGGCAAGGGGCAACAGTTCCAGAAACCCCAGGGTCAGAAAGTTATCGAGCTGCTCAGTATCTATTTCCTGACGCGCCCGCGTGTTGCGGCTCTGCTGCCAGTGAATATCCGCGCAGCGTTTGAGCGGCTGGACATCCTCCATGGCGTCAAGAAAAAGTGATTTGTCGTCAGGGTTCATGGAAATCCTCCGGCTACATCTGAGTGATGTACTATACCTGCGCCCGTTGCGGGTCTCAATCATCCAGGCACGGGTTCAAATAATGGCTTAAGGAACAGATAATCGCAGACGCAATAAATTTAATCTAACCTTAACTTAAATTTCAGCCGTAATTAATTAAATAATTTACGTTAAAAAATCGTGAAATCAATCACTCAACGTCCTTCTCTTTTAAGAAAAAGCTGTTATAACTTAATAAACCTGCCCAATGGATAATACATGTAGGATCCGCGAAAGGACGCACGACTGTGTGTACTGTGGAGTCTGTCTGATGTCGGGCAGACTCTATTTTTTTATTGTTGTTATTTTTATTAAATTAATTTCCTGGCTTCCCTTCGAAACTGCGTGATTAATGATTCGGCAAGCGGTGTCTGGCGAGAATCACGACGCTGAATTAAATAATATGCTGCTTTAGGCAGAGTTTCGACAACCGGCAGCATTATCAGACGGTGCGCCAGAAGCGGATCACAGCCCAGCTCCTGCGGTAAAATGCTGATGAAATCGCTTTGTGCGACGAGGCTAATACAGGAGGAAAAGGTCTCACAGACAACGCCAATTCGCGGTATTTGAGATCGATGGCTAAAAGTATCCTGCAACTGCTTATAATAACTTCCCCGGGGCGTAGGCATCGTCCAGTTATATTGCAAAAGCTCATTAATTGAGGTCGCCCCTGTCGCCGGATGCCCTGCCCGACAAAATACAGCAAAAGGCTTTTCGAACAGCTTTTCAAACGTAAATTCGTGATCGTACGGCCCCTGATAATAGGTATTGATGGTAAAGTCCAGCTCACCCTGACGTAATTCATTAATCATCGACACCAGCTGGCCTTCCATAATCCGTACGTTGACCTGAGGATGCTGCGCATGAAAACGCGTAATGACGGCCGGCATCAGGCTGCGTGAAATACTGGCCCCCATCCCAATATTGATCTGCCCGGCAAGCTCGCCCTGTCGCTGGCGGATGTCATCCTGCGCTGCACGCAGCTCTTCCAGAATCAAATTAGCGCGGTGATAAAACCCTTCCCCGCACTCGGTCAGCGCGACGCCTTTACTCCGGCGCACAAACAGCTGGGCCGCCATACCCTCCTCCAGCTCTTTAATGGATTTGGTCAGCGCCGGCTGGGAAAGATTTAACGTCCTGCTGGCACCGCGAATGCTGCCCTGACGCGCCACTTCAACAAACGCCCGGATTTGATGAAATTTAATCTGAAATGACATAGCTCAACCGATAACCGTTGTTTATCAGAGTAAAGAAACTGTCATCTACTTTAATGGAAAGGGATATGCGAGGGTAATTTCTGAACGGTTAAAACTGTGAAAAAACGGTTAGTGATAAGTAAAAACTATCACAACGTGAAGCAGTTCACATTTTTTATGATGACAGGAGCAGATATGGACACACTGGCACAGTACATCCAGACATTATCCCCCCAGTTGATCGCATGGCGTCGCGATTTTCACCATTTTGCGGAATCCGGCTGGGTAGAGTTTCGAACAGCTGCGAAAGTCGCGGAAATCCTCGACTCGCTGGGCTACGAACTGGCGATGGGTCGCGACGTGGTCGATGCCGAAAGCCGTATGGGACTGCCCGATGATGCCACCCTTTCGCGAGAGTTTGCCCGCGCCCGGGCGCAGGGTGCGCCGGAGAAATGGCTGGCGCCGTTTGAGGGCGGATTTACCGGCATTGTGGCGACCCTGAATACCGGACGTCCGGGCCCGACGCTGGCGTTTCGGGTAGACATGGATGCACTTGATTTAAGCGAAGCGCTTGACGAAAGTCATCGCCCCTTCCGCGACGGTTTTGCCTCCTGCAATGCGGGAATGATGCATGCTTGCGCGCACGACGGCCACACCACCATTGGTCTGGGGCTGGCGCAGGTGCTTAAGCAGAATGAAGCGCAGCTCAACGGCACCATCAAGCTAATTTTCCAGCCTGCCGAAGAAGGCACCCGCGGCGCGCGCGCCATGGTTGCCGCCGGGGCGCTGGACGGCGTGGATTATTTTACCGCCATTCATATTGGTACCGGCGTGCCTGCCGGAACGGCGATCTGCGGCAGCGATAGCTTTATGGCCACCACCAAGTTCGACGTGAACTTTACCGGCGTTGCGGCACACGCGGGCGGTAAGCCGGAGGACGGACGTAACGCTCTGCTCGCCGCCGCGCAGGCCGCACTTGCCCTGCACAGCATTGCGCCACACAGCGAAGGCGCCTCCCGCGTCAACGTCGGGGTGATGCAGGCAGGTAGCGGACGCAACGTGGTGCCCGCCAATGCCCTGATCAAGGTTGAAACCCGCGGCGAAACCGAAGCCATTAATCAGTATGTCTTTGAACGCGCGCAGGCGGTTATCACCGGCGCGGCCGCGCTCTACGGCGTAAGCGCCGAAATACGCCTGATGGGTGCCGCCACCTTCAGCGCGCCGACGCCGGCCTGGGTTGCTTATCTGCGCGAACAGGCGAGCCAGGTTTCCGGAATTGAGCATGCAATTGATAAGGTGACAGCGCCTGCGGGCTCCGAAGATGCCACGCTGATGATGGCCCGCGTTCAGCAGAACGGCGGCATGGCGTCGTATATGGTCTTCGGCACCGAGCTGAGCGCCGGACATCATAACGAAAAATTCGATTTTGATGAGCAGGTGATGAACGTTGCCATCGAAACGCTGGCGCGAACTGCGCTTAATTTCCCGTGGACGCGAGGTGTGTAATGCAGGAGAACTACGCTTTTATCGCCGATGCCATCGACACGCGATGTCAGACGTTTACCGATATTGCCGACGACATCTGGGATCATCCCGAAACGCGCTTCGAAGAGTTCTGGTCCGCCGAACGGCTCGCCAGTGCGCTGGAAGCCGAGGGCTTTGCCCTGACGCGGGAAGCCGGAGGCATTCCCAATGCCTTTATTGCCAGCTACGGCAGCGGCAAGCCCGTTATCGCCCTTCTGGGCGAATACGATGCCCTGGCCGGGCTAAGCCAGCAGGCGCACTGCGCGACGGCGCAATCCGCCACCCCGGGGGCGAACGGCCACGGCTGCGGGCATAACCTGTTAGGCACTGCTGCCTTCGCCGGGGCGGTGGCGGTGAAAAGCTGGCTGGAACAACACGGCGGCAGCGGAACGGTACGATTTTACGGCTGCCCCGGCGAGGAAGGCGGCTCCGGTAAAACCTTTATGGTACGTGAAGGGCTGTTTGACGACGTGGACGCTGCCGTGACATGGCACCCGGAGGCCTTTGCCGGGATGTTTAACGTCAGCACGCTGGCCAATATTCAGGCCGCCTGGCGGTTTAAGGGGATCGCCGCTCATGCCGCAAACTCCCCACATCTGGGGCGCAGCGCGCTGGATGCCGTGACGCTGATGACCACCGGTACAAACTTCCTCAACGAACACATCATAGAAAAAGCGCGCGTTCATTACGCCATCACCGATACCGGCGGGATTTCGCCCAACGTGGTACAGGCCCAGGCCGAGGTGCTGTACCTGATCCGCGCCCCGGAGATGGCCGATGCGCAGCAGATCTACGCGCGCATCGAGAAAATCGCCCAGGGTGCGGCGATGATGACCGAAACCACCGTCGAGTGCCGCTTTGATAAAGCCTGCTCCAGCTATCTGCCGAACCGTACGCTCGAAGCGGCGATGTACCACGCATTGCAGCATTATGGCACGCCGGCCTGGACGGAAGAGGAACGCGAATTTGCCCGTGAAATCCGCGCCACGCTCACGGCAAACGACCTGCAAAACAGCCTGAAAAACATTGCCGCAACGGGGGGCGAAGAGGGAAAAGCGTTTGCCCGACGCCATCAGGAGACGCTGCTGGTGGATGAAGTTGCCCCTTACGCCATCACCGATAACGTGCTGGCAGGCTCCACCGATGTGGGGGATGTCAGCTGGAAGATGCCTGTTGCACAGTGCTTTAGCCCCTGTTTTACCGTCGGCACCCCACTGCATACCTGGCAATTAGTGGCGCAGGGGCGTACCTCAATTGCCCATAAAGGCATGTTGCTGGCCGGAAAAGTGATGGGCGCGACCGCGCTGCATCTGCTTCAGGATGCCGACCTGTTGCGAAAATGCCGGGAAGAGTTCGAACAACACATAACAGAAAAACCGTACGAGTGTCCGATCCCGCAGGGCGTGACACCGTCACCTTTAAAATAAAAAAACACAACACAACACAACAACAGTCCCGAGGAACGCCCATGAGTATGTCTTCCATACCTTCGCATTCCCCATCCGGTAAGCTCTATGGCTGGGTTGAAAGGATCGGCAATAAAGTGCCGCACCCTTTCCTGCTTTTTATCTATTTAATTGTCATCCTGATGGTCGCGACGGCCGTGCTGTCCGCCTTTGATGTGAGCGTGCGCAGCCCGGCCGACGGCAGCATGGTGGCAGTGAAAAACCTGCTCAGCGTTGAAGGGTTGCACTGGTTTTTGCCGAACGTGATTAAAAACTTCAGCGGTTTTGCGCCGCTGGGCGCCATCCTGGCGCTGGTGTTAGGCGCGGGACTGGCCGAACGCGTGGGTCTGCTGCCCGCGCTGATGGTGAAAATGGCCTCGCACGTCAGCGCGCGTTATGCCAGCTATATGGTGCTGTTTATTGCCTTCTTCAGCCATATCTCGTCCGACGCGGCGCTGGTGATCATGCCGCCGATGGGGGCGCTGATTTTCCTCGCCGTTGGCCGTCATCCTGTTGCGGGTCTGCTGTCGGCGATTGCGGGCGTCGGCTGTGGGTTTACCGCTAACCTGCTTATCGTGACCACCGATGTGCTGCTCTCCGGCATCAGTACGGAGGCAGCCAGCACCATCGATGCGACTATGCACGTCAGCGTGATCGACAACTGGTACTTTATGGCCAGTTCGGTGATTGTCCTGACGATTGTCGGGGGGCTGATTACCGATAAGATCATTGAGCCGCGCCTGGGTAAATGGGAAGGCCGGAGCGATGAAAAGCTGGAGACGCTGAGCAAAGAGCAGCAGTTCGGCCTGCGCGTAGCCGGGATCGTCTCGCTGGCGTTCATTGCGGTGGTGGCGCTGATGGTGGTGCCGGAAAATGGCGTGCTGCGCGATCCGATCAAACACACCGTACTGCCCTCGCCGTTTATACAGGGCATTGTGCCGCTGATAATTCTCTTCTTCTTCGTCGTTTCGCTCGCGTTCGGCATCGCCACCGGCAAAATCCGCCGTCAGGGAGATCTGCCGCACCTGATGATCGAGCCGATGAAGGAGATGGCGGGTTTTATCGTGATGGTGTTCCCGCTGGCGCAGTTTGTCGCCATGTTTAACTGGAGCAATATGGGCAAGTTTATGGCCGTGAGCCTGACGGACGCGCTGGAGGCGGCGGGGTTGAGCGGTGTTCCGGCGTTTGTCGGCCTGGCGCTGCTGTCGTCCCTGCTGTGCATGTTTATTGCCAGCGGGTCGGCCATCTGGTCGATTCTGGCGCCCATCTTTGTCCCCATGTTTATGATGCTCGGCTTCCATCCTGCGTTCGCCCAGATCCTGTTCCGTGTCGCCGATTCCTCGGTGATCCCGCTGGCGCCCGTGTCACCCTTCGTTCCGCTGTTTTTAGGCTTCCTGCAACGCTACATACCGGAGGCTAAGCTGGGTACCTACTATTCGCTGGTTCTGCCCTATCCGCTTATCTTCTTAGGGGTATGGCTGGTGATGCTGGTGGCGTGGTATCTTGTCGGCCTGCCGATTGGACCGGGTGTTTACCCGAGGCTGAACTAAGGAGTACTGATGCTGAGATTACTCGAAGATAAGATTGCGACGCCGCTGGGGCCGCTGTGGGTTATCGCGGATGAAGCGTTCAATCTGCGCGCGGTTGAATGGGAAGAGCACAGCGACCGGATGGTTGAGCTGCTCAACATCCATTATCGCGCCGAGGGTTACGAGCGTATTACTGCCCGTAATCCTGGCGGGCTGAGCGATAAACTGACGGCCTACTTCGAGGGCGATCTCAGCATTATTAATACCCTGCCAACCGCCACGGCGGGCACCCCTTTCCAGCGCGAGGTGTGGCAGGCGCTGCGTAATATTCCCTGCGGGCAGGTGATGCACTACGGTCAGTTGGCAGAACAGCTTGGCCGTGCCGGCGCGGCGCGCGCGGTCGGTGCGGCAAATGGCTCTAACCCCGTCAGCATTGTGGTGCCTTGCCATCGCGTGATCGGGCGCAACGGCACCCTCACCGGCTATGCCGGGGGCGTACAGCGCAAAGAGTGGCTGCTGCGTCACGAAGGGTATTTTCTGCTGTAATTCCCAGGCTTTTTGTGCTTAATTTTCTTCCTGTTAGGTCCATAATCCTTAATCATTCTGTGGAATTTCAAGGAGATGGCAACACGCTGCCGTCTCTTGTCTTTATTGGGGGTTTGCCAGACTTACGTCCTTACCAAAAAGATGTTAAAATTGACCAATATCAATTAAGGCTTGAGCAAACCTATGATCCCGGAAAAGCGAATTATACGACGCATTCAGTCTGGCGGTTGTGCTATCCATTGCCAGGATTGCAGCATCAGCCAGCTCTGTATCCCGTTTACTCTGAATGAGCACGAACTCGATCAGCTTGACAATATCATCGAGCGCAAAAAGCCTATTCAGAAAGGGCAGACGCTGTTTAAGGCGGGAGACGAACTGAAATCGCTCTATGCTATCCGTTCTGGCACTATCAAAAGCTACACCATTACCGAACAGGGCGACGAGCAGATCACCGGCTTCCATCTGGCAGGCGATTTAGTCGGCTTTGACGCCATCGGCAGTGGCCATCACCCGAGCTTTGCTCAGGCGCTGGAAACCTCTATGGTCTGCGAAATTCCGTTTGAGACGCTGGACGATCTGTCCGGTAAGATGCCGAACCTGCGTCAGCAGATGATGCGTCTGATGAGCGGTGAGATTAAAGGCGATCAGGATATGATCCTGCTGCTTTCCAAAAAGAATGCCGAAGAGCGTCTGGCCGCCTTTATCTATAACCTCTCCCGCCGTTTCGCGGAGCGTGGCTTCTCCCCGCGTGAATTCCGTCTGACCATGACGCGCGGCGATATTGGCAACTATCTGGGCCTGACCGTGGAAACCATCAGCCGTCTGCTGGGTCGCTTCCAGAAAAGCGGAATGCTGGCGGTTAAAGGTAAGTACATCACCATCGAAAACGGTGAAGCGCTGGCCATTCTGGCGGGTCACTCACGTAACGTGGCATAACTCTCCCGGATATCTTATGCCAGGTCGATAAATTTTCATGATTATTGATCTGGCAAAAACTTCCCCCCTGTTTCATTCAAGATATATAGGTTACTCTTTTACTTACAGACTGTGGTGACAGTAGTAAGGAGACCTGTATGGCAAAGTATCAAAACATGCTGGTGGCTATCGATCCTAATCAGGACGATCAGCCGGCATTACGACGTGCTGTGTATTTACATCAACGGATTGGTGGCAAAATTAAAGCCTTTTTGCCGATTTATGACTTCTCATACGAGATGACCACCCTTCTGTCGCCTGACGAGCGCACCGCTATGCGTCAGGGAGTGATCAGCCAGCGTACCGCGTGGATCCGCGAGCAGGCGAAATATTACCTGGAAGCGGGCGTACCGATTGATATCAAAGTGGTCTGGCACAACCGACCTTTCGAAGCCATTATTCAGGAAGTGGTGGCCGGTGGGCATGACCTGCTGCTGAAAATGGCGCACCAGCATGACAAACTGGAATCCGTGATTTTCACTCCAACCGACTGGCACCTGCTGCGCAAATGCCCTTGCCCGGTATGGATGGTGAAAGATCAGCCATGGCCTGAGGGCGGGAAAGCCGTCGTGGCGGTGAATCTGGCCAGCGAAGAGGATTATCACAATTCGCTGAACGAGAAGCTGGTGAAGGAAACCATCCAGCTTGCCGACCAGGTTAACCACACCGAAGTCCATCTGGTGGGTGCCTATCCGGTTACGCCAATCAATATCGCCATCGAGTTGCCTGAATTTGACCCGAGCGTGTATAACGACGCGATTCGCGGTCAGCATCTGCTGGCCATGAAAGCGCTGCGCCAGAAATTCAGTATCGATGAGAATATGACGCACGTAGAAAAAGGGTTACCGGAAGAGGTTATTCCGGATCTGGCGGAGCATTTGCAGGCCGGGATTGTGGTGCTGGGCACCATTGGCCGGACCGGTATCTCTGCCGCGTTCCTGGGAAATACCGCCGAGCAGGTGATTGACCACCTGCGCTGCGACCTTCTGGTCATCAAACCGGATCAGTATCAAACGCCGGTTGAACTGGACGATGAGGAAGACGATTGACCCCAAAATGAAAGCCCGCCGGTAACGGCGGGCTTTTTTATTACGCTTCGCTCAACCGCTGCGTCGGTGCCTCGTCGCCGGCATTCATCCAGGGCGCGTGCAGAACCATGCTCGGCAGCGCCAGCTTGATCTCCTGCTGGTTCAGCCCCTCCAGAATACGGATATTGATCTCCTGCTGAATATCCATGTACTTGTTGTAGTCCGCCGTATTAACGATATGGACCACCTCGAAGGTCAGGCGATCGCGATCGAAGCCCAGGAAATGGGCGCGGTCAAACTTCGTTTCCCCGACGTCGGTAATGATCTGTTTGACCATATCACCCACTGAACGCAGTTTGTCCGGCGCCGTGTCGCTGGCAACCCCGAAGGTAAAGACGATCCGGCGCGTTTGCATCCGTTTGTAGTTATGCAGCGTCTGTTGCAGCAGAATGGCGTTCCCGCAGACAATCTGCTCCCCGCTCAGGCTGCGGATACGGGTGGTTTTCAGGCCAATGTGCTCTACCGTCCCGGCGACATCGTTAAACACCACAAAATCGCCAATTTCGAACGGCTTATCAAAACCGATGGAAAGCGATGCAAACACGTCGCTCAGGATCGTTTGCACCGCGAGGGCGATTGCAATACCCCCTACCCCAAGGCTGGCAACCAGAGCAGTGATGTTGACGCCCGCGTTAGCAAGAATAGACAGCAGCATCACTGACCAGACTATGGCACGGAGGATAAGCCCCGTGATCACCAGCGTCACCGGGTTTTTATGGCTTCCCGGCGCCAGCATGACGTGACGAAGCCACGACACCACCCCCTGATCCATCCACAGCGCCACCTGGATAGCGAAAACCAGGAACCAGGCGTGGCTCACGGTACCAAAGAGATGATCCGGTAAGTCGACGAAACGCAGGCTGAATAACAGCGCCACGACAAAAAGCAGGAAGCGGCTGGTGCGGTTAAGCATATCCGTCAGGATAAAACGCATCCGGTTGGTGGTGGGGTGCTTGTCGCCCCAGGTAGTGATCCCTTTCTTAACGAAGGCGATCAGACGCGTCAGCAGCCAGTACACCAGCAGAGTCACAAAAACCACCGTGGCGACGCCGATCCAGAAAGATGGCGTCATCATCAGCTCGATGATGTCGAAGCGGGACAAAAATCGCATTACACCTCCTCGTATTACACAAAGGGTAAAGTATAGACAGAGGAGAAAAGCTGGCCGCAGAAATAAGAAAACCGCCCCAGGGGGCGGTTTGTCAGGATAAAGTGCAATTACAGCGCTTTCAGGATCGCATCCACGCTGGCCTTGGCGTCGCCAAACAGCATGTGGGTGTTATCTTTAAAGAACAGCGGGTTCTGCACGCCAGCATAGCCGGTGTTCATAGAGCGTTTGAAGACAATGACGTTCTGCGCCTTCCACACTTCGAGAACAGGCATACCCGCAATCGGACTACGCGGGTCGTCCTGCGCCGCCGGGTTAACGGTGTCGTTGGCGCCAATCACCAACACGGTGTCGGTGTCGGCGAAATCATCGTTGATCTCGTCCATTTCCAGCACAATGTCGTAAGGCACCTTCGCTTCCGCCAGCAGCACGTTCATGTGGCCTGGCAGACGCCCCGCCACCGGGTGAATACCAAAGCGAACCTTGATGCCGCGCGCGCGGAGTTTCTCGGTGATTTCCGCCACCGGATACTGCGCCTGCGCCACCGCCATGCCATAGCCTGGGGTGATGATGACGGAATGCGAGTTTTTCAGCATCTCTGCGGTGTCTTCCGCGCTGATTTCACGGTGTTCACCCACTTCCTCATCAGAACCGGTTGATGAGCCGTCAGAACCGAAGCCACCCGCGATGACGCTGATAAACGAACGGTTCATCGCCTTACACATGATGTAAGACAGGATCGCACCGGAAGAACCGACCAGCGCACCGGTGACAATCAGCAGGTCGTTGCTCAGCATAAAGCCTGCCGCCGCCGCCGCCCAACCGGAGTAGGAGTTCAGCATGGAAACCACCACCGGCATATCTGCTCCGCCGATAGACGCCACCAGATGCCAGCCGAAAGCCAGCGCGATGATGGTCATCACCAGTAACGCCAGCACCTGCAAGCCTACGCTTTCGGTACGCACGAAGACCACCAGCAGCACAAAGGAAACGACCAGCGCCGCCAGGTTCAGCTTGTGGCGGTTAGGCAGCATCAGCGGTTTGGAAGAGATCTTCCCGCGCAGCTTGCCGAACGCCACAATCGACCCGGTGAAGGTCACCGCACCGATGAAGATGCCGAGGAACACTTCGGTCAGGTGGATGTTCACCAGAATCGGCTCCAGGCCCGGTTCGTGGTACAGGTAGCTGTTGAAGCCCACCAGCACCGCCGCCAGACCCACGAAGCTGTGCAGAATGGCAACCAGCTCCGGCATCTCGGTCATTTCAACGCGTTTCGCCAGACGAATACCAATCGCGCCGCCGATGATCATCGCCACCAGGATCCACGCCACGTTGCCGGTGTCCGGCCCAAAGATGGTGGCAATCAGCGCAATCGCCATCCCGGCGATACCAAAGTTATTTCCCTGCTGAGACGTTTCGTGTTTGGAAAGCCCCGCCAGACTGAAAATAAACAGGATTGCAGCAACAATGTATGCGGCTGTAACTAATCCTCCAGACATATGCTACCCCTTAGCCTTTACGAAACATTTTCAGCATGCGCTGAGTCACGGTGAAACCACCGAAAATATTGATACTGGCGATCAGCACCGCAATGAAGCTCAGGAAGCTGATCCAGCCGCCATGACCAATTTGCAGCAATGCCCCGACCACGATAATCCCGGAGATGGCATTGGTGACCGACATCAGCGGGGTATGCAGCGCATGGGAGACGTTCCACACGACGTAGTAACCCACCACGCAGGAGAGCGCGAAGACGGTGAAGTGGCCAAGGAACTCTTTTGGCGCGACATCCGCCAGCCAGCCAAACAGGATAATAACCAGCGCCATGATGGCGTATTTGCGCCACGGCGACGCAGGTTTTGCTGGCTCCGCGGGCTCTGGCGCCGCTTTCGGCGCAGCCTGAGGATGAGCGGAAACCTGAATCGGCGGTGCAGGCCAGGTGATTTCCCCTTCACGCACCACGGTAACGCCACGCACCACCACATCATCAAAATCAACGGTAATGTTGCCGTCTTTCTCTTTGCAGAGCAGCTTCAGCAGGTTAACGAGGTTCGTGCCGTACAGCTGAGAGGACTGGGTTGGCAGACGCCCTGGCAGGTCGGTATAACCGATCACCTTCACGCCGTTCGCGGTCGTCGTGACCTGGTTTGGCACGGTATACTCACAGTTACCGCCGTTTTGCGCCGCCAGATCGACAATAACGCTGCCCGGCTGCATGGAATCCACCATCTCACGGGTGATCAGCTTCGGCGCCGGTTTACCCGGAATAAGCGCGGTGGTGACAATGATGTCCACCTCTTTTGCCTGCGCCGCAAAGAGCGCCATTTCCGCCTTAATAAAGGCTTCAGACATGACCTTCGCGTAACCATCACCGCTGCCCGCTTCTTCCTTGAAGTCCAGTTCAAGGAATTCGGCGCCCATACTCTGCACCTGCTCCTTCACTTCCGGCCGGGTATCAAACGCGCGAACAATAGCGCCCAGGCTGTTTGCGGCCCCGATAGCGGCAAGACCTGCCACACCGGCACCAATCACCATCACCTTCGCGGGTGGTACTTTACCTGCCGCCGTAATCTGACCGGTAAAGAAGCGACCAAACTCATGCGCAGCTTCGACAATGGCGCGATAGCCGGCAATGTTCGCCATGGAGCTCAGCGCATCCAGAGACTGCGCGCGCGATATACGCGGCACGGAGTCCATCGCCATCACGGTGACACCGCGTGCTGCCAGCTTCTCCATCAGCTCCGGGTTTTGGGCTGGCCAGACAAAGCTCACAAGCGTCGTGCCCGCGTTCAGCAGTTCAATTTCACTCTCTTCCGGTGCGTTGACCTTCAGAATGATGGGTGATTGCCAGACCTCAGCACCGTCCACTACGTCCGCGCCAGCCTGAGTAAAGGCCTCGTCATCGAAACTCGCCAGTTTGCCCGCGCCGCTTTCAATCGCGACGGTAAAACCCAGTTTAAGCAGTTGCTCCACCGTTTTTGGTGTTGCCGCTACGCGGGTTTCATTGGCTAACCGTTCTTTTGGTACCCCAATACGCATAGTTTTCCCTTCCATCGGTTTTTGATGATGGTTTGTCGATAATTGCCCACGGTTTGTATCAATTTTCACCATCGAGATATCGACGGAGAATGATTAACCCCGGAAAATAAAACAGTAACAAACTTTCTATAACCTACTGAAAATAGCGCCCGTGATCTACCGCCAGAAAACACTATTTCTTACTTTATCTGTGAAAAATAAGCGATCGGGGTCACTGACAGAGATATTTACCTTAAATTCGCCTTCAGGACCGATAAATCGCGCAAGCGAAGCGGTAAAAACATGATATAGCGCCATAAAAGAACAACTCATTAACATTAAATTAACTTGTAAAAGTCATATGCTTAATCAGTTTTGCTTGTGAAGCGCCTGTTTTTTCCACATATCACAAAATGTTATCGAATCAGGTCCTTTGGTGAGCACAGGCTGTGAAAAATGCCGCAGACAGCGACGGGTGTTAAATGCCATAATCGGGACCGTCTCAAATTAACAACAACACCAGTACATGGTTTGCGCAAGGCGAAGGATTATTTTTATGAAGCTTAAGAACACACTCCTGGCGTCCGCACTTCTTTCCGCGACCGCCCTGTCTGCGAATGCCGCGACAGAGTTGACGCCGGAGCAAGCGGCAGCGTTAAAACCTTTTGACCATACGGTCATTGTGGGTCGCTATAACTCAATTGGCGATGCCGTCGCCGCCGCATCAAAAGCCGCCGATAAAAACGGCGCTGCCTCGTTTTACGTTGTTGACCAGTCCGATCAGGGCAACAGCGGCAACCAGCGCGTGACGATTGCGCTGTACAAAGAGAATGCCCCAAAAGCAGATGAACAGAAAAACCGCGTGATTAACGGCATTGTTGAACTGCCGAAAGATCAGGCTGTTCAGCTGGAACCGTATGACACCGTGACCGTTCAGGGCTTCTACCGCAGCCAGCCTGAAGTTAACGATGCCATCACCAAAGCCGCGAGAGAAAAAGGCGCTTACGCGTTCTATATCGTGCGTCAGGTTGATGCCAACCAGGGCGGAAACCAGCGCATCACCGCCTTCATCTATAAGCAAGATGCGAAAAAACGCGTAGTACAAAGCCCGGATGCCATTCCAGCGGATTCAGATGCGGGACGTGCCGCGTTAGCGAAAGGCGGTGAAGAAGCGAAGAAAGTGGAAATTCCGGGCGTTGCAACCTCGGCGGCACCAAGCGCTGAAGTGGGTCGTTTCTTTGAAACCCAATCCACCAAAGGCGGTCGTTATACCGTTACGTTACCAGACGGCACGAAAATTGAAGAGCTGAACAAAGCCACTGCCGCGCAGATGGTTCCGTTCGACAGCATCAAGTTTACGGGCAACTATGGCAACATGACGGAAATCTCCTATCAGGTGGCGAAGCGTGCTGCGAAGAAAGGCGCGAAGTATTACCACATCACCCGCCAGTGGCAGGAACGTGGTAACAACCTGACCATCAGCGCCGATCTGTACAAGTAACAAAACGGTTTCATAAAGGCGGCGCAGTGCCGCCTTTTTTGTTACTTTTTTTCTGATTTCTGCCACACGTCATTGCATGCACCCTTCACACTCCGTAAAATCCCGCGCCTTAGCGTGATCCACCATTTTTATGCGCCTTAGCGAAATAATTATTCTGGATTTGGACTTTTCATAACAGGAAGCCAATGGAAAAGAAACTTGGCCTGAGTGCTTTAACTGCACTTGTATTGAGCTCAATGCTGGGCGCGGGCGTATTCAGTTTGCCGCAGAACATGGCGGCCGTCGCCAGCCCGGCCGCATTACTGATTGGCTGGGGCATTACCGGTGTCGGGATTTTGCTGCTGGCGTTCGCCATGCTGCTGCTGACCCGTATCCGACCGGATCTGGACGGCGGAATATTCACTTACGCCCGGGAAGGTTTCGGCGAGCTGATCGGCTTCTGCTCCGCCTGGGGTTACTGGCTGTGCGCGGTGATCGCCAACGTCTCCTATCTGGTTATCGTCTTCTCGGCGCTCAGCTTCTTTACCGACACGCCCGAACTGCGCCTGTTTGGCGACGGCAATACCTGGCAGTCCATCGTCGGCGCCTCGGTGCTGCTGTGGATAGTTCACTGGCTGATTTTGCGTGGCGTTCAGACCGCGGCCAGCATTAACCTGGTGGCGACGCTGGCCAAGCTGGTGCCGCTTGGCCTGTTCGTCGTGCTGGCCTTCCTCGCCTTCCGTCTCGATGTCTTTACGCTCGATTTCAGCGGCATTGCGCTGGGCGTCCCCGTTTGGGAACAGGTGAAAAATACCATGCTGATCACCCTGTGGGTGTTCATCGGCGTTGAAGGTGCCGTCGTGGTCTCTGCCCGCGCGCGTAACAAGCGCGATGTGGGACGCGCCACGCTGCTGGCCGTACTGGCGGCGCTGGGCGTTTATCTGCTGGTGACGCTGCTGTCGCTCGGCGTGGTAGCTCGCCCTGAACTTGCGGAAATGCGTAACCCGTCCATGGCAGGGCTGATGGTGAAAATGTTGGGTCCCTGGGGGGACGTGATTATCGCGGCGGGTCTGATTGTTTCCGTTTGCGGCGCCTATCTGAGCTGGACCATTATGGCAGCGGAAGTCCCGTTCCTGGCCGCCACGCACAAAGCGTTCCCGCGCCTGTTTGCCCGTCAGAACAAAAACAGTGCGCCATCGGCCTCTCTGTGGCTCACCAACATCAGCGTGCAGGTCTGTCTGGTGCTGATCTGGCTCACAGGATCGGACTATAACACGCTGCTGACCATCGCCTCCGAGATGATTCTGGTACCCTATTTCTTAGTGGGCGCATATCTGTTAAAAATTGCGACCCGCCCGGCACACTATGCGGTAGGCGTCGGCGCCTGTATTTACGGTCTATGGTTGTTGTATGCTTCCGGACCGATGCATCTGCTGCTGTCCGTGGTGCTCTACGCGCCGGGCCTGCTGGTGTTTATCTACGCTCGCCGTACACATCAGCTTGATAATGCCCTTAAGCGCCGCGAAATGGCATTGATAGGTTTGCTGTTAGTCGCTGCCGTACCGGCAACGTGGATGTTAATGGGATAGCGCCGCCTGTCCCATTTTTGAACTGAAAAGGAGATTACGATGGGACACACGCAGCAACGCCCAATATTGATCACTGGCGCAGGCCGTCGCATTGGCCTCGCCCTCGCCCATCACTTTCTCAATCTTCGCCATCCGGTTATCGTCAGTTACCGCACGGAATATCCCTCCATTGAAGGGCTACGAAATGCCGGAGCAGTCTGCATTCAGGCGGATTTCTCCACAGATGAAGGTATTCTCGCCTTCGTGGACAAAGTGAAGTCGACCACCCACGGACTGCGGGCGGTTATTCACAACGCCAGTACCTGGCTTCCCGAAAAAGCAGGACATTCACTCAGCGAAACGCTCGCCTGCATGATGCAGATCCACGTTAATGCGCCTTATCTGCTCAACCATGCCCTACAGGATTTGCTGCGCGGACACGGCCATGCCGCAGGAGACATTATCCATTTCACCGATTACGTGGTGGAGCGAGGAAGCGACAAACACATCGCCTATGCGGCCAGCAAAGCCGCGCTGGATAATATGACCCGCTCTTTCGCACGCAAGCTGGCGCCCGAGGTAAAGGTCAACGCGATTGCTCCGGCGATGATTTTATTTAACGAAGGCGATGATGCCGAGTATCGTCAGCAGGCGCTCAACAAGTCGTTAATGAAAATTGCGCCCGGCGAGAAAGAGGTGATCGACCTGATCGATTATCTGCTGACCAGCTGTTACGTCACGGGCCGAACGTTTGCCGTGGACGGTGGCCGCCCCCTGCGCTAGTGAAAGCGGCTCCAGAAGAAGATGAGCACCCAGGCGCTGAGGCTCCAGCAGACCACCGCCCCGCCCAGCGCCATGGGCAGACGCAGAAAACCGGTGAAGTACCACAGCGACAGCAGGTAAATAAAATACGGGATGATCGACCACATCCCGAACACAATGGTGGCGCGCAGCGCCTCAATACCCCGCTCAGAGGCCACAATATAGTGCGCGATTAACGCAAAGGTGGGAAACAGCGGGATCAGCCCGGCAATGTAGTAGTTCTTCGTTTTAGCCAGCACCCCAATCAGCAGTACGACCAGCGCACCCAGCGCGGCTTTTATCACCAGCCCCATTCTTTTCCCTTAACAATCAAATAACATTCCCGTGCAGGATAACGGAACTCCGGCTAATTTTGAAAGATTAATGGAAGGTTAAGGTTGCGCGGTGTATGTTGACGTTTTTCGCGATGACAGACGTTGTATGAATAAGATTGTTTATGTTGAAGATGAACCCGAGGTGGGGCAATTAATCGCCGCTTATCTGGTTAAACATGATATGGAAGTGGTTGTCGAGCCTCGTGGCGATCGCGCTGAAGACGTCGTCAACCGCGAAAATCCGGATCTGGTGTTGCTGGACATCATGCTGCCCGGGAAAGATGGTATGACGCTATGCCGGGATCTGCGCGCGAAATGGGACGGCCCGATCGTGCTGCTGACCTCTCTCGACAGCGATATGAATCATATTCTGTCGCTTGAGATGGGCGCAAACGACTACATCCTGAAAACCACGCCGCCGGCGGTTCTGCTAGCCCGTTTACGCCTCCATCTGCGTCAGCGTGCCAGCGCTGAGCGTGAAGCGCCTGCGCCCTCCTTAACGCCGCATAAAGCGATGCGTTTCGGCACACTTTCTATCGACCCGGTCAACCGACAGGTTATGCTTTCCGGGGAGCTGATTGCGCTCTCAACCGCAGATTTTGACCTGCTGTGGGAGCTTGCAACCCATGCCGGACAAATTATGGACCGGGATGCATTGCTGAAAAATCTGCGCGGCGTAAGTTACGACGGAATGGATCGTAGCGTTGATGTGGCGATTTCACGACTGCGTAAAAAACTGTTGGATAACGCCACGGAACCTTACCGCATCAAAACCGTACGCAACAAGGGCTATCTGTTTGCACCGCACGCCTGGGAAACCTGAAAAAGGGGCCAACTGGAATATTCAAAAAATAACTGACGATGCATCGGAATTGTTATCGGTATTCGTCGAAAGTTATCGATTATATGCATCGTCAGTTATGACATATCCTCTGGTCTGATTCCTCTCTCCAGTTCTATTCGATGTGCATTTTTCGCGTAAACAAAAGTAGCGCTAATGTATTTGATTGCTATAGTACAATATATATTCAGCAGAGCAGGCACCATCATCGATCAAAAATCCGTCACTTAAATGCACATTAGGCTAAAAATGATCTTTACAATTGACTTAATCATTATCTTATCCTTATGAAAACAAAGGGGATAATGGCGAACATATAAATAATATCGATCTTTTTCAATAGCTTACGTGTTTGCAGAAATCTAATTCTCATGCTAAACCTTATACTCTCTCAATTATTTAATGAAAGAGGTATAGCAATGTCATGGAGAGTCATTAGCTCGGTAATTTGTCCTAACACGGGAATCGTTTATTCAAGCATCTTGGGACTCAAGTTCTTGAAACTCATCATTTGGTATGAAAGCGATGTCTATTTGTACCCCGGTGACAGGATATATCTGACAAAAAATGGCGTCTTCATAAATGGTGTTTTCAAGCCTATATCGATATACAACATATCACCTTACAACGAAATGTTGTGGAGTGAAATTAAAAACAAGATGGCCTGCCCATACAATCGAAACCAGCACGAGGAGATATGCACTTACGCGGTGCATTGCAACGCGCGGAAATGCCCGCATGGGTTTGCCACCAACCCACTGATTGTCAGCACAGGTAAATCCAGACATTAGCGAAAATCGGAAATATTGAGATCAAGATAATTAATATTTCTGCTGCACCGCCTTTGTCCGGATAAATCTCCGTGACTACAGCCCAAATGCTCCTGTGGGGACATTTGGGCTGTAGTCACGCCTGGCAACTCTGGCTTCTTGTACCAAATTAATTTTTATTGTGCAATTTTAAGCAAGCCATCCGGAAGGCTAAAATAAAAATTGCTAATTAACCCTGCCCGTGCATTAATGGTCTCGTTAGTCCGATCCAATAATAGTTGGACAAGTTGCATGACAATTCTCATAACCAGGCGCTATCGCTGATATCCCCTCCTTTTGAGTCCACACCTTAGCATTATATGTTTATTAGCTTTTATATCACTTCGGAAATGTTCAAATGGAGTCTTTATGTCATCAAAAATTTTAGGTCTGGTTAAGTGGTTTAAGGAAAATAAAGGCTTTGGTTTTATCTCCCCTGTAGATGGCAGCAAAGATGTTTTCGTGCATTTCTCTGCCCTTCAGGGAGAGAACTTCAAAACACTTTTTGGAGGTCAGAAAGTCGAATTTATCATCGTAAGCGGCGATAAAGGCCCTGCTGCTGCGAATGTAACGCTTTGCGATAAATAATATCAGCACACAGCCGCGTTGACGATGATGTTGCTTCTGGCTCGTGGACTGCACAAGCAGTCTACAATCCGATGCTAACTGCTTGTAAATCAGTAAAGTGTTATTGAGGTCAGGTGACCGCGAAAAACATCGTCTCTTCCACTTCTTGTATGAGTATTTCTTCAGAGACGCTGAGAGGATTTAAACAAAGCGCTACAGTAGGGACAGACAAGTTGGGCCCCCTTTTGTATGCGAGTGAAACTGTGCTCTGACTCTTTAGCGCAGTTTGGACATGAACATTTGACTAAATAATTGCGACGAAGTTGCGAGTTTTTACGTCCCGACATAGGCTGCTCCTGAATGAAAAGGGTTGCCACCATACACGTTAAGGCAGGATATTGCTTGCTTTTATTTCCCAAAGAGAGCAAAAAAAGGAAAGGAGCCACGCTTATGGAACATTCTTACCTTGCACAATAACAAAGAGATATAGAGTGATATATGAAAAAGGTGATCATTTTTTTTAATGCCAACCCCAGCAAAGTCATTATCGTGCTTAAGGGCATAACGTCTGTACGCCAGACATATCCGGATGGTGAAGAAATAAATCTTCAGATCATGACTGCAAGCTTTCCGTCGTTGACGGGAGATCATAATTCTATCTATGTTGCTTCAGACAGGGAACTTACCTCTCAGGAAATATCTGATGCTGCCAAACAATATTTATAATATTTTCTGTCACTAGTCCGGTTAACAACACAGCATTTATTTCACTCAGAATGAGAAAAATTACAATCCATCATTATTAATGCCTGCAAAATGCAGGCTTTTTTACGACATTGCCCTTTAAATTTAACTATTCCGCATAATCGTGCTGCTCACTTTGCTCCCTCTGTTTCCGAAGAAAGTGTATCATCAACCTTCTTCGCTCCTGTGGTGATATGGATGTCCACGCAGGGCTGACGAAGTAAAGCCGGGTTCTTAATTGATTGATTTAGCGGTGCTATCCAATGAAAAAGCTGTTTGTGCAGTTTTAGTGTGCAGAAAATCCGCAACTCATTGAAATGGCTTAATTTATCATGATTTCAATGAGTTAGCCAAAAACATTTAACGGACATCTACGGACGTGCACGGTCTTTTTTGTGCCCCTATCGGTGTCCCTTCTTTCAAAATGCCCCCAAATCTGCCCCCAAAATCCCCCTCTTTTGCGTAGCTCTTTCCAGTTTCGCAACGTCCCGCTTTACGCCCATCTGACGTCTAACCATAATCACAACCGATCCGATTGTAAGACTTAACCAGCGCGCGCTACTTTTTCTCCCTGCCCTATACTTTCAGTCTGACTGACTGGAGGTTTCTATGTGTGGACGTTTTGCACAAGCCCAAACCCGTGAAGAATATCTGGCATATCTGGCCGATGAAGCCGATCGTGACATCGCTTATGACCCGGAACCTATTGGCCGATTCAACGTCGCACCCGGTACCAAGGTCCTGCTACTGAGCGAACGCGACGAGCAGCTGCACCTCGATTCGGTGCTGTGGTCATACGCGCCTGGGTGGTGGGATAAACCGTCGTTGATTAACGCGCGCGTAGGAATCGTGGCCACAAGCAGAGTGTTCAAACCTCATGGGCAATAAGAATAGCCCTACTACATCGAGCGGACTTTATTCACGGCATCTATCGTCAATCAGCCATTCTAAGGGTACAATTTATATTCAGTATTTTCTGAATGTGACATCAATAAAATGTTTGTGTAAATATTAACCACTTCGAGTTAAAAAACACCTCGTAATTAAAGAACAATGAAATTGATTCACAATGATATCTTCAGACATTTTCACTTGAAATTGATAGTTCGCGATAGAGACTCCGTTTATCACTACTTTCGCTTTCCTTAAATGAAGTTCACATGATCACCCTCATATCTATCGACCAACATTTATTCAATAGGCTTTATAATCACAGGTGTATTCAGCTCTAAACTGTATAATGTAAGCTACTGTACCAACAGAAATTTAGTAAGTTTTTTTAGTTATTTAACTTGCCCATGCAATGAATAGTAGCTTCAAATGAAAATATAACAAAACATCTAATTAAAATAGCATAGAATATCCTTACAATAACTGTGGTATAAA
>NZ_JADCKV010000034.1:0-5286 GCF_014982105.1 Enterobacter cloacae complex sp. P18RS | reverse complement strand
AGTATCTGGACGGACAAATACGGCCGGGTGAAGGTGAAGTTCCACTGGGACCGTCTGGCGAAAGGCGATGACACCAGCTCCTGCTGGGTGCGCGTGTCGAGCGCCTGGGCGGGCCAGGGCTACGGCGGGGTGCAGATCCCGCGCGTCGGTGATGAGGTGGTGGTGGACTTTATCAACGGCGACCCGGACCGTCCGATTATCACTGGTCGTGTCTATAACGAAGCAAGCATGCCGCCGTGGGCGCTGCCGGCTGCCGCGACGCAGATGGGCTTTATGAGCCGCACGAAAGACGGTTCAGTGGACAACGCCAACGCCCTGCGCTTTGAGGACAAGGCGGGCGCGGAACAGGTGTGGATCCAGGCCGAGCGGAATCTGGACACCAGCGTCAAGAATGATGAAACGCACAGCGTTGGCGGCGCACGCAGCCATTACGTGAAGAAAAATGAGCTGCATCGCGTGGAGGCTAATCAGATCCAGGCCGTGAAAGGCGGAACCGAGATCCTGACGGGTAAAGGCAAGCTGGATGCGGCGGTAGAGCAGTATGTTATTGCTTCCGGGACGAAGCTGCGGCTGGTCTCGGGCGAGAGTGCTATTGAGCTTAACGCTAACGGCAAAATTAACCTGATCGGCAAAGAGTTCAACTTCTTCGTTGAAGGGGACGGCTATATCACCACGGGCGGCAAGCTGCACCTGAATACGTCGGGCACCCAACCGGGCACAACGGCGCCGGGGTCAGGGCATAAAGGGGATATTGATGCGGCGGTGCAGGAGAAATTTACGCCCCCGGAAGAGTAACCGCTTTCTGTCTGCCGCCGGGTTGTCCGTGGCGGCACGTAAAACCCTTTAGCAATTTTAGACGCGAGTTCACCGATGAAATACACCCTCCAGGAAGGTTCCTTTACCCTTTTTCCTGCCGCCTGGCAGGACAACAGCATGAACATCATTCGCGATGACGAAAGCGGGCTGTCCGTGGTGGTCAGCCGCGGCGTTATCCCGGATGGCAGCGACTACGAACAAGAGTTTCACCGCCAGTGGGACGTGCTGCGTCCTCAGATGGGTGAGATCGCCCAGAGCGAATTTCAGCACGTAAAAGCCGGGCCTGCCGGCAACATTGATGGGGTAGAAGTTGAGACCACCTTTGACCGTAACGGCCAGCGCCTGTGGCAAAAACAGCTGGCCGTGCAGACGCCAGGCAAACCGGTACTGATGATTTTTACCCTCTCGGCCTTAAAAGCCTTTACGGAAGAGGACGAGGCGCGCTGGAGCGCACTGAAGCAGAGTCTGACGCTAAACGACAACCGGAATGTGTAAGGCATGAGCGATAACAACGCGGCCCGTAAGGGCGACGAGATTATTCACTCCAGCATTTTTGCTGATATTACCAGCATTGTGGCGGAAGGCGCTGCCTATGCGGTGATTGGCGCGGCGGTGGGCGCGGCAGCGACCGTCGCGGCCCCACTGCTGGGAGCCGGGGCCGCAGCAGCAGGCGTGGCGGCGATTGGATCCAGCTGTCTGTTGAGCGGCATTATTGGTGGGGTTCTGGCGAACGTCGCCGGGATCACCGACGATATCAGCAACGCCGCTGAAGGGCTGGGTAACGCGCTTTTCCCGCCGTCGCCCGCGGGCAAAATCACCACCGGTTCGAGCAATGTTCTGACAAATAAACTTCCCGCTGCACGCGCCGCCGGGACGTTAACGCCTGCCGATACCCCGTCCCCTGAGCCGCAGTCGCCGGGCAGCTTTGCCGACTACGCGGGTATGCTGCTCTCCGCTGCCGGACAGTTCGGCAGCGAGATGTGGCAGCCCAGCGTCGCCTCTGCCGCCGCGGGGACCTCGCCGCTGGAAGAAGACAAGGTGGCGTGTGATAAACACTCCGGGCCGCAGTATCTGGCGGAAGGCTCGAAAAGCGTCTTCATCAACGGACAGCCTGCGGTGCGCGCAAAAGATCGCACCACCTGCGAGGGCACCGTTTCCGACGACGTCTCCCCGAACGTGATCATAGGCGGCGACACGCTCACGGTCCGCGATATCAAAAGCGGTAAAACGCCGGGTCTGGCGCTGGGGATGATTGCGCTCTCCCTGCTGCGCGGGCGTCCGGGCAAGATCCTGAAAAACATGCCCTGCGCGCTGGCTGCTGCCGGTGGCGGGATGCTGGCTGATATGGCCGTCAACGCCGTGTTCGGCTCCTCGCACCCGGTTCATGCCGCTACCGGCGTGAAGGTGCTGAATGACGACGACGAACTCGATTTCTCGCTGCCGGGGCGCTTTCCACTGCGCTGGCAGCGCAGCTACAACAGCCTGACCACCCGCGAAGGGCTGTTTGGTCTGGGCTGGGCTACCACCTTTGACAGCTATCTGACGCTGGAAGAAAACAACGCCACCTGGTTCGATGAAACCGGGCGCGAGCTGAGCTTCGAGCTGCCGCCGGTCGACCGCGCGTTTTACAGCATCAGCGAAGGCATTATCATCCGCCGCAATGAGAGCGGCGACGTGGCGATAGCCGACGATGACGGCGCGGTGTGGCGTCTGTATAAACCGACCCGCGCTAACCCCTCCATCCTGCGCCTGGTCTCCCTCAGCGACGAATACGGCAACGCGCTGCTGACTGAATGGGATGAGCACGGGCGGCTGGTCGGTCTGCACGATGAGCCGCGAGCGATCGATGTCACCCTGCGCTATGACGATGAACGTTTCCCGCAGCGCGTTACCTCGGCGAGCCATTTTGACGGCAACCAGACATGGCCGCTGATGCAGTGGGGGTACGACGCGCGCGGCCAGCTGGCCAGCGCAACGGATGCCTCCGGCGTGGTAACCCGTGAATACCGTTATAACGATGATGGCCTGATGGTCTGGCACCGTCTGCCGGGCGGGCTGGAGAGCGAATACCGCTGGCAAAAATTCGACCACTGGCGCGTGGTGGAAAATCGCACCAGCACCGGCGACGGCTGTCGCTTTACCTACGATTTAGCCGCCGGGCTGACGACCGTCGATCACTACGACGGTCTGACGCGAAAGCATTACTGGAACGCGCAAAACCTGATTGTTCGCTACGTTGACGAGCGCGGTGAGAACTGGCGCTACGAGTGGGATGACAACGAACTCCTCACGCGTCGCATCGATCCGCTGGGTAATGCCGTTACCTTCGTCTATGACGAGATGGGCAACCGGGTGCAGGAGATCGACGCCGATGGCAATACCCGCACCACCACCTGGCTGGAGCACCGTGCGCTTCCGGCGTCCATCATCGAAGCTGACGGTAGCGCCACCCGGTTCCTGTATGACGAACATCACGGGCTGAAACGCGTGGTGGATCCGATGGGGCAGACCACGCTGCTGCGTCGGGACGAGTTTGGTCAGGTTGTGGAAGAAGTTGATGCCGCCGGGAACAACCGCTACCAGGAGTACAACGAAGCCGGGCAGATGGTGCGTGCGACGGACTGTTCGGGCCGTGTGACACAATACCGTTATCATCCGCTGGGCTGGCTGGTGGCTGAGATAAGCGCCGACGGCGAAGAGACGCGTTACCGCTACGACGCCGCGGGGCGTCCGGTGCAGCTCGATCGCCCGGAAGGGTGGACAGAGTCGCTCAAATGGAACGAACGTGGTCTGCCGGTGAAGCATGCGGGCGCCGACGGGAAAGAGAGCGAGTTCAGATACGACGAGGCAGGGCGCTTAACCGCCACCCGTAATACGCAGGGTGAAGAGGTGCGCCGCCGCTGGGACAGCCGCGGGCGTCTGATTGCCCTGGAAAACGAAAACGGCGAAGCGTATCAGTTCCGCTGGGGCGCAGACTCGCTGCTGCTGGAAGAGGTGGGTCTGGATGGCGTGGCCTCGCAGTATCGCTACGATGCCTGCGGGCGTACGATAGCGCGCACCTTTGCCGCCGGACATCCGGAGGCCATTACCCATGCCTTCGCCTGGAGCGCGAGCGGCCAGCTGGTCGCCCGCACCACGCCGGAGGGGCAGACCCGCTACCACTACACCCCGTCCGGCCTTCTGAGCCGGATTGGGCTGCATCCCGCGCTTTCAGCCGATGCCTGGAGCGCCGAGGCCGAGCAGGAGCTTGTGTTTGAGTATGACGCGCTCGGGCGCGTCACGCGCGAAACGGGCGAACACGGGGAGCTGGCGTGGGAGTATGACGCGCTGGGTAACCGCACCTCCGTCACGCTGCCCGATGGCCGGGAGCTGAAACAGTTCTACTACGGCAGCGGGCATCTGCTCAGCATCGCGCTTGATAAGCTCTCGGTCTCCGACTTTACCCGCGACGAACTTCACCGTGAAACCAGCCGTACGCAGGGGCTGCTAACCACACGCAGCGAATATGACCGTCTCGGTCGACTGCATCGCCGGGACGTTTTTACCGGCAATGCGCAGCGCCCGTCGCCGCGCCGCTGGTCCCGCCGCTGGGATTACGACTATCGCAATAACCTGGTCCGCGAAGAGCGGGACGATAACCCGTTCAGCTGGTACCGCTGGCAGTATGACAGCGCCGACGTCTGCTGGTTCAGGACGGCACGCTGCCCGGCCAGGAGCAGTGGCGCTGGGATGCTGCCGGTAACCCGCTCGAAGGCTCTGCTGAGAAGGTCACGCACAACCGTCTGACGCACCTCAACGGCATTCGCTGGCGCTATGACATCCACGGCCGCACCGTGGAGAAGGATAACGGCCAGACCCGCTGGCACTACCGCTACGACGGCGAGCACCGCCTGACGGAGGTCATCAGCCAGCCGCGGGACCGCAACAGGCCGCAGACGCAGGTCAGCTTCCGCTATGACCCGCTCGGGCGACGCATCAGCAAAACGCGCCGCCAGATGCTGGGCGGCCAGCCAACCGGCAAGCCGGTCACCACCCGGTTTGTCTGGGAAGGGTTCCGGCTGTTGCAGGAGGTGCACGGGGATGTGCCGCTCACCTACGTCTACAGCGATCAGGACAGCTACGATCCGCTGGCACGTATTGACGGCGTTGATGCCCCGGAAATCTTCTGGTTCCACTGCCAACCCAACGGCACGCCGGAGCGGATGACGGATAGCGAAGGGCAGGTGCGCTGGGAAGGGGTGAACAGCGCCTGGGGCAAGCTGCTACGGGAAAGCGAGACGAAGGTATCAGGATATTCTCAGAACCTGCGCATGCAGGGGCAATACCTGGACCGTGAGACAGGGCTGCACTACAATCTGTTCCGGTATTATGACCCGGACTGCGGACGATTTACGCAGCAGGACCCGATAGGGCTGGCGGGGGGGATAAACCTTTACCAGTATGCGCCGAATGCGCTGGGGTGGGTGGATC
>NZ_JADCKV010000033.1:0-21971 GCF_014982105.1 Enterobacter cloacae complex sp. P18RS | reverse complement strand
AATCCTGCACGACCCACCAGTGTTGAAAGGCGCCCTAAAGGCGCCTTTTTGCTATCTGTCGTTCGCCAGTGCCTTGTAGGTCGGGTAAGGCGAAGCCGCCACCCGACAGATGCTACCGGCATCAATTCCCGATGACATTCCCCCTCAAATTCGCTATCTTGTTTAGTATACAAAACACCATTGCCTCATTTTTGTTATCTCATGCAAAACAAAGGCAATATTGTTAAGCCAGTAAAACGAGAAGCCATAATGAGTGTGATGTTTGATCCCGAAACCGCAATCTATCCCTTCCCGCCGAAGCCAGCTCCGCTAAGCCGGGATGAAAAACAGTTCTATCGTGAAAAAATTAAGCGCCTGCTTAAAGAGCGTGATGCGGTGATGGTGGCGCATTACTACACCGACCCGGAAATTCAGCAGCTGGCAGAAGAGACGGGCGGCTGTATCTCAGATTCCCTGGAAATGGCGCGTTTCGGTGCAAAACATCCTGCCTCCACGCTGCTGGTTGCAGGTGTGCGCTTCATGGGCGAAACGGCAAAAATTCTCAGCCCGGAAAAAACCATACTGATGCCGACGCTGAATGCCGAATGCTCCCTTGACCTCGGTTGCCCGATTGATGAGTTCACCGCCTTCTGTGATGCCCACCCTGATCGTACCGTGGTGGTCTATGCCAACACGTCTGCGGCGGTGAAAGCCCGGGCAGACTGGGTAGTGACCTCCAGTATCGCCGTTGAGCTGATTGAGCATCTGGACAGCCTGGGGGAGAAAATCATCTGGGCGCCCGATCGTCACCTGGGAAACTATGTACAAAAACAAACCGGTGCGGATGTGCTGTGCTGGCAGGGCGCCTGTATCGTTCACGACGAGTTTAAGACCCAGGCCCTGACGCGCATGAGAGGGTTATACCCGGACGCCGCGATTCTGGTGCACCCGGAATCCCCGCAGTCCATCGTCGACATGGCGGATGCCGTCGGGTCAACCAGCCAGCTCATTCATGCTGCGAAAACCCTGTCACACAAGCAGCTCATTGTGGCGACCGATCGCGGTATCTTCTACAAGATGCAGCAGGCCGTGCCGGAAAAAACGTTGCTCGAAGCGCCGACCGCCGGAGAAGGGGCGACCTGCCGAAGCTGCGCGCATTGCCCGTGGATGGCGATGAATGGGCTCAAAGCGATTGCGGAGGGGCTGGAAAACGGTGGCGCAGCGCATGAGATCCACGTGGATGCCGCTCTGCGTGAAGGCGCGTTAATTCCACTTAACCGTATGCTGGATTTTGCGGCTACACTACGTACTTAACTTATTACGCCCCGGAGAAAAAATGGATTTTTTTAGCACACAGAACATCCTGGTTCATATCCCGATTGGTGCGGGCGGCTATGACCTGTCGTGGATTGAAGCGGTGGGTACGCTGGCCGGTTTACTCTGTATCTGGCTGGCCAGCCTTGAGAAGATCAGCAACTATGCGTTCGGGCTGATAAACGTCACGCTGTTTGCGATCATCTTCTTCCAGATCCAGCTCTACGCCAGCCTGCTTCTACAACTGTTCTTCTTCGCAGCCAATATCTATGGCTGGTACGCCTGGTCTCGGCAAAACAGTCAGCAGGAGGCGGAACTGCAAATCCGCTGGCTGCCGTTGCCAAAAGCCATCACCTGGTTCGCGGCCTGCGTGGTAGCTATCGGCTTTATGACCGTCTTTATTGATCCGGTATTTGCCTTCCTGACGCGCGTGGCGGTCTCGGTCATGTCGGGTCTGGGATTAAACGTGACGATGCCTGAGCTTCAGCCGGATGCCTTCCCGTTCTGGGATTCCTGCATGATGGTGTTGTCGATTGCCGCAATGATCCTGATGACCCGTAAATACGTTGAGAACTGGCTGCTGTGGGTGGTCATCAACGTCATTAGCGTGGTGATTTTTGCCCGCCAGGGTGTTTATGCCATGTCGCTGGAGTACATGCTGCTGACGGTCATTGCCCTGAACGGTAGCCGCATGTGGATTAACAGCGCGCGTGAGCGTGGCTCGCGCGCGCTTTCCCGTTAATGGTGATGGGCGTGTGAGTGGCCGGACTGCGCCTCGTTCAGGTGACAGTCTGGCCCGTTACATGGCTGATACTCCATCTGGATGGTGGCGTGCGCAATTTCGTAGTGATGCTCAAGGAAGTGCCGAATACGTTCAAGCAACGCATCGTGATCGTGGGGCGGAATAACCTGAACGTGCAGCGTCATAAGCGGTTTCTCACCCACCAGCCAGACGTGAACGTGGTGAACGTTACGGACTTCAGGAATGGAACGACACAGATTGCGTTTTAGCTCGCCAATATCCAGCGACGTGGGAGCGCCTTCCAGCAGCTCATTGACGCTCTCTTTCAACAGCCGCCAGGCACTGCGTAATACAAGGCACGATACCAGCACGGAAAGAATCGGGTCGATAGGGGTCCAGCCCGTGCCCATAATGATCAGCGCGGCTACGATGGCCCCTACGGAACCCAGCAGATCGCCCAGCACATGAAGCGCCGCGGCCCGTACGTTCAGATTTTTTTCACTGCTACCGCGGTGCAATATCCAGAACGCCAGAATATTGGCGACCAACCCGGCAATGGCGATAACCATCATTGTCGTCCCGGCTATCGGTTGTGGATGCCGAAAGCGCTGAAAAGCCTCCCAGACGATAAGAAGAGTAATGACCACCAGTGCAATCGCATTCACAAAGGCGGCAAGCGTGGTCAGTCTGAGCCAGCCAAAGGTGTGGCGGGTATTGGGAGGGCGACGGGCAAACTGCACGGCCAGCAGAGCAAACAGGAGCGCGGCAGCGTCGGTCAGCATATGCCCGGCATCGGCCAGCAGCGCCAGCGATCCGGATATCAGCCCGCCTGTTACCTCAATTATCATAAAGGTGGCAGTGACGCCAAAAGCCAGCAGAAGCCGTTTGGCATTTTCATCGCCAGTGGAGTGGGAGTGGGAGTGGGAGTGCGCCATGGTATCGTTCCTGATTTATTATTATTTTTAGTTTAGCGTTTTTAAGAGCTTAAATAAAAAAGGAGAGCATTCGCTCTCCCTGTTTTACCTTACGGAAGGTTACTGGGTAGTACCGTCCGTTTTGGTATTGGCATCGCTGCCTACTTTGTCATTCGGGTCCGGGCATTTCCCGTCTTTACACACAGAGTTTTTATGAACCTCGTCGGTGGTCATACCCTCATGGTTCATCGTGCCTGTGCTCGTCCCGCCGGTGTTGGTATTGCCCGTGTTGATATTACTGTTATCAACATTGTTTGGCGCAATATTCTGTTTTGCATCCGGCGCAACCTGGCCCGCTTCGGCAGCGGCATTAGCGTCGCCATTGCTGCCGGATGAGCCTGCGTCAGCAGCCAGTACGCTACCGCTTGCCAGAGTAAGGGTTGCCGTCAGGAAAAGCGTAGTCAGTTTCGTCATTTTCATCATGGTGCTCCTGTTCTTATCGTTACGCTGGATAACATTCTCCAACAGTGCATCTTGTTCAGTGGCGAAAGATCCCAGTTTCCTGATTTATGTCAGGATGGAATCGCGTATAAATATTTAAAAACAGTCGTTACAAGTAAAAAGCTTAGGCGAGATCTCATTTTTCGCTATTTTGTTGTGTATTTTAGGCGAATTCCAGGAATTATCTGCGCGAAGTGTAAAAGCCCGTTTACACTTCGTGGCCGACAAGTTAGATTGAAAGGATTGCTTTCATTACTAAAGATATGGCAGAGCCGGAAAGAAGATGAATTATCAGAACGACGATTTACGCATTAAAGAGATCAATGAGTTATTACCTCCCGTAGCGCTCCTTGAAAAATTCCCCGCCACCGAAAATGCCGCCAACACGGTGTCTCATGCCCGCAAGGCGATCCACAAGATCCTGAAAGGTAGCGACGATCGTCTTCTGGTAGTCATTGGGCCGTGCTCCATTCACGATCCTGCTGCGGCCAAAGAGTATGCGTCGCGTCTGCTCGCCTTGCGTGAAGAGCTGAAAGGCGAACTGGAAATCGTGATGCGCGTTTATTTCGAAAAACCGCGTACCACCGTGGGCTGGAAAGGGTTGATCAACGATCCGCATATGGACAACAGTTTCCAGATCAACGACGGCCTGCGCATTGCGCGTAAGCTGCTGCTGGAGATCAACGACAGCGGGCTGCCTGCTGCCGGAGAATTCCTCGATATGATCACCCCGCAGTATCTGGCTGACCTGATGAGCTGGGGCGCTATTGGCGCGCGTACGACGGAATCTCAGGTTCACCGTGAGCTGGCGTCTGGCCTGTCATGCCCGGTGGGGTTCAAAAATGGCACTGATGGCACCATTAAAGTCGCTATTGACGCCATTAATGCGGCTGGCGCACCGCACTGCTTCCTGTCGGTGACCAAGTGGGGCCACTCCGCTATCGTGAATACCAGCGGTAATGGCGATTGCCATATCATACTGCGCGGCGGTAAAGAGCCTAACTACAGTGCTAAACACGTAGCGGAGGTAAAAGCAGGGCTGGAGAAAGCGGGTCTGGCACCGCAGGTGATGATCGATTTCAGCCATGCCAACTCCAGCAAACAGTTTAAAAAGCAGATGGAAGTCGGCGCAGATGTGTGTCAGCAAATCGCCAGCGGTGAACGCGCAGTGATTGGGGTGATGATTGAGAGCCATCTGGTGGAAGGCAACCAGAACCTGGAGGGCAGCGAGCCGCTGGTCTACGGTAAGAGCGTGACGGATGCCTGCATTGGCTGGGACGATACCGATGCGATCCTGCGTCAGTTGGCGGATGCGGTTAAAGCGCGTCGCGGCTAAGTTTGTCCCGGGCAATAAAAAAGCGTGGATTGCTCCACGCTTTTTTTATGTCCGGCGAATATTACTTCGCTTTACCCTGGTTCGCCACGGCCGCCGCTTTTGCAGCGATTTCGTCGGCGTTACCCAGGTAGTAATGTTTAACTGGCTTGAAGTTTTCGTCGAACTCGTACACCAGCGGCACGCCGGTAGGGATATTCAGCTCGAGGATTTCATCTTCGCCCATGTTGTCCAGGTATTTCACCAGCGCACGCAGGGAGTTACCGTGAGCAGCGATAATGACGCGCTCGCCGCTTTTCAGGCGTGGCAGAATGGTTTCGTTCCAGTAAGGCACAACGCGGTCGATGGTCAGCGCCAGGCTTTCGGTCTGCGGCAGTTCAGCCTCAGTCAGCTTCGCGTAACGCGGATCGTGGCCCGGATAGCGCTCGTCATCTTTGCTCAGCTCTGGAGGCGTGACCGCAAAACCACGACGCCACTGCTTAACCTGCTCGTCACCGTATTTTTCTGCGGTTTCCGCTTTGTTCAGGCCTTGCAGCGCACCGTAGTGACGCTCGTTCAGTTTCCAGGATTTCTCAACCGGCAGCCAGGCCTGATCCAGCTCGTCCAGAACGTTCCACAGGGTATGGATGGCACGTTTCAGCACAGAGGTGTAAGCAAAGTCAAAGGTGAAGCCTTCTTCTTTCAGCAGTTTACCTGCCGCTTTTGCTTCGCTCACGCCTTTCTCGGACAGATCAACGTCATACCAACCGGTGAAGCGGTTTTCGTTGTTCCACTGGCTTTCGCCGTGGCGCACCAGGACAAGCTTAGTATTAGCCATTTCTTACTCCTCAAGCATTTTGAATGATAACAATTCTCATTATATTGCCGTGACTGTGCCAGCAGCAACGATTAACCCTAACCATAGCGAAAATAGTTCGAGAGTGTAAGATGCATGTGAATCCAGGGTTATGATTTTGTCTGCGATCGCCGCTATTTTCAGCAAGGCGGAGATAAAAAAGCCCTCGCGATGAGGGCCAGTCTTTTTTGCCGGATGGCGCTTCGCTTATCAGGCCTATATTCGTAGGCCCGTGCGCCGCCGGACATTAAGCGCGCGGAATGAAATGATACTCGGTGACGCTTACGTACTCTTCACCCGGACGTAGCACACAGTCCGGCTGCGGCCATTCAGGATGGTTAGGCGTGTCCGGAAGGAACTCGCTCTCCAGCGCCAGTCCTTGCCAGGCGCCGTAGGCGTCATGTTCACGCGCCGTAGTACCCTCCAGATAGTTACCGGAGTAGAACTGTAGGGCAGGGGCGGTGGTGTAGACCGTCATCTGTAACTTCTCATCAGCAGACCAGACCTGTGCGGCAGGTTGAGAAAGATCGCCTTTTGCCTGCAACTGGAACGCGTGGTCGTAGCCTTTCACCTTGCGCTGATCGTCATCACTCAGGAAATCCTGAGCAATGGTTTTCGGCTGTCGGAAATCAAAGCTATTTCCGCTTACCGGTTTCAGCGCCTGATAAGGGATACCCATCTCATCGACCGGGAGATACTCGTCCGCCAGGATCTGGAGTTTGTGGCTGCGGACATCGGTCTGATTACCGTCAAGGTTGAAATAGGCGTGGTTAGTCAGGTTGACCGGGCACGGCTTATCGACGGTCGCGCGATACTCAATGGCGATGCGATTATCTTCGGTCAGGGTGAAGCGCGCGGTTGCAGTGAGATTGCCCGGGAAGCCCTGGTCTCCATCGAGGGAGTCCAGAGAGAACCAGACCTCACCGTCATTTTGCTGCACAATCTTCCAGCGACGTTTATCAAACCCTTCCGGGCCGCCGTGCAGCTGATTTTCGCCCTGGCTGGCAAGCAGGGAATACGTTACGCCGTCCAGCGTAAACTGGCTTCTGGCGATGCGGTTAGCGTAGCGGCCTATGGATGCGCCCAGAAAAGCGGTCTGCTCGATATACTGCTCCGGCGATGCGCAGCCAAGCAGGGTTTCGCGCACGCTGCCGTCAGGCATCGGTACGCGGGCAGAAAGTAACGTTGCGCCCCAGTCCATCAGCGTAACCACCATCCCGGCGCTGTTGCGCAGGGTTAACAGGCGATACGGCAGACCATCCGGTGCGAGTGTTGGTGTTTCGTTTAGCACTGTCCGGCTCCTTGTGATGCTTTGCAGACATAGAAAGTTTCTTTGATGCCCGTTTTGGCTTCGTACTGTTTAGCCACCGCGTCCTGAATGGCAGGGACCAGCTCTTCCGGCACCAGGGCGACGACGCACCCGCCAAATCCGCCGCCGGTCATACGCACGCCGCCTTTGTCGCCAATCGTGGCTTTCACAATTTCAACCAGGGTGTCGATTTGCGGCACGGTGATTTCGAAATCGTCACGCATGGAGGCATGCGATTCGGCCATCAGCTCGCCCATCCGTTTCAGGTCACCTTTCGCCAGCGCGGAGGCGGCTTCTACGGTGCGGGTATTTTCCGTCAGTATATGGCGCACGCGCTTCGTGACAACCGGATCCAGCTCGTGGGCAACCTTGTTAAATTCATCAAGTGAGACATCACGCAGGGCTGGCTGCTGGAAGAAGCGCGCGCCGGTTTCGCACTGTTCGCGACGGGTGTTGTACTCGCTGCCCACCAGGGTGCGTTTGAAGTTGCTGTTGATGATCACCACAGCCGCACCTTTAGGCAGCGGAACCGCTTTGGTCCCGAGCGAGCGGCAGTCAATCAGCAAAGCGTGTTCTTTCTTGCCCAGCGCGGAAATCAGCTGATCCATAATGCCGCAGTTGCAGCCTACGAACTGGTTTTCCGCTTCCTGACCGTTGAGGGCGATTTGCGCCCCGTCCAGCGGCAGATGATAAAGCTGCTGGAACACGGTGCCGACCGCCACTTCCAGCGATGCGGAAGAGCTTAATCCCGCCCCCTGCGGCACGTTGCCGCTGATCACCAGATCGGCCCCGCCGAAATTCTTGTTACGCTTTTGCAGGTGCTTCACCACGCCGCGAACATAGTTCGACCACTGCTGGCTTTCGTGGGTCACGATCGGCGCATCGAGGGAAAATTCGTCAATTTCGTTGCCGTAATCCGCGGCGATCACTCGCACATGACGATCGTCGCGTTTCGCGCAGCTGATCACCGTCTGGTAGTCGATGGCACACGGCAGGACAAAACCGTCGTTATAGTCGGTGTGCTCGCCGATCAGATTAACGCGGCCTGGCGCCTGGATAACATGGGTGGCAGGGTAGCCAAATTTTTCAGCAAACAGGGATTGTGTTTTATCTTTCAGACTCATTTTTTAGACTCCTGATTCGCGGTAATGGACGTCGCTAACGGCACGCAGACGTTCTGCCGCCTGTTCCGCCGTCAGGTCGCGCTGGGTTTCCGCCAGCATTTCATAGCCCACCATGAATTTACGTACCGTCGCAGAACGCAGCAGCGGCGGGTAGAAGTGTGCATGTAACTGCCAGTGTTGATTCTCTTCGCCGTTAAACGGCGCGCCGTGCCAGCCCATGGAGTAGGGGAAGGAGCACTGGAAGAGGTTGTCGTAGCGGCTGGTCAGTTTTTTCAGCGCCAGCGCCAGGTCGTCACGCTGGGCGTCGCTGAGTTCGGTAATGCGCTGAACATGGGCTTTAGGCAGCAGCAGCGTCTCAAACGGCCACGCCGCCCAGTAAGGGACCACCGCAAGCCAGTGCTCGGTTTCCACCACGGTACGGCTGCCATCCGCCAGCTCACGCTGGGTGTAATCCACCAGCATCGGCGAACCGTTCTGGGCGAAATATGCTTTTTGCAGTCGGTCCTCACGCTCGGCTTCATTCGGCAGGAAGCTGTTCGCCCAGATCTGACCGTGCGGATGCGGGTTGGAGCAGCCCATCGCCGCGCCTTTGTTTTCGAACACCTGCACCCAGGGATAGCTCTGCCCCAGCTCTGCGGTTTGCGCCTGCCAGGTGCTGACCACCTCTTTCAGCGCCTCCACGCTCAGCTCCGGCAGCGTTTTGCTGTGATCGGGCGAGAAGCAGATCACGCGGCTGGTGCCGCGGGCGCTTTCGCAGCGCATCAGCGGGTCATGGCTTTCCGGCGCGTCCGGCGTATCGGTCATCAGCGCGGCAAAGTCGTTAGTAAACACGAAGGTGCCTTGGTAGTCCGGGTTTTTATCGCCCGTCACGCGCGTATTGCCCGGGCAGAGGAAACAGTCCGGATCATGCTGCGGCAGCGTCTGTTTAGCCGGCGTCTCTTGCGCGCCCTGCCAGGGGCGCTTGGCGCGATGCGGTGAAACTAAAATCCATTGCCCGCTGAGCGGGTTAAAACGACGATGCGGGTGATCGACGGGATTGAATTGCGTCATGACAAATCCTTAATCTGGATAGCCTTGCGGATGGCGCGACTGCCAGTGCCAGGTATCCTGTGCCATTTCATCAAGCGTGCGGGTGACACGCCAGTTAAGCTCTTTATCCGCTTTGGTGGCATCGGCCCAGTAAGCCGGGAGGTCGCCATCCCGGCGGGGAGCGAAGTGATAATTCACCGGCTTGCCGCAGGCTTTACTGAAGGCATTCACCACGTCCAGCACGCTGCTGCCGATCCCGGCGCCGAGGTTGTAAATATGCACGCCCGGTTTATCAGCCAGCTGCTGCATCGCCGCCACGTGGCCGTCGGCCAGATCCATGACGTGAATGTAATCGCGCACGCCGGTGCCATCTTCGGTGGGATAATCGTTACCAAAAATCGCCAGGGAATCGCGGCGCCCTACGGCAACCTGCGCGATATACGGCATCAGGTTATTAGGAATGCCCTGCGGATCTTCGCCCATATCACCTGACGGATGTGCGCCGACCGGGTTGAAGTAGCGCAGCAAGGCGATGCTCCACTCAGGCTGGGCTTTTTGCAGGTCGGTCAGGATCTGCTCTACCATCAGCTTGCTTTTGCCATACGGGCTTTGCGGCGTACCGGTCGGGAAGCTTTCAACGTAAGGGATTTTTGGCTGATCGCCGTAGACGGTCGCGGAGGAGCTGAAGATAAAATTTTTAACGTTGGCCGCTCGCATGGCGGAGATCAGACGCAGGGTACCGTTAACGTTGTTGTCATAGTACTCAAGCGGTTTTGCCACCGATTCGCCAACCGCTTTCAGGCCCGCGAAGTGGATAACGGTTTCAATCGCGTGATCGTGAAGGATTTCAGTCATCAATGCTTCATTGCGGATGTCGCCTTCCACGAAAGTCGGCTGTTTACCCGAAAGGCGTTCAATGACCGGCAGCACGCTGCGCTTACTGTTGCACAGGTTATCAAGAATGACGACATCGTGGCCGCTTTGCAGCAGTTGCACACAGGTATGACTTCCTATGTAACCGCTACCACCTGTTACCAGAACTCGCATATTTCGCTCCATTAGGCTTATGGTATGAATTAACCATAGCATATCAGAGACGCGAAAAGTGTGACATGGGATAAAATAGTGGTATCGTTTACACTGGTTTTCACACGCGCTTTTTCACAGACTGAGTGCATTGTAGATCAAAGAGATAGAGATGTATTGTTGCAGGTTGTCTGAAAAGCGGAGGGCAGCGCCCTCCATGTGTTAATCGATTTTGCTCAGCAGGTAGCGGTATTGCTCGCCGTCAGGGACAAATTCCAGCCGATGGGTGATGCAGGACGGGGCATCTTCAGCATGGTGGGACACAAACAGCAGCTGGGTTTCACCTTCGCTAATCAGGACATCCACAAAGCGGCGGATCAGCTGACGGTTGAGCGGATCCAGCCCCTGCAACGGTTCGTCAAGAATCAGCAGCGTAGGGTGCTTGACCAGCGCGCGGACGATCAATGCCAGCCGCTGCTGCCCCCACGACAGGCTGTGGAATGGCGCATCGGCGACCCGGTTATCCATACCCAGAATATCCAGCCACTGCTGCGCCAGCTTGTGCTGCTTGTCGGATACCGCCTGATAAATACCAATGGAGTCGAAGAAGCCAGAGAGGATCACGTTTCGCACCGTGGTGCTCACCCGGTAGTCCAGGTGCAGGCTGCTGCTGACATAGCCGATGTGCTTTTTGATATCCCAGATGGTTTCCCCGCTGCCGCGGCGACGGCCGAACAGGGTGAGATCGTTGCTGTATCCCTGCGGGTGATCCCCGGTGATCAGGCTCAGCAGCGTGGATTTACCCGCCCCGTTGGGGCCGACGATCTGCCAGTGCTCACCAGGATTAACCGTCCAGCTGAGGTGATTAAGAATAGGGCGATCGTCGTAAGCAACCACCCCATCGCGCAGCACAATGCGCGGCTGGTCAGGGTCCAGCCCGTGGCGTGCTGAAGGCGCATCCGGCTCCGGCAGGGCAATACCGTCCAGTTTCTCGCTGTGCGCCAGCTGCGCAATCAGCGCCTGCCGAAGCAGTACGGCTTTCTCGCCGGTTTCGGTCAGGCTACAGTCCGCCAGCACGCCCGCATAATGTACGAAATCCGGGATCTCATCAAAGCGGTTAAGAACCAGCACAAGCGTGTATCCCTGCTGGTTAAGCGACGCCAGCAACGCTGCCAGCTGCGCGCGGGATTGCACATCCAGTCCGTCAAACGGTTCATCCAGGATCAGGAGTTCCGGCTCGCTCATCAGCGCCTGACACAGCAGCGTTTTGCGCGTTTCACCGGTTGAAAGGTATTTAAAGCGGCGATTAAGCAGGGCGGTAATGCCAAATTGCTCCGCCAGCTGCTGACAGCGGGCAGGATCTTTTATCTCATCCTGGATAATTTCCGCCGTCGTGCGGCCGGTATCTTCTTCGCCGGGGCTGAGCAAATCGGTATTGTTACGCTGCCACTCATCGCTGACCAGCTTTTGCAGCTGTTCGAAGGAAAGGCGCGTCAGCCGGGTAAAGGTGCAGCGACGTTCACCCTTCAGTTGGGTTAATTCGCCTGCCAGAGCGCGGGCCAGCGCGGATTTTCCGCTGCCATTCGTGCCCACAAACGCCCAGCTTTCTCCGGCGCGAAGGGTTAACTCTGGCAGCGATAAGGTACGGGTATCGCTAAGACGAAACGTGCCTTGCGAAATATGCAATGATGACATGTGTTATCCCATTTTTTGCAGCAACAGATGTCAGGGATACTCACTGTAAGCAGGGTTGTCAATGCGCTTAGCACAATGTGGCGATAATTACCCTGTCTGCATTGAAATATGCGGTCACCACAGCACCTTCGTCTAATTCGGTCGCGTCGTTCACCGGAACGGTGGCGCAGAGCAACTGTCCATCCGGCAGGGTCATCAGCACTTCACATTGTTCTGCGCCGCGCTCGATGTGGCTGATACGCCCGCGTAGCTGGTTGTCG
The DNA here is from genome assembly GCF_014982105.1 of Enterobacter cloacae complex sp. P18RS. Classification (NCBI taxonomy): domain Bacteria; kingdom Pseudomonadati; phylum Pseudomonadota; class Gammaproteobacteria; order Enterobacterales; family Enterobacteriaceae; genus Enterobacter; species Enterobacter cloacae complex sp. P18RS. Next base: position 9,910 of record NZ_JADCKV010000033.1, on the reverse strand, counting down.
GCCTCTGCGGCCTGCTCAGGGTTGAGTGCGATGCTGATCCAGGGCGCTTTGAGTAATACCAGCACCTCCTGACCTTCGTTCAGCCCAAGGCGTTGACCACTTTGCGCGGTGATGGCGGCTTTCAGGCGCGTCGTACCGTCCGCGAGCAGAATCTCTATATGCTCCTGCACCTGCGAATGATCGCGCCCCGTCACCGTACCAAACCACTGGTTGCGGGCGCTGGTCTGCAAAGAGAAACGGGAGATGGCGCCCAGCAGGCTGTCCAGCGGCAGGTTGTCGTCATCGCTCAGCACATCAAATGCTTTTTGCTGGATCTGCGCCAGTAAATCGTAGAGCTGGATCAGACGTTGCCCATAACGCGTCAACACGGCGCCGCCGCCGCCTTTCCCGCCGGTGGCGCGCTCAACCAGCGTATGTTCGCTCAGGGTGTTCATGTCGTTAATCGCATCCCAGGCGCTTTTATAGCTGATGCCGGCGTTTTTGGCTCCCTGGCTAATCGAGCCAGTTTGTTCTATTTGTTTTAACAGGGCGATGCGTCGCGGATCGGCGAAAAGCTTCTGCTGAAGTCGTAGGGTGAGGAGAATTTCGGCCTGCATAACAGTGTCCCGGTAAAAAGGCTATTGTGACCCAAATGCCCGGGGGCGGAAAGCGCACCGCACAAAAGGGGATGTTTTTCTTACTTTTCAGGGTAGAATAAGCCGTTCACAAGATCTGGAGAAAACCATGTTAGAGTTGTTGAAAAGTCTGGTATTCGCGGTAATCATGGTGCCAGTAGTGATGGCTATCATCCTCGGTGCCATCTACGGCCTGGGTGAAGTGTTCAACGTCTTTTCGAACATTGGTCATCGTCGTGACCAGCCTAAAAAGCAGCAATGATTTCCTCCAAAACGCCCGGCCAGCCCGGGCGTTTTGCTCTCAAGTTTATTCCTTTCCCGCCGATATCTTTTACAACGTTCCTTGAGTTTACGCATTAATGGGTACGATTTAGCGCTAGGAACGCCTGCGATATATCGTTATATTTATTTGTATATAACGACACGCACAGGAGCTTCAAATGGCACGTTCATGGGTACGCCTTTTCGCAGGGGCAACGCTGACTCTCTCACTCACCGCCCACGCACTGGCGGATGAAGGAAAAATCACGGTCTTTGCGGCGGCGTCGCTGACTAACGCGATGCAGGATATTGCTGCGGTATACAAAAAAGAGAAAAACGTCGAGGTGGTCTCGTCGTTTGCCTCCTCGTCCACGCTGGCCCGCCAGATTGAAGCGGGGGCACCCGCGGATCTGTTCATCTCTGCCGATCAGAAATGGATGGATTACGCGGTGGAGAAAAAATCTGTTGATACGGCTACCCGCGAAACGCTGCTGGGAAATAGCCTGGTGGTGGTCGCGCCCACAAACAGCAAGCAGGACGACATCGCCATCAACAAACAGACGGACTGGACCCGTCTGCTCAACGGTGGCCGTCTGGCGGTAGGCGATCCGGAGCATGTTCCTGCCGGGATTTATGCGAAAGAAGCGCTACAAAAACTGGGTGCATGGGAGACCTTATCGCCGAAGCTGGCTCCCGCAGAAGATGTGCGTGGCGCGCTGGCGCTGGTGGAGCGTAACGAAGCGCCACTCGGGATCGTTTACGGCTCCGATGCCGTCGCCAGTAAAGGTGTGAAGGTGGTGGGCACCTTCCCGGAAGACTCGCATAAGAAAGTAGAATATCCTGTTGCGATAGTTGATGGACATAAAAATGCGACCGTGACGGCCTTTGTTGACTACCTGAAGGGGCCGGAAGCGTCCGCGATCTTTAAACGTTACGGATTTACGACTCACGAATGATATTGACCGAACCTGAATGGCAGGCCGTGCTGCTGAGCCTGAAAGTCTCTTCCCTGGCGGTTGCGCTGAGTTTGCCCTTTGGGGTGTTCTTTGCCTGGTTACTGGTTCGCGTGAAGTTTCCAGGCAAAGCCCTGCTCGACAGTGTTCTCCATCTTCCGCTTGTCTTACCGCCTGTGGTGGTCGGATATCTGCTGCTGATCTCCATGGGGCGGCGCGGTTTTATCGGCGAATGGCTGTACGACTGGTTCGGACTGACCTTTGCTTTCAGCTGGCGCGGCGCGGTTCTGGCCGCGGCAGTAATGTCCTTCCCGCTGATGGTGCGCGCTATCCGCCTGGCGCTGGAAGGGGTAGATATCCGGTTAGAACAGGCCGCCCGCACGCTGGGCGCAGGCCGCTGGCGGGTATTCCTGACCATTACGCTTCCGCTCACGTTACCGGGCATTATCGTCGGTACGGTGTTAGCCTTCGCCCGCTCGTTGGGTGAGTTTGGCGCGACCATCACCTTTGTGTCGAACATTCCCGGCGAGACGCGGACCATCCCGTCGGCCATGTATACCCTGATTCAGACCCCGGGCGGCGAAGGTGCGGCGGCCCGGCTGTGTATTATTTCGATTGTGCTCGCTCTGGTCTCGCTGCTGGTATCTGAGTGGCTGGCGCGCCTCAGCCGTGAACGGATGGGGAAATCGTGATGCTGGAACTCAACTTTACGCAAACCCTGGGCAGCCACACCCTGACGCTGAACGAAACGCTGCCTGCCAGCGGTATCACCGCCATTTTTGGCGTGTCCGGGGCGGGGAAAACGTCGCTGATTAATGCGATTAGCGGCCTGACGCGTCCCCAGTCTGGCCGTATTGTGCTAAATAACCGCGTCTTAAATGACGCGGAGAAGAAGGTCTGCCTGTCACCGGACAAACGCCGTATCGGCTATGTGTTTCAGGATGCGCGCCTGTTTCCGCACTACAGCGTTCGCGGGAACCTGCGTTACGGCATGGCAAAAAACATGGCCGGACAGTTCGATAAGCTGGTGGCGCTGCTGGGCATCGAACCGCTGCTGGATCGTCTGCCGTCGTCGCTGTCGGGGGGTGAAAAACAGCGCGTGGCGATTGGCCGCGCCCTGTTAACCGCGCCGGAACTGTTGCTGCTGGATGAGCCGCTGGCCTCGCTGGATATTCCGCGCAAGCGCGAGCTGCTGCCGTATCTGCAACGTCTGGCGCGGGAAATCAACGTGCCCATGCTCTACGTCAGCCATTCGCTGGATGAGATCTTACATCTGGCCGACAAAGTGCTGGTGCTGGAAGCGGGCAGGGTGAAGGCATTCGGCAATCTGGAGGAGGTGTGGGGCAGCAGCGTTATGCATCCATGGCTGCCAAAGGAGCAGCAGAGCAGCATTCTGAAGGTGAGCGTGCTGGAGCACCATCCGCACTACGCGATGACCGCGCTGGCGCTGGGCGATCAGCATTTGTGGGTGAATAAAATCGATATGCCGATTCAGTCCACGTTACGGATCCGCATTCAGGCGTCGGATGTCTCCCTGGTCCTGCAACCGCCGCTGCAAACCAGTATCCGCAATATTTTGCGCGCAAAAGTGGCGCAGTGTTTTGATGATAACGGCCAGGTGGAAGTGCAGCTGGAAGTGGGCAGCAGAACGCTGTGGGCGCGCATCAGTCCGTGGGCCAGGGATGAGCTGGGTATCAAGCCTGGCCTGTGGCTTTACGCGCAAATCAAGAGCGTCTCCATCACCGCCTGATTACAGCAGGTGGGTATAAATATACTGCGCGATGCTGTCGGTGGTGTTATCGCCAATCACCACGTCAGCGCGCGCTTTCACCCCGTCATCGGCATTACCCATCGCCACGCCCGTTCCGGCCGCTTCCAGCATGCTGATGTCGTTATAGTTATCGCCAAAGGCAATCACGTCGCGCATCGGACGGTACTGGATAGTTGATAGGCCAACTGGTTCTACTCTGAATCAGATCCGGGCATGGGGGATTGATACAATCACTGGTAACGATCACTCCGAATGGTTTGCACTCTTCAGTGCTCAAACCATGACAGATAGCATTCTGATTAATGGTGTATCGCGGGGTAGTTTCCGTTTGCATCCATTACGGCCAGATGGAACGGGTGTATCAGAGGGATGCATAACATTCGTAAATCGCCCTGATTTCTATACTGTCCGTAGTTAGTTGCTACGTACAAAAAAGGTTAAAGTACCAGGTTCCAGAACTGGATTAATGGCGTATGGCTGGGTGGACGTGCAGGGGGGAGCAACTATGCGAACTGTAGGATTCGTTAAGTATGCAGCCTTATATAGTATCTGCATCATCTTTTCATGGTGGTTATCAAGCTTTGGTAAGCCCCTGAACGGCATAACGCAATGGGCTATGGATACCGCCTATAGTACTTTCGGTTCCGGCCTGAGCGGGTCATATGAAGCTGATGCAGATCCAGTAAGATTCATAGCCTTAATCGTGGTGGTGCTCATCTACGCTACGGTACTGTTCCTACTCATACGCTTAGCCCTCAGAAAGTTCCAAAACAAACGCTAATACCTCATTTTATTAAGTACCCTCACTGAATATAGTGGGGGTAATTTTCATATAGCTATATGTACTGTTTATGTGCTGAATTCTTAATTATTAGTAAATACATAGAAGGCTTAGCAGTACTAACCCACTATGGAATTTTTGAAATGATAAGAATGGAATTTAACAACTACGATGATGGAACATATTACTTTCTTTATGTTACAGAGGAAGTACGCATTGAAACTAATGGTATTGATGGCCTTCAAATGGAAACCCGCGATTCGCGAGTATGGGATTTAGGCGAACCTTTTCAGTATCTAACCATAAACGAACGTAAGGAGGAGTATTTTAACGAAAGTTTAATCAATCCTTACATTGATACAGTAAGAAAAGCCGCTGAAATTGTCTTTCACTCATTATAAGAAAGTGCTGTATTACATCTCCAGTTATATCCACCTCATACGAGGTGGAATGTGATTATTTAAAGAGAGTATCGAAATCAACAGTTAAGTCTTTAATTGATTGGGCTAATAAATGATGAAGCTCTTCGATATCGTCATTTTTTTCTTTCCATGATAAAAGAACATTATATAAATCACTCTCATTATTATATAGCCGTAACATATCAGAATGTAGTCTATTAACACGGTTTAATGTTTTAATTAATAGAAGGAATTTATCTGTTTGTAATACAGAAATTTTCCATACTGTTAAACTTTCACATCTTGTTCCAAAGTCAATTACTTTTTTACTGAATTCTTGCCATATTTCATGATGCCGTTTAAAGGCATCTTGTAGCTCCATTGGGGTAGGATTACTATTCTGTATGATCCGTAATCTGTAACTGGATATCAAATGTTGTTGAAGTATCCTCAACTGTACCATTTCAGCCATACACGTACTGGCTTGCTTGAACCCTTCATGTTGTATCTTAGGAGAGATCCAATCTTTCGCATTGTACGCAGCATAGACAGCCGCTCCAGCCATCGCCAAATTACATGCAGCACTTACCCAATCAGTTACGCTCCCCCATTCGAATTCTTTAGCATCCAGAAAAAGAACCTTGATAAGTACTAAAACTGCAACGATGAACAGTCCTATGACGATGCCTAGTAAAGCAAAATTTGTTTTTTTTAATTCCATTGTTGATAAAATCCGCAATCAAATTGATTGATCAAATATTGTACTTTACCCCTGGAAACGCAATCAAGTACACTCATAACCTCACGCCCCCCACGATGGGTAGGTTTGTTGAAGGTGTGGGTGTGGCGTGACTTGTTTCTCATCCTCTACCTCATCCATAAACCCAGTTATTTTGCCCTTTAACAGGCATACAGAACAGCTATCTTGTGTTTCATACTTTAGGCGAACAATATACTTTTAGATATGTTATTTTATCGAAAATAACTGCGTGAATTTATGCTTCGTTAGTGAGTTGTATTGTTTGTCATTTTTTATAAGGGCATTCTTAGTTTCTCGGTAGTTTTTTCTGAATGCTGAATTAGTTAATTCAGAATCTGAATTCTTAAAATAAATTTCCATGTTTAAATCAAAAGTTAAACATAACATCTTAAAACAAGAGTACAATTCAAGAAAAGAGAATAACACATCATATATATATTCTGGCTTTTTGATTCTAACAGACCATCTTTCAATTATTTGTAAATCATGCATTATTTTTTCAATGTTCTGTATATTGTTATTACATTGCACCACTAATCCTGAATAAAAATCATTTTTCTCTTTATTAAAGAGTGTTATCTCCTTTTCAATATTTTCTAAATAGTCCCACATATCGCTTAATGATTTGCGAAGTTTTACGGTGTATTCATATTGTATATCAATTTTGGACAACAATTCTTCAGCTTTATCGAAACCTTTAGTATGAGAACGTTGAGAAAACCATTGTTTAGCATTGAAAGCAGCGTAACCAGCAGCAGCAGCCATTGCTACATTACATCCAGCACTGATTATGTCTGATGCATTACCCCAATCCATTATTATTCTCTTCGTCAGATTACATTAACACTTATTTACCACAACCTTGATTAAGGTGCTATCAAAACGGTAGTTCACCCTGCATATCACAGAATGAATCATCCTTATCATGTACCTCTAACATAGCTTGTTGAGCGTAGAACCAACTACCAACGGCGAAGATATCCACTGGTTGAGCTACCTCAAGCATAAAGTAGTATGCGTTACTCGAAGCCACACCGAACCAATACAAACGAGTACCAACCTCATGAGGCGATGTCTCGAACAAGACACATTGCCCGTCTTCAATACGTTCTAAGTACCCGCCCGGATGAACAACCACTATCCGTTGTCCACACTGCCAAAACACCTGAACACCTTTTCTAACGCTTGGATCAAACGAATTCTTATTGCCCATCTTAAGCCCTCCCGCATTTACTGTGTGTTTGTACAGTATTGCAGTGAGAACCTACGAAATCCAGTACCGGATACTTCACCGTCAGCCACGCTTACAGGATCTTCATTCATATCAGTCACAAAGCTAAAGATTTAGATGCACATGCCGATACTTACACATACATGTTAAAAGATGTTAACGCATCTTCATTTAACCTGAATTATCTGTAGGTTAATTCATACAAGGGAAGTTACGACAAATGGCAATAAGCGAAGCAGCAATAAAACGTACATTTACTGGAACAGGGGCGTTGTTGATAGCCTCAATCCTTCCTGCTGGGATTGTATTGGTTGGTGTACGTAACGACATAACTGAAGCTGGGTATGGTGATGATCTAACATTCTCCGGGATTTTCTTTACTTTTGTGGTGGCCTATATCATCGCGGTATTGGCAGGCTGGGCTACTATGCTTATGGGGTTAGTAACACCATTCATAGCGAAACTTTTTGATATTCAGAATAGCTCTTTACGCTGGTTATTCACAATATTGTATTTTTTAATCTTCTCTACCATTACTTTTTATATCTTAACTCTTGTAATGGAGTGGGTATCAGACCCAGCTACTTTACAACAAATATATCCTTCATTAGCATTTTCATCATTTGTTGTTTCTATAATGCATGCAGGTATGTTTAAAGAATTGCTTTCGAAATAAGCTAATCGCCTCGTTAAAGAGGCGAATTGTTTTGAAGTGAATTTATTGCTTCTTTTTTGGTTTGAATATACGATCACTTACAATAAACGCAACTATCAAGAATATAACAGTAGATATTAATGCGTAATCTTCCCAAAAGGTCACAGCGAGCATACCAAAGATAATAGTTAAACCAATAGGTATATAAACTTGCATCACAAGCCTAACTAATTCTTGCCACCACACGCTAAACATCTTTTTCATCGTACTATCCTAAGAATATCAGAAACAATATCGTTATCACTTTTTTGATATTGGTTGTGTACGTCAACACGATCAATTATTGGTTCAACCAAGAAGTATAACATCTCCAGATCGCGACTGTAGAGATCTCTATAGTATCGACTATGTTTATGTAAAAGACGTTCCGCAGCCTGAGAAGCTACTTGAGCATATCCATAAACTGGTGCCAAATCCATTAAGGTTTTCATTCGGAAAAATAATATAATAGTGGAAGTATTTTTAGTTTTGCTATGCATATCGACATTTTTTTACTATGTTCCTTGATCACTCATAGACAGTGCTGATAATCTGAAAAAGTGCAAAAGAACTTCGAGGTTGTTATGAAAAATGAGAATGATCTATCCAAAGAAGAGATGTTCAGTGCAATAGTTGCACAAGCAAAAGAGTACTCATCAATCGACTTTGAACAGCTTGAAAAAGATGGCGTTATTAAAAAAGTTAAGGGTGGTTATCTCGTTGTTAAACTTAGTCGGCTTCCTGATGCGGCTCGTAAGTTAATGAAATCCCTTAAGTCCACTAAAGATGGTGTGGAAATGATTATTAGTAAGCCTCCAAAATCTTTTCTGGATTTGGGCAAGTAATCTAATTGGCCTCTTATATGAGGCCAATTTTATTTAGGGTGGTTTATATTAAATATGGTTTTTTGTTTTGGTGCATACAGTTTAATATCATTTTCGTGGAAAGCTATCGTTAATACTAAATTCTCAGTGTCTTTTATTTCCAATGATTGCTTGAATGCTTTCTCATCTGCTTTTATTACCTGAGAGAAATAATCAACCATTCTTTGCACATGCATTAATCTATGTATGTCATGGAAACTATCGCCATTAGACATAATTCCCATTAGTTGATATACAGTTCCATCTTCCATTCTCATTGCATAGTTACAATGATTTTTTTGCAATGCCAATCGTTGTTTAGAATCTAAATTATCTCCTGTAATACCTTTCATTTTATACTGCTCTAAAGATTCAGGAAGATACTTATGTAACCTTTTTATCAATTCTTCGTTAACCCATACATCTGAATATCCAATTCCATGTGGCATAATGTCTATGAAAACAACTGCATTTTCAAAAAACATACAAAATAAAACGGGGCCAGTTCGGTTAAAGAATCCCTTTTTATATGGTTCTTCTGAAAGATGTAAATGATGTATATTCCATGAGTTTAAAAGAAGATCATTATATGTGTATTTCGACGTGCTTAAAGAAAGATGTGGCTTTATGGATAACCCAAGGGTAAGTTTCCTTCTGATTGATTCATATGCCTTTTCTGTTTCCTTAGGCACTTGAATTCCTGGTAGTTCGATTACTATTCTTCTTTTGACACTTGGTATCCTTCTTTGTAATGCAAAAACAGCCTTTAAATTTTCAAGTGTTGTTAAGCCATTATTAAAATGAAAACCAAATTGTTCTAACTGTTCATCAATATAAATTCTCATTCCAATTTCTGGTTTAAATTCTATCATTACAAACCTCCCTGTTTCAGTGTCACGCTGTTATTTTTTCTTCTGAGAAGTACTGGTTTACTACATCAGCTATCCCAGTTTCAGTATTGTTACCTATTACTAAATCAGCACAGGCTTTGACTTCATCAACAGCGTTACCCATAGCAACACCCAAGCCAGCATTCTTCAACATACTTAAGTCGTTGAAATTATCACCAAAGGCTATCACTTGGCTCATTGATAAACCTTGTGACTCTACCCATTGTGCCAAGCGTTTACCCTTACTATTTCCGGCTTGTGCTATGTCTACTTGGTCGTGCCAAGACCATTCACAAGCAAGGCCAAGCTCACGCTCTACAATCTGACCAAAGCTATGTAGTTTTTCAGTATCAGAATCAGTAAGGGCGAATTTCCAGATTGCATCAACGTTCTGAGATGCTTCACGAAGAGAGGGTACTTGTTTGAAGATTGGACGTTGTGACTCTGGTAGCGATTTAGCCCAATTTTCTGTTCGGGTAATATGCCCAGTTGGATTTTGGTAGAACATGGCATCATCGGCATACATCAGACTATGAACATTGTAACTATCAAGTAGGTCAACTAGTTGTGAAGCTTGTTCTGGTTGTAATGGATCTGAAGCAATCACTCTTTTTGCGGTGTAATCGTACAATAAAGCACCATTGCAACATATTGCTGGTGTATTCAAAGCTAATGCCTGATAAAAAGGATG
>NZ_JADCKV010000032.1:0-31488 GCF_014982105.1 Enterobacter cloacae complex sp. P18RS | reverse complement strand
CTCCAGTCCGAGATCCACACGCCCCGCGCCCCCCACCCAGCCAAGCCAGGCGTAGAACAGCAGCAGCCCCATCATCCCGACCCAGAAAATCGGCGTGGAATAACCCGCCAGACTGATGATGCGCACCACGTAGTCGGAAACGCTGTTGCGCCGCGCCGCCGCCAGTACGCCCAGCGGAATGCCCAGACCCGCACCGACGATAATCGCCATCGTCGCCAGCTCGAGCGTCGCCGGGAAGACGCGCAGAATATCGGCAGTCACCGGTTTACCCGTCAGCAGGGCATTGCCCAGATCGCCGTGCAGCAGGTTATTGAGGTAAATACCGAACTGAGCCAGCAGCGACCGGTCGAATCCCAGCTGGTGATAGACCTGCTGATAGGTGCTGTGGTCGGCATCCGGTCCGACAATCGCCAGCACCGGATCAACGGGCATTACGCGGCCGATGAAAAAGGTCAGCAGCAGCAGACCGAACAGCGTCACCACCACCTGCGTTAACCGCTTTGAGAAGCGCCGGGTCCGTGAGCCGGGCGCGAGAATTGCCACACTCATTTGTCACCTCCGGTTTTGTAGACGTCGCGCAGGAAGGTGGTGGCCGACGGGTGCGACTGGAAGTTCTTCACCTCGTTACGCACCACCACCGAATCAACCATCTGCGACAGAGGAACCATCGCCGGGATCAGCGCGTCGTAGCGGACCTGGATCTGCTGGTAGTCGGCGATCTGTTTTTCCGGATCGCGCTCCAGCAGGGCCTTGTCGATCATTTCGTTGAGCGGCTTGTCGTAGAAGCTGGTACGCCAGCCCTGGAAGTTGGTCAGACGGGCTTCATCGCTGTTGTCCGGGTTATAGACCAACGCCCGCAGGCTGGAGTGCGGATGGGGTTCGACGCCGCTACCGCCGCGCCCCACCAGCATGTCGAACTTGCGCTCGCGCATTGCGCCGTAAATCTGGTTCCCGGTGCCGGTGATGATTTTGGCGTTGATGCCCGCCTGCATCAGCGTCGACTGCACGGCGATGGCGATATTGAGGAACGGCTGATCCGCCAGCACCCGCAGGGTGGTGTCAAACCCGTCCGGGTAGCCCGCCTCCGCCAGCAGCTTTCTGGCGCGCGGGATATCGAGCCTATAGCCCGGGTCCGGCAGCGTGGACGGCATACCCGCCTTGATCGGGCGCTGGTGCAGCACGCCGTAGCCCGGCATCAGCGCGCTGTTGATGCCCTGATAGTCAATCAGATAGCGCACCGCTTCGCGCACCTTCGGGTTAGCGAAATGGGCCTCTTTCATGCTCATCGCCACGTAGTAGACCGTGCCTTTCTGCACGGCTTCGACGGTGAGCTGCGGGTCTTTGCGCAGGGCGTTAATGTCCGCCACCGCCATGTTGTTGGTAACGTCGAGGTCGCCTTTCTCAATCATCAGGCGCAGGGTTTGTGACTCCTGGAAATGACGCAGCACCACCCGGCTCATTTTGGGTTCTTCCCGCCAGTATTGCGGGTTACGCTGCATGCGCAGCACATCCTTCGCCTGCCAGGTTTCCAGCATAAACGGGCCGGAACCCGCTTCGTTGGTGGTAAGCCAGCGGTTGCCCCAGTCGTTATTCACCGCGTGCTGCTGCACCGTTTTGCTGTCGAGCACGCCGAGGTTGCCGAGCGCGCCGAGGGAGTAGATCACCAGCTGCGGATCGTTAGGCTTAGGCAGAACAATTTGCACCGTGTAGGCATCGGGGGCACTGATTTGGCTGTCGATGTTTTGCTTAGAAAATCCATACGACTTCCACACCGACGCCTGGGCAAGGTTGAGGTGCAGCAGACGGCGCATCGACCAGACCACATCCTCCGCCGTCAGCGGGTTGCCAGAGTGGAATTTAACGTCGTCACGCAGGTGAAAGGTCAGGGTTTTACGGTCCGGCGAAATATCCCAGGACGTCGCCAGCGCGGGCCTGACGTTGGTGAGCGCGTTCGGGTCCAGCTCCACCAGCGAGTCGTAGAGATTGACCACAATGCCGACCACTTCGTTACCGGTCATTGCCGCCGGATCGAGGGTCAGCAGGTTATTCATGTTCATGCCGATGATGAGCTGGTCGGGCGGCGTTTTCGCGTACGCCGCACCGCTCCCCATCATCAGCGAGAGCGCGAGCAAGCACGCCCCGGCTAAGGGAGATCGTTTCATGTATATATCGCCTGTAGGGTACGTTTTTATCTGTCAGTCGTGGCTGACGGTATTGGCTTCGATATATGCAAAATTAATGTCTTCGCCCAGTCCCGGGCGGGTCGGCAGACTGACCATGCCGTTTTCGTCCATCGGGTCCACCAGGCTGTTGAGGTACGCCGCCGGTTGGTCGTAGTCGAGGAACGGGTGCAGCAGGCCGCGCTCGTACCAGCGGCAGTTTTTGATGGCGCCAATCACCGCCAGGCTGGCCGCGCCGTTGCCGTGTATTTCGCAGTCCATGCCAAAAGATTCCGCCAGGTTCGCCACCTTCAGCGTTGGGGAAATGCCGCCCACGCCGTTCGACCCAGCGCGCAGGATGTCGCAGGCCCCGGCTTTGATCCAGTCAGCACGGCTGTGGTGCTTTCCACCCAGGCTTTCCGGCCCGATAACCGGAATCGAGAGGTTCTCCGCCAGCCACGCGTAGGAGGCCATGCTCTCCTCTTCCATCGGCTCTTCAAACCAGGCGAAGTCAAGCTTTTCCAGCGCTTTGCCGATGTACAGCGCCTCGGTACGGCTGTACCAGTGGTAGCCGTCAATCATCAGGTCAATGTCCGGGCCAACCGCTTCACGCACGGCGGCACAGGCTTTGACGTCCATCTTTGGATTGGGGGCGAAAGAGACCGGCGGCATCCAGGTGTGCAGCTTGATGGCCTTGTAACCGCGCGCCACCAGCTTTTCGGCAAAGCTGGCGTACTCCTCTGGCGTGGATAATCCGCCCGGCAGATCGTCGCCGCACATGGTGCTGCCGTAGGCCGGCACCTTATCGCGATAGCCGCCAAGCAGTTTCCAGACCGGCAGGTTGAGCTTACGGCCAATCAGATCCCATAGCGCCTGTTCAACGAAGCCCAGCGCACGCTCGGTCAGCTGATGCGCGCTTCCCCGCTGCCAGTGCGCCAGATCCTGCCAGATGCGTTCCCGGTTGAATGCGTCCTGCCCCACCAGCACTTTGCGAAAGAAGGTATTGACCACAAAGGGGCGCACCACTTCCGGCGGCGCGAACGAATATCCGCGGGAGCCCTCTTCTGCCGTGAGGGTCAGCATCGCCATTTTGGCCATGCTCTCCGGCCCAGGATGCGAATGCCCCGCGGCGTCAGAGACCCGACGCGTCGGGTACTGAAAAACGGTGACGTTTACAGATTCAATTTTCATTATCGGTCCTTAAGTCCGGCGATAAGCCCAGAAGCAGAAAATGACAAAGGGGTTTTATGATTTTAAAAATGCGTTTCAGTATGTAATTTAAGCATAAAAAATCAGCACGTCCTCGGACAAAACGCGTTAAGGAGAGGCTATTTTTTGGGCATATGCACGGTCGGACGTGACAATTTTCACAAATGCGCGGGGAAATGTGAGGTTGATCGGGAGACGTTATTTGAAGGTAAGCGCAGAAGCAGGAATATGCTGACCGGCAACAACCCGCGGAAACTTCTGCGCTTACAAATCAGTCAACTAACCCGCTTCCGGGGCTGGAACGGCAAGCGTTTCCAGCAGCGCATGCATAGACGCATACCGGCCACTGGCATTGTTAAAGCTGGCATGATGGCACGCTGGCGAGACGATGAGGGTTTTGAGCCCCGCGCTCAGGGCGGCACGGTAGCCGCTCTGGCTGTCCTCAATCACTATGCACTGTGAGGCCGCCAGGCCTAATTTTCGCAGCGCAGAGAGATAGACCGCAGGATGCGGTTTACCGTAGCGTTCATCGTCGGCGCTGCAAATGACCTCAAAATAGTGGCCGATACTGAGTTTCTCTAGCACAGCATGCACGATTTCATACGATGAAGAGGTGGCAAGTGCAATCCGGTAGCCTGCCTCACGGAAGTATGTCATCACGTCGTAGACGCCCTCTATCGCTTTGCCTTCCCGGCTAATCAGTTCGATGATGCGCAGACGGATGGCCGCTTCAATCAGTGCAGGATCGGCCTCAAGCCTGCAATATTCGCACCAGGTCCGGGCAATCTCATCCAGCCGCTTGCCTTTTGTCAGTGACTCACACTCTTCGTCGCTGACCTCAGCACGCCAGCCTGCCAGAGCTGCTTTTTGCGCCTGACGCCACAGGCCTTCGGAGTCAATGATGACGCCATCCATGTCAAAAATTACCGCCTTAACATCCATCATACGTCTCCGTGATTGGCCCGACGCTGCCGTCAGGCCTTAATAAATTACGAAATTCCGACCGTTTCACCCTTGCAGGTTTCCTGACGAACAAACCCAGGCTGTTCAACCCGAATAAACGGACACAGGATAAAGGCCACGACATACAGCGCCGTGTAGGCAATGACCACGCCGAGCGTGCTGAACCAGGGCAGCAGCACCACGGCAATCGCCGGCGCAAGGAAGTTAGACAGGCCGGCTGACAGGTTATACACCGAAATCGCCGCCCCCTTGTGCCGCGGCTCCAGCGCCGGGAACACCGCCGCCATCGGTACGAAGGCCGCCACAAAAATCCCCAGCGCGATGGCCGGCACCAGTGCCATGGCAAAGTTATGCCCGAAGTGCTGCGGAATGTAGTAAAACGCCAGGCTCGAGAGCGCCATCCCGATGCAGCCAAACCAGCGCACCACCCGCATCCAGCCCATTTTTTCCGCCACCACGCCCCAGAAGACGTTCGAGAAGATGGTGGTGAAGAAGAATACTGCCCAGACCTGAAGCCACTCGGAGGTGGTGAAGCCCAGTTCGTCAACAAACATCATCGGCATGATGACGGCAAACCCGAACAGGGAGAGGGTGTTGATGATACGCACCATGCTGGAGAGCAGAATACTGCGGTTGGTGTAGAGCAGCGTCGCCGCACGGCCCAGCTCGGCGAATTTTTCCCGGGTGGAGAGAGTCTGCATATGCCGTGGCGTTTCCACCTTACGCATAGAGACCAGCGCAATGATCCCGCCGGTTACGCAAAACGCCAGTGCCAGCCACAGGGTGCCCATCTCCCCGATGTGCGGAATGGTAAAGCTAGGAATGTAGCTGCCGAACACGCCGATGCCGATAGAGTAAACCGCCCAGAACCAGCCCAGCGCCGCGCTGGTACTGTCACTGCGAACGTTATGCACAATGGCGACGATAAAGGCATAGAGGAACAGCGGATAGGCCAAGCCGCGGATCCCGTAGAACAGCAGAATTAATGCGTAATTTGCCTGACCCAGACCAAAAACGAGAAACAGGACGTGGAAAACGCACCACAGGACGAAGCCAATCAGCATGGTTTTTTGCGGGGTGATGATTTCAGCCACCACGCCGGAAATCCATGCGGAGAGCGCCGCCGCGAGACCGTAAAGCGTGAAGGCGAAAGAGGCTTCAGCAGGCGTGAAGCCCAGCGCCTTAATATAGTGCGACAGGAATGCCAGCTCGAAACCATCGCCCGTCATAAAGACCGCGATAGCGATATACCCCCAGACCAGACTCAGGGGTAATCCCAGCCATTGTTTGTTATTTAACGACATATTGACCTCGTTTTTAGGATACAGGGAACCGCTCCGGCAGCATCGCCGGAGGGTCTTTGCCACAGAATTATGGGTTTCGGTAGTTCAGGTCGTTTTGGTAAAGCGCGTTAAACTGCTGGTAACGCGTCATCAGCGCACGGTGGCGCGCCGGATCGCTGCGCCAGGTTTTATAGACTTCAGGTTTTTCGCACACGGAAGCCAGCGGCTTACCGGCTGCGAGACAGGCCAGCCGTGCAGCCCCCAGCGCACCGCCGGTTTCGCCGCCCTTATGCGTCACCACCGGCATCGCCAGAATATCGGCCAGCAGCTGGGCCCAGAAGGGGCTCCGCGCCCCGCCGCCGACGAGGGAGCACTGTTCAATCTGCGTGCCGCTCTCCTGCAACACGCGAAGGCCATCGGCAATACCGAAGCTGACGCCTTCCAGCACCGCATACCCCATCAGCGCACGCTGGCTGGAGTGCGTTAGCCCCCAGAACATGCCCCGTGCACAGGGATCGTTATGCGGCGTACGTTCCCCGGAAAGGTAGGGCAGGAACATCGGCGCGCTCGCTTTCTCCGCATCGCTTAGCTGGGCGATCTCCTCAAGCAATGCCAGCTCCGTGACGCCCACCAGACGGCAAAACCACTGTAGACAACTGGCGGCGCTTAACATCACGCTCATCTGATGCCACAGGTTTGGCAGCACGTGACAGAACGCGTGCACGGCAGACTGGGGCGCCGGACGGTAGGCATCTGTGACCACAAACAGCACGCCGGAGGTGCCCAGCGAAATAAACGCATCGCCCGGCGAAACGGCCCCAACCCCTATCGCGCTGACGGCGTTATCTCCCCCGCCGCCGGCAACGATAACCGAGGGGTTCAGACCCCACCGCTGCGCTACCGCAGGTTCGAGTAGCGCCGAGACCTCACACCCTTCCACCAGCGCAGGCATGGCGGCACGCGACAGCTCACATTTTTCCAGCAGTGCATCCGACCAGTCTCGTTTTCCCACATCCAGCCACAGCGTCCCGGCCGAGTCCGACATATCAGAGATTTTTTTTCCGGTCATTTTGAAGCGCAGATAATCCTTCGGCAGCAGCACGGTGGCGAGACGGCTGAAGTTCTGCGGCTCATGACGGCGCACCCAGAGCAGCTTTGGTGCCGTAAACCCCGGCATTGCCAGGTTCCCCGCCACCTGGTGCAGTTCGGGCGCCATCTCTTCCAGCTCTGCGCACTCCTGCGCGCAGCGGGTGTCATTCCACAGGATGGCCGGACGCAGGGGTTCACCCGCGGCATCCAGCAGTACCGCACCGTGCATCTGTCCGGAAAGGCCAATGGCTTTTATCGCCTGCCAGTGGTGGCCGCACTTCTCCCGGAGGGTGGCAATCAGGTATTCGGTTGCCTCCCACCAGGCTTCCGGCGATTGTTCAGACCAGTGCGGCTTCGGACGCTGTATCGTCAGCGGCGCGCTATGGGTGGCGACAACGCCGTTGTTTTCGTCAATGACCAGCGCCTTTACTTCTGATGTGCCAAGATCGATGCCCAGATACATACCCACCTCTCACTTAATCAGCGCGTAGACGTCAGCGATTTTTTCACGCAGAAGCGCGGCAAAATCTTCCCGGCCGGTCAGATCGCCAAACAGGGCGGTATCGCTGGCATATCGGGCTATCGGATCGTCCGATTCGAACATCGCATGTACCGCAGAGGCGTTGAGGATACCGTCCTGGTATTCATATGGCAGCTTGCCGTGATGCCACTGCTCCATATAGACGTAGAACAGCGCAGGCAGCATAGCGGTAGCGTCAGGACGTACGCCGCGCTGGTAACATTCACGCAGCGTTGGGGCTATCATCGCCGGGATCTTCGAGAACCCGTCGGCCGCGACGCGCTGGTTGGTGTCCTGAATCCAGGGGTTGGTAAAACGCTTAAGCACCACGTCGCGGTAGGCTGGCAGATCGATGCCATTATCTCCCAGGCAGGGAATGACATCTTCCGTCACGTAGCGGTCGGCAATCTTGTAGATAAATTCTGTCAGCGTGCTTTCATGGATATACTGCTGCCCGACCAGAGTACCCGCCCAGGCGATACAGCTATGGGAGGCATTGAGGATGCGGATCTTCGCCTCTTCATAAGGGATGACGGATCCCACCAGCTCCACGCCCACCGTTTCCAGCGCGGGACGAACGTCGCGGAAATTGTCTTCAACCACCCACTGAATAAAGCGTTCCCCCATAACCGGGGCGTTATCGTCTATGCCCGTCCGGGCCTTAATGCGCGCCGGGAGATCGGCCGCCGGACGCGGTGTGATGCGATCCACCATGGTATTCGGACAGGTCGCATTAGCGCTCAGCCAGTCGATGACCCTCTGTTTGCCGCTGAGGGTTAAGAATTCAATCAACCCGTCGTGGAAGCGCTCGCCGTTATGCCGCACGTTGTCACAGTTAAGCAAGGTTACCGGACCCGCTCCGTTCGCCATACGCGCTTCGAGGATGCGGGCAATTGTCCCGTAGATGGTTTTACAGCCGCCCTTAATATCGCTCGCCAGATCGGCATTGGCCACATCCAGCCTGTGGCTGGTATCCAGATAGTAGCCCCCCTCCGTCACGGTAAACGCGATGACCCGAGTCTGCGGGTTCGCCCCTTCGGCAATCAGCGGCTGCAAATCCGCCTGCCACGGGATCAGCGTCTGAATCGAGGCGATCTCTTCATAGTCTCTCTCGCCTTCCGGGCTGACGGTCTCCAGTACATATCGCCCCTTCTGCGCGGCCAGCGCCTGCACCACATGTTCAGCATCGTTGCGTATGTTGCCCGCAGCGATGTGCCAGCGCGTATCGCCGCCGGCAATCAGGCGGTGCAGATACCACGCCTGATGCGCACGATGAAAAGACCCCAGCCCAATATGTAGCCATGTGTATTTCTCGGTCATTGTTCTGTTCTCCAGTGAGGTTATGGCTGAACTGTAGATGATCATTTGATTAAAATAAGAGCTACAGATCACAAAAGAACAAATGACCATTCAAATAACAAATGACCAATAAAGAGCAAACCGCTTGCCTCAGCGCGGAGCACCCGCCAGAATGACAGACAATTGTTGTGGGTGTTGACCGCCCTCAACCCCACTCTTGAGGCAGGGAAACGTGAGCAAAGAAGATGACATCAGGCTCGATCAAAAAGTGCGGGCGGCATGGATGTATTACATCGCCGGGCTTAATCAAAGCGAAATTGCCAGCCAGCTCGGCACATCAAGACCGGTGGTGCAGCGGCTGATTGCCGCCGCGAAAGAGGAAGGCATTGTCTCGATTGGGCTTCATCACCCTGTCGCTAACTGCCTCGATTATGCGCAACTTCTCGCGGAAAAATATCACCTGACCCACTGCAACATTGTGCCCGTCTACCGCAATGAAAGCGCGCTGGATAGCGTGACGTTTGGCTGTTATCAGCTGATGGCCCGCTACCTGCAAGGTGATAAACCCACGGTTGTCGGAATTGGCTCCGGACTGACGCTAAAAAAAACCATCAAGCGTATCGATTTTGACAGCCACAACACCCGCTGTGTCGCCCTGATCAGCGCCATGAACGAGCACGGGCAATGTAACTATTACGATGATGTGCCGTTGCTGCTGGCGCGTAAAATTCAGGGAAAATATTACCAGTGGCCGGCGCCGCGCTATGCTCAGTCCAGCGAGGAGCATGAGATGTGGTGCTCAAACCGCCTGTTCCGTAACGTCTGCGCCGTGGCGGATGCGGCCGATGTGATTTTTGTCGGCATCGGGGCGCTGGGCAGGCAGAGCCCTATCTTCAAAGACGGGTTTATCGATGAGGCACAGCTGGAAGAGTTGACCCAGCGCGGTGGCGTTGGCGAAATACTCGGACGCTTTATCGATGCCGACGGCAACGTCATCGACAGCCAGATTAATCGCTTTATTACCAGCTACGATATTCGCCAGAGCCAGTGTCCACGTATTGCGGCCGCCTGCGGCGAGGATAAACGCCCGGCGATCCTTGCCGCCCTCAAAGGCGGCTGGGTAAACGGTCTGGTGACGGATGAACAGACCGCGCGCTGGCTGCTGACGCGTCAGGGCTAGCCCGTGACGCTCTGGCTGCCAATCAGTTCCGGTGGGATCTCAATACGCCTGACCGAGGTATCACCGGAATCGAGAATTTCAAATACCTTCTCCAGCATCGCCGGGACGTCCTGGCGCACCATGTCGATATCATGTCCCAGCAGAGAGACAAATGGGTCCCAGTCAAAACAACCCATCGGCGGCTGATTTTGGCCGGTCTGCCCGTATTGGGCCAGCCAACGTACCACCCCCTCCAGCGAAATGGTCGAATTGACAAACAGCCCCTTTAGCGCCGTCGATGGCGACGGGAAGGTGGCTCTGAGCTGCTCCTCCACGCGCGATGACGAGTACCCGGTGACCAGCAGCTGCTGTTCCGGAACGGTCAGCCCATGGGCCTGATGGGCATCAAGGAACCCGCGCAGGCGCTCTGCGGTGTTGTTATCACTCCGGCGTCCGCCCACGAAGGTCAGCGGAGCCAGCGAACCAAACCGTTTAAAGCTGCTGGCGAGGATCCGCTCTGTCAGCATCTTCGCGCCGCCGTAGTTATCCGAAATGATAGAGGGCGCCAGGGTACCCGGCAGATCAAGATTTAGTGTAGGTACGCCCGCCTGATGACAGAGTTCAGCAATTTTGTCCGGGTGTGTCGCCCCCGTGGCAATGACCCAGTCAACCTGCCAGGAGAGCATGGCACGGGCGGCATCCAGCTCGAGTTCCGGCTGTCGGCGTGTGCAGGTAATAATCGGCAACAGCCCTCTGGCACGCGCCATCTCTTCGAATTTTTCCGCTATAGAGCCGAAATAGCGGTTGTCATATTTCGGCACAATCATGCCGATAACGTTCGATTTCTTGCTGCGCAGCAGGCTTGCCTGACGGTTAACCGCGTAGCCCTGCTCTTGTGCAATGCGGGTTACCTTCTCTGCCAGGCTGGCGCTGATGCGGCGTTTCTTCCAGTTGCCATTCAAAATAGCACTCACCGCGCTGGCAGAAACGCCGGTGAGTTCCGCCAGATCGTAAATGGTCGTTTTCTTCGTTTTCTCAACGCGCGTCACAAAATCGCCTCTTCATTTTGAATGTCTCTTGCTGGAGAAATAAGCAAGTGCTAGATCTGCTTCATCGATTGAGCAGTTTGCTTCACGCGTCAGTCAGAACCCCCGTTCTTCACGCGAAAGCAGACACACCCTAAAAATCATCTCTGCATAAAGGATTATAAAATGAATCACTCTGTCCCCTCCATGAATAGTTCCCTTCAGGGCAAAGTCGCTGCTATCACTGGCGCCGCCTCAGGTATTGGCCTGGAGTGTGCAAAAACGCTGCTCGGCGCTGGCGCTAAGGTGGTGTTAATCGACCGGGAAGGCGAGAAGCTTCAGCGCATCGTCGCCGAGCTGGGCGAGAACGCGTTTGCCCTGCAAATCGATCTGTTCAAACCCGAGCAAGTCGACGCGATGCTGAGCGACATTGTCGGCCTCGCCGGCGGCCTGGATATTTTTCACGCCAATGCAGGCGCCTACATCGGCGGGCCGGTTGCTGAAGGCGACCCGGACGTCTGGGATCGCGTACTGAACCTGAATATCAACGCCGCCTTCCGCTGCGTTCGTGCCGTACTGCCGCATATGATTGCGCAGAAGTCAGGCGATATTATCTTCACCAGCTCCATTGCGGGCGTGGTGCCGGTTATCTGGGAGCCGATCTACACCGCGTCCAAATTTGCCGTTCAGGCGTTCGTGCATACCACCCGTCGTCAGGTCGCGGAACATGGCGTACGCGTCGGAGCCGTTCTGCCTGGGCCGGTAGTGACGGCTCTGCTCGACGACTGGCCGCAGGCCAAAATGGATGAAGCGCTGGCAAACGGCAGCCTGATGCAGCCGATTGAAGTCGCAGAATCGGTGTTATTCATGGTGACCCGTTCGAAGAACGTTACCGTCCGGGATCTGGTGATTCTGCCTAACAGCGTCGATCTTTAAGGGCCGCAAGGATGAAGAGTACACCTGAAACCGTTATCGGCGTAGACGTCGGCTCCGGCAGCGTCCGCGCGGGCATTTTCGATCTCAGCGGCAGGCTGCTTTCCCACGCGACGCAGAAAATTGCCACCGTGCACCGCAGCGGAAGCCGCGTGGAGCAGTCCAGCGCCGAGATCTGGCAGGCCGTTTGCCGCTGCATCCGCGAGGCGCTGGCGCGCTCCGGGACGACTCCGCAGAGCGTTGCCGGCATCGGGTTTGACGCCACCTGCTCGCTGGTGGTGTTGGACAACAATGGCGAACCGCTGGCGGTCAGCCCTGACGGTGAAGCGGAAAACAATATCATCGTCTGGATGGATCACCGTGCGACAGACCAGGCGGAGCGCATCAACGCCACCCATCATCCGGTGCTGGACTATGTTGGCGGAAAAATATCGCCCGAAATGGAGACGCCCAAGCTGCTGTGGCTGAAAGAAAACCATAGTGAGGTCTACGATCGCGCCTGGCAATTTTTCGATTTGGCCGATTTCCTGACCTGGCGCGCGACGGGCGATGTCACCCGTTCCATCTGTACCGTAACCTGTAAATGGACGTGGCTGGCCCATGAGAATCGCTGGGACCCGGACTATTTCCGCACCGTTGGCCTGGACGAGCTGGCCGGAGAAGATTTTGTCCGCATAGGGCAGCATATTGCCGCCCCCGGCACCCCTTGCGGCGAGGGCTTAACGGAGCAGGCCGCGCGTGAGATGGGCTTGCTGCCAGGCACGCCGGTGGCGGTAGGGTTAATTGATGCCCACGCTGGTGGCATCGGGACGTTGGGCGTTGGCGGCGGCGCGCTGAACAATCTCGCGTATGTTTTTGGCACCTCATCGTGCACCATGACCAGCGCCGAGAGCGCCGTTTTTGTGCCCGGCGTCTGGGGGCCTTATTTTAGCGCGATGGTACCTGGACTGTGGCTGATTGAGGGCGGACAAAGCGCCGCGGGTGCCGCTATCGATCTGTTATTAAGTTTCCATCCTGCCGCACCGCAAGCGCGCCAGCTGGCACAGGAGTCAGACCTGCCGCTGCCGGTTTACCTGGCGGACCGGCTTTTACAGACCTTCGCCACCGCCTCAGAGGCGGTGAACCTGGCAGCAGGACTGCACGTGGTACCCGAATTTCTGGGTAACCGCGCGCCCTTTGCCGATCCCCATGCGCGGGCCACGATCTGCGGGCTGGGCATGGAGAACGATATCAATAACCTGATGGCACTGTATGTGGCCGGTCTGTGTGGTATCGGTTACGGTTTGCGACAAATCATTGACGCCCAGCGTGAATGCGGCGTACAGACCGACAATATCGTTATCAGCGGCGGCGCGGGCCAGCACCCTTTCGTCCGCCAGCTGCTGGCAGATACCTGCGGGCTGCCGGTGTTAGCGACTCAATGCAGCGAACCGGTATTACTGGGTTCGGCCATTCTCGGGGCGGTGGCGGGAAATATAGCCCCTTCAGTGACCGATGCCATGAAACAATTTACCCACGTGGATAAATATTTCTATCCGCAAGCGAACTTTCAGTCCCTTCATCTGCGTCGATACGAGGCTTATAAGCAGTTACAACAGACTGCGACAGTAATCAGAGAATAAATACACGTCAGTATATTTAGAGAAAAAGACAATAAGAAAACTCACGCCGGAATATTTCCGGTGTGGGCTTACCTGTACGCTACAAACGAGGTCAATATGTCCGAAATAAATAAACAGTGGCTGGGATTGCCGCTGAACCTGCTATGGGGATATCTGGCGATCGCGGTCTTTATGACGGGTGACGGTTTCGAGCTGGCATTCCTGTCGCACTATATTAAATCACTGGGCTTCACGCCTGCTGAAGCCTCTTTCGCCTTCACGCTCTACGGTCTCGCGGCGGCGCTCTCCGCGTGGATTTCCGGCGTGGTGGCTGAAATCATCACCCCGCAAAAAACCATGCTGATTGGCTTCGTCCTGTGGTGCGTTTTCCACGTCCTGTTTCTCGTTTTTGGTCTGGGTCAGGCAAATTACGCATTAATTCTGCTGTTCTATGGGATCCGCGGTCTGGCCTACCCGTTATTTTTGTACGCCTTCATCGTGGTCATTATTCATAATGTGCGTAGCGATAAATCCAGCTCGGCGCTGGGCTGGTACTGGGCGGTTTATTCCGTAGGTATTGGCGTGGCGGGCAGTTATATTCCGAGCTTTACCATTCCGCACATCGGGGAGATGGGCACCCTGTGGCTGGCACTGGCGTTTTGTCTGGCAGGGGGAGTCATCGCCATGGTATCCCTGCGCAGCGTCAAAACCCCAACGCACATGCATAATCTCTCCACCCGGGAAAAATTCGCCGAGCTGGGCCGTGCAGCGACGCTGCTCTACACCAACCGCAGTATTCTGCTCTCCAGCATGGTGCGTATCATCAACACCCTCTCCCTGTTCGGGTTTGCCGTCATCATGCCGATGATGTTTGTTGACGAGCTGGGCTTCACCACCTCCGAGTGGCTTCAGGTCTGGGCGGTATTCTTCTTCACCACCATCTTCTCGAACGTCTTCTGGGGCGTGGTGGCGGAAAAAATGGGCTGGATGCGGGTGGTGCGCTGGTTTGGCTGCATCGGGATGGCGCTTTCGAGCCTGGCGTTTTACTACATTCCGCAGCACTTCGGGCATAACTTTGCCATGGCGCTGGTCCCGGCCATCGCGCTGGGGATTTTTGTGGCGGCCTTCGTACCGATGGCGGCGGTGTTCCCGGCGCTGGAGCCGCGGCACAAGGGGGCGGCGATTTCGGTGTATAACCTGTCAGCCGGTCTGTCTAACTTCCTTGCGCCGGCGATTGCCGTGGTGCTGCTGCCCTGGTTCAGCACGCTCGGCGTGGTCATCGCCTATACGGTGCTTTATCTGCTGGCTTTTGTTCTGTGTGCCTTTATCCGCGTCACGCAGCCGGGTTTAGAAAAAGCAAATAGCAGCAAGAGAGGGATGGCGGGTCTGCTGAATACTCCTCATCCTGAAACGCTGAAGGAGTAAGCGAGAGAACTTTCCTGCCGGGTCACGCTTATCCCGGCAGGAAGATGCGTGCGATTAGGCAATCGTCACTTTATTGTCCAGATAGACATCCTGAACCGCATTAATCAGCTTCACGCCGTCGGCCATGGATTTTTTAAACGCTTTGCGGCCCAGGATCAGCCCCATTCCGCCGGCGCGTTTGTTAATCACCGCCGTGCGCACCGCGTCGGTCAGATCGGTTTCACCGCCTGCTGCACCGCCGGAGTTAATCAGCCCGGCGCGGCCCATGTAGCAGTTAGCCAACTGGTAGCGCACCAGATCGATAGGGTTGTCGCTGGTCAGCTTGCTGTAGACGCGGTCGTCGGTATAGCCAAAGTTCACCGCTTTATACCCGCCGTTATTCTCGGCCATTTTCTGTTTCACGATGTCCGCGCCGATGGTTGCCGCCAGGTGATTTGCCTGACCGGTCAGATCCGCTGATACGTGGTAATCCACGCCGTCTTTCTTAAACGCGTTGTTACGCAGATAGGCCCATAATACGGTCACCATCCCCAGCTCGTGCGCGCGCTCAAACGCGGCAGAGATCTCTTCTATCTGCCGACGCGACTGCTCAGAGCCAAAATAGATAGTCGCCCCGACCGCTACCGCACCCATGTTGAAAGCCTGTTCGACGCTGGCGTACAGTGTCTGGTCGTATTCGGTTGGGTAGCTCAGGGTTTCGTTGTGATTCAGCTTGACGAGGAACGGAATGCGGTGAGCATAGCGGCGGGAAACGGAGGCCAGCACGCCATAGGTCGATGCCACACAGTTACAGCCCGCTTCAATCGCCAGCTCGACAATGTTTTTCGGGTCAAAGTAGAGCGGGTTAGCAGCAAACGACGCTCCCGCCGAGTGCTCTACGCCCTGGTCAACGGGCAGAATGGAGAGATACCCGGTCCCGCCCAGACGACCGGTATTGTAAAGCGTCTGCATGTTTCGCAGTACGGCAGGCGGACGGTTGTTGTCGACCATGACGCGGTCTACGTAATCATGGCCAGGCAGATAAAGCTGATCGGCTGGAATGGTCATACAACGATGCTGTAAAAGGCTGTCGGCGTCTTGGCCAAGCAGTTGCGCAATATCAGTCATAGTGATGCTCCCGTAAGTCCGACATGATGTCGGAGCGTGTGATCCAAGCCCACGTTTTTGCAGGCAGACTAAGCCTGGTACCGACTTAACCTATTTTCCACCATTTGCAACTTTTTTAAGCACAATCTGCTGGCTCGTTTCGTGTACAACATTTTTGTTACACTGATCAAACAATCGCCTTAAAGGTATTTAAAAGGTATTATCACATGGTATGTTACATGCGTACCTCTGACATGCAGGATTAAAAAATGAAAACGAAAGTCCAACTGTCATTCATGATGTTCGTTGAATGGTTTATCTGGGGCGCATGGTTTGTGCCGCTGTGGCTGTGGCTGAGTAAGAGCGGGTTTACCGCCGGGGAAATTGGCTGGTCGTACGCCTGTACCGCGATTGCCGCGATCCTCTCTCCCATCCTTGTCGGCTCGCTGACGGACCGTTTCTTCGCCGCCCAGAAAGTGCTGGCCGTGCTGATGTTCGCTGGCGCGATTCTGATGTATTTCGCAGCACAGCAAACCCAGTTCAGCACCTTCTTCCCGCTGCTGCTGGCCTACTCCCTGACCTATATGCCGACCATCGCGCTGACCAACAGCATCGCCTTTGCGAACGTCGATGACGTGGAGGCTGATTTCCCGCGCATCCGCGTGATGGGCACCATCGGCTGGATTGCCTCCGGCCTGGCGTGCGGCTTCCTGCCGCAGATGATGGGCTATAGCGACATCTCTGACACCAATATCCCGCTGCTGATGACCGCTGCCAGCTCCCTTCTGCTTGGCGTCTTCGCGCTGTTCCTGCCGAATACCCCGCCGAAGAGTACCGGCAAGCTGGATTTCAAAGTGATGCTGGGGCTGGATGCGCTGATCCTGCTGCGCGATAAAAACTTCCTGGTGTTCTTCTTCTGCTCGTTCCTGTTCGCCATGCCGCTGGCCTTCTACTATATCTTTGCCAACGGCTATCTCACCGAAGTGGGGATGAAAAACGCCACCGGCTGGATGACCCTCGGCCAGTTCTCTGAAATCTTCTTCATGCTCGCTCTGCCATTCTTTACCAAACGCTTTGGTATTAAGAAGGTCTTGCTGCTGGGCCTGATCACCGCCGCCATTCGCTACGGTTTCTTTGTTTACGGCGGCGCCGAGCAATACTTCACCTACGCCCTGCTGTTCCTCGGCATTCTGCTGCACGGCGTAAGCTATGACTTCTATTACGTCACCGCGTACATCTACGTGGATAAAAAAGCGCCCGTGCACATGCGCAACGCGGCGCAGGGCTTGATCACGCTGTGCTGTCAGGGCTTTGGTAGCCTGCTGGGTTACCGTCTCGGCGGCGTGATGATGGAAAAAATGTTCGCATATAAAGAGCCGGTGAATGGGCTGACCTTCAACTGGGCCGGAATGTGGACGTTTGGTGCAATCATGATTGTGGTGATTGCCGTGCTGTTTATGCTGTTTTTCCGCGAATCGGATAAAGAGATCACCGCAATTGAGGTGGTTGATGGCGATACCGCGCTGACACGAGGGGAAGTTAAATGAAACAAGACCGTATTCTCGGTGCTCTTTACGGGCAGGCGTTAGGGGATGCGATGGGGATGCCGTCGGAGCTGTGGCCGCGCAAGCGGGTGAAAGCGCACTTCGGCTGGATCGACCGTTTCTTACCCGGCCCGGCTGAGAATAATGCCGCCTGTTACTTTAAGCAGGCCGAATTTACGGATGATACGTCGATGGCGCTGTGCCTGGCCGACGCGATTATCGAATGCGACGGGGAAATTAACCCTGACGTTATCGGTAAGCATATTCTGGACTGGGCGCTGGATTTTGACGCGTTCAATAAGAATGTGCTCGGCCCGACCTCCAAAATTGCCCTGAACGCCATCCGTGACGGCAAGCCGGTGAGCCAGCTGGAAAACAACGGCGTCACCAACGGGGCGGCGATGCGCGCCTCCCCGCTGGGATGCCTCCTGCCAGCCACGCGTCTGGCGCACTTTGTGGAACAGGTTGCGTTAGCCTCCAGCCCGACCCATAAATCGGATCTCGCCATCGCCGGTGCGGTGGTGATCGCCTGGGCGGTTTCACGCGCTATCGACGGCGAGCGCTGGCATCACATCGCCGATGCCCTGCCGGGTATTGCCCGTGCGGCGCAGGAGGAGAACACGACCACCTTCAGCGCATCGCTTTCCGCTCGTATTGAGCTGGCCCTGAAAACCGTGCGCGAAGCCAACGGTACCGAGTCCGCCAGCGAGCAGATCTATCAGCTTATTGGCGCGGGCACGAGCACCCTTGAGTCCGTTCCGGCGGCGATTGCGATGGTCGAACTCGCGGGCACCGATCCGAACCGCTGCGCGGTGTTATGCGCCAACCTGGGCGGTGATACTGACACTATCGGCGCGATGGCAACGGCTATCTGCGGCGCGCTGCACGGTGTACAGGCCATTGATCCGGCACTCAAAAACGAACTTGATGCCGTTAACCGGCTCGATTTCAGCCACTACTGCGAAAAACTGCTGCACTTCCGGGAGCAAAGGGAGGGCGTATGAGTGCTTTTGCCCGCCGTCTCGAAACCCTTCACGCCACGCGCCCCGTAACGGTACTCGGCGCGGCGGTCATCGACGTGATTGCCGACGCCTACGCCCTGCCCTGGCGCGGGTGTGATATCGAGCTGAAGCAACAGGGAGTGAATATTGGCGGCTGCGCGCTGAATATCGCCATCGCCCTGAAGCGGCTCGGCATTGCTGCGCAAAACGCCCTTCCCGTCGGCCACGGCGTGTGGGCCGATATTATCCGTAACGCCATGGCGAAGCAGGATCTGCACAGCGCCGTGGAAGCGGAAACGGGCGATAACGGCTGGTGCCTGGCGCTGGTGGAGCCTGACGGTGAACGGACCTTTATGTCGTTTAGCGGCGTGGAGAACCAGTGGCAGCAGCGCTGGCTGGACGGGTTAAGCGTGCCGGCAGGGAGCCTGATCTCTTTGTCCGGCTACCAGCTGGCGTCCCCCAGCGGTGAGCTGCTGACGGCCTGGCTGGAAAGTCTTCAGGATGCGACGCTCTTTATCGATTTCGGTCCGCGCATCGCGGATATTCCCGACCCGCTGATGGCGCGGATCATGGCCTGCAAACCAATCGTCTCGCTCAATCGTCAGGAGGCGGAACTTGCCGCCGAATGGCTTGGCGTAAACGTGGAAGAGCTCGGCACACGGTGGCAGCAGAGGTTTGGCGCTGCGCTGATCGTACGCCATGATAAAGACGGGGCGGTCTGGTACGACGGTGACGCTTCCGGACACGTTCCGGCGTTTCCTGCTACCGTGGTCGATACCATCGGCGCGGGTGACAGCCATGCGGGAGGTACCCTTGCCGGGCTGGCCGCGGGATGGTCACTGCCAGAGGCGGTGCAGCTTGGCAATGCCGTAGCCGCCTGGGTAGTCAGCCATCGCGGTGGCGACTGCGCCCCCACGCGCGAGGCCCTACTCCTCGCACACAAAGACGTATAGGTCGCTGCGGCAGTAGCTGATGCTGTACTCAATTGGCCGGTGCTGTTGATCGAGCGCGACTTGCTTGATCACCAGCACCGGTATCTTATCGTCCATCTTGATATGCGCCTGAAACTCGCTGTCCGGCATCCGGGCGCTGACGCGGGAACGGGTGCGCTGCGGAAAGATATTCTGGCTGCGGAAGTAATCATAAAGCGAGACGCCGATGTCGTCCGGATTGGGGATTAACCCTACCGGTACCCAGGACTCCTCTATTGATACCGCATCGTCATCCACGTAGCGGATGCGCTTAAGCAGAAATACATCGCTGTCCGGCGCAAGGGAAAGGTGGCGGGCGATCTCCTCCGGACATTTCACGACGCGTTTATTAACCCACAGCGTGTTGGGCGTTTTGCCCCGCAGCACCACCTGCTGAGAAAACCCGCGCGCCTCTTTTAGCGAATATTCAAAGATATTGTTGATTTGCGTACCGTATCCACGCGCGCGGGTTACGACGCCGGCCTCTTCCAGCGCCTGCATCGCTTTACGCACCGTAATGCGCGACACACCGGCCAGCTGGCTCAGATCGCGCTCGCCCGGCAAAATATTACCGTGCGCGAGCACGCCGCTGCGTACCGCGTTTTTAACCGTTTCGGCAAATTTCAGGTACAACGGCGTGTTGTCCGGTGCGGCAATTCGTTCCTTGAGTTGAGCAATTAACCGGGTATGCGCTTGTTCCATCTCTGTTTTTCTCTGGCATAAGGTTTTATGCCAGTATACGGCTTACCACCATGCATGAAAATGGTGAACCGGCCCAATACCGTGACCCACTTCCAGAGAATCGGCTTTTGCCAGCGCGCACGAGAGCCAGATCTTCGCCTCCTGCACCGTATCCGCCCAGTTCGCGTTTCGGGGACGCAGCGCCGCCAGCGCCGCCGAGAGCGTACATCCCGTGCCGTGGGTGTTTTTGGTCTGTACCCGCGGGGCAGTGAAACGTTGAGCGCCATCGCGGGTGAAGAGCCAGTCCGGGCTTTCTGCATCATCAAGATGACCGCCTTTCATCAGCACCGCGCTGCATCCCATCGCCAGCAGCGCATTGCCCTGCTCTTTCATCTCACGTTCGTTTTGCGCGTGTGACGCATCCAGCAGCGCGGCGGCTTCAGGGAGGTTTGGCGTGATCAGCGCCACCTGCGGCAGCAGCTTTTTACGCAGGGTGTCGACGGCAGAGGCGGAGAGCAACGGATCGCCGCTTTTGGCCAGCATCACGGTATCGAGCACCACGTTTTTTATCTGATAACGTTTGAGACGTTCAGCGACCGCTTCAACAATGTCCGCCTCTGCAAGCATGCCGATTTTGGTGGTGTCGATGCGTACATCGCTGAATACCGAATCCAGCTGTGCGGCGACAAAATCCGGCTCAATACGATATACCGACTGTACACCGCGCGTGTTTTGCGCCACCAGCGCGGTGATAACCGAGCATCCGTAAGCGCCGAGCGCAGAGAAGGTTTTCAGGTCTGCCTGGATCCCCGCTCCGCCGCTGGGATCGGTTCCCGCAATAGTCAAGGCATTAATGCGTGTCATACCAGCTCCTCCAGCGCGTAAAGCGCATCCAGAAACGCCGGGGCAAAGCTGCCGGGGCCCCGGCTGTGAGTCAGTGCAGCTGACCCTGCGCGCTTCATAAAGCCGCAGGCTGCCGTCGCATTATCAAGTCTGTCGCCAGGCAGCGAACAGCAGGCGGCGACGACCGCAGAGAGCGCACAGCCTGTTCCCACCACGCGGGTCATCAGCGGGTCGCCGCCCGCGACCGTACGGGTTCGCTGACCATCAGTGATATGATCCACTTCTCCTGTGACGACCACAACGGCGTGGGTCTGGCGGGCGAGCGTCTGCGCAGCGGTCAACGCGCTCGCCGCCGTATCGGTGGAATCAACCCCGCGCCCGCCCGCACTCATTCCGGCAAGGGCGAGGATTTCGGAGGCGTTTCCACGAATGGCCGCAGGTTTGAGGGACAATATTTGCTGGCAAAATCGGGTGCGGTAAGCCAGCGCGCCAACCGCAACCGGATCCAGAACCCAGGGCGTACCCGCGGCTACCGCGCTCTCAATGGCCCGACGCATCGACTGGGCGCGCGGCGCGGTGAGTGTACCCACGTTGATGAGCAGAGCATCGGCAAGCGCGGCAAACTGTTCCGCTTCCTCGGCTTCGATCACCATTGCCGGGGAAGCACCCAGCGCGAGCAAAACGTTGGCGGTGAAGGTCTGCACGACATCGTTGGTCATACAGTGCGTGAGCGGGGAACGGGTTCGGAATTGATGTAAAACGTGTGAGTCGAGCAGGTCAGGCTGCATGGTTTCGCTCCTGCCGTGCGTGAAGAAGCGATGACCGGGTAGGCATCTGACTTCCCTACGCTGGCATTATCCAGATCAGGTAATACGGGTATTTCTCAGCCTTCACAAAGAAGGGCACCCCGAGTCAAATTAATTACAATACAATCAGTTACATAAAAAAAATATGTAGGTACTTAGTGTAACCGTGGCCATAGGCAGGGCGCAAGATGTTTCGTTTTATCAAAGCAGGTATTACACCTGAAATCCGCAAACTATATAAAGAATGTCTTCTTTAACTCCCCTGTTCTGAATCTCACCAGGTACAACATATATAGCCACATAATACTGACAGCAACTATCTCAACAATTATGAAAAAGAGAACCCTTCGCCTGATCATCATTCTGCACACCAGACGCCCAGCTTTTCCAACACCCTCCCATTTAAAACTTACGTTACGTTCTCCTGATACTTTTCTGGTTTTTTTTCACCTCAAAACTTACTGATTCAATGTAAACTTTCAGTTTCACACACTAATACTTTCAAATGAAATCATATCCCAAAACTAACAAACGAGTACATTTAAAGAACATTAAAATCAAATTGAAATAAAATTTCATTTTTATCATCAAGTTAAATATAGAGACTAAAACAATCATCATCAACCTTTTGTTTTTAATAGAAAAAAAATAAAACACACGTACCTTATCCACTTTTAACCATTCAAATAAATCTTGATTTAAATCAATATTTTTAGGTGCAAAATAACTATAGTTCAGCAATGAAATTAAATAAATACAAAAACCCTTAAATACTTAAACTTACCCGTTTTGCTCTGCACAACCAAACGTAAGCCATAACGCTAATGTGATTTTTTCTTTCTAATGATGTGAGCCTTTTAAATGAAATTCTTCAACAAAGCAGTAATCGCTGTCATTGGTACTCTGTTTGCCAGTATCGTTGATAATGCTAATGCTGCGTCTGCTGTTCTGTATGATCAAAATAACCCTGCTTCAGGTTTTCACCTTAATGGTACAGATAACCGTGTATATGATTTAGATGTTGTTGAGAGTGATAATAATCGCCAGGCTATCCAGATTTACAACCTGCAAGGCGATCGCGAAAAACTGCAATCCTCAATTGATTCCACTAATACTAACGTAGCGGGTAATACGTCATTACTGAACCAGACGATTACTAATGTGAATAACATCAATGCAGATCTGCAAGCTAACAAAACTTTGTTAAGCACCGGCATTACTACCGCTCAAATCAGCGCTAATGATGCTGATAGCACCGCTCATACTGCGTTAGCTGCTGCTGGAAATGCTCAAATCACCGCAGACAACAATGCAAAAAATATTGCTGTCGTGGCAGATCAAACACGTATCAATAGCGGGTTAATTAGTATTAACGATACCCGTATCACTGCACTTGAGAATGCACCAGTGCCGAAAGATGGTATTGATGGTAAAGAAGGTGCAAAAGGTGATGCAGGTGCTCAAGGGATTCAGGGTGTAGCAGGTGCTATCGGGGCTGAAGGTAAACCCGGAGCTAAAGGCAATGATGGTAAAGATGGTGCTGATGGTAAAGACGGTAAAAACGGTGTAACAACAATCATCACGAAGAAAGAAGTTGATACAGCTACTATCAACAAAATTAAATTACTCAATACTCAAACAGCGGCACAAGCTGCTGACCTGAAAGCCACTCAACATGTTTTTGCCCAAGCACAATCTTCAAGCAATGCTCAATTCAAAAGCCTGCAAAATGAAGTTGACGAGAACAAGAAAGAAGCGCGTAGCGGCGTTGCCTCTGCTATCGCTCTCGCTTCCATGCCACAAGTAGAGAAAGAGCAATCTGTAATGTTCTCCGCCGGTGTGGGGTCATTTAAGAACGAGCAAGCTATCAGCGCAGGAGCATCTTTCCATGCAGGTGAACACGCTGTAATCAAGGCTGGTATAAGTGATTCTACAAACAGCGATCTTGCTATGGGTGCAGGCATCGGTATTGGCTTTTAAATCAAAAGCCTAAAACCTCTATAATATTACTTGTATAACTTAACAACTATTCGACGTCACACTTTTATTCATTAAACAGAACATGCTCAAACATATTTTTATTTCAGCTGCCCTGTACGTGATGCTCATTTCAATCGGGATCTGGATCGGCATGATGTACGTTTCTTATTATTTGTGTCGTTTTTAAGGCGATAAAATGAAAAAATTAATGATATTAGTCATAAGTACTGCCGTGCTTACAGGTTGTGTCTCGCCTGAGCAACGCATCGCAAATTGCACTGCGAAAGGGGTCAGTTACGATACCTGCTATCTTTCTGAACAACAAAGGCAACAAGGCATCAACAATGCGTCACTCTCTGCTGCATATGCAAATGCCGCTCGTGCGGCGGACGCTAATCAAAAACATCACCACCATAATTAAGGGTATTTATGAAAACTAAATTTACGCTGTTGGCGTTACTTTTCTCTGTGGTGGTGACGCCTGCGCACGCCATAAACGCCCATTATCGCGCTCAATTAGAGCGTTCGGGATGCACGCAAATTAGCGCTGGCGATGGCTCTTGCGATATCAGCAAAACCAAAGCGGAAAATGCGGCACAACACGAACCAACGACATCCGTTCACGATCCCCTGCGTGAAGCCTCGTTCTCGTCGGATACGGTTAACGCCACGCTTTCTAACGGCTTCTTTAGCGCCACCGTAAACGGCAAAAAAGCCAGCGTTAAACGTCTGAATGCGAATTTCTATGAGATCCGTGGTAATGGTTTTGTGATATCGCTAAGCCTGGATGAAAACGGTATTACGGACGCGTCGTGGAATAAAACGAAGGGACGCGAACACGGTATTTTACGCGTTAGCCAGAAATAAACAGCGTAAGGAGGCTCACTGCCTCCTTTTCACCTGACAATCGCACGATTTGTCACACTCTTTTGTCTGATTTTACAATGCGGATAAATCATACGTAAGCTGCTGTTTTTATTTAGCATAAAGTGCAATCTCCCCCATACAAACGGCGATCTTCCCTGCCCTGTGCCCTGTGTCACAAAACAGTAAGCAAATTAACCATTGAGCCCGGTGACAAAAGGCTCTATATTGGCGGCGTTTTTTTCAGGCCCCATCTGTTTTTTAACTTTTTATTCAATCGTTGCTCATAACGAAGCGGCGGTTGTAGGAGTGATATGATGACGGATAAAGTCCGTATTGACACCGTAGATGCCCACAAAAGCAACGAAACCTATCTGGCCCGTCAGGCCGAATTTGAATCTAACGTCAGGAGTTATCCGCGCAAATTGCCTTTAGCGATTACGAAAGCAGAAGGCGTGTGGATCACCGATGCAGATAATAAAGAATACCTTGACTGTTTAGCAGGCGCAGGCACCCTCGCGCTTGGACACAATCATCCTGATGTGCTGAAAAGCATCCAAAATGTCATTACCAGCGGCTTGCCGTTACATACCCTGGATCTGACCACGCCGTTGAAAGACGCGTTTTCAGAATACCTGCTCTCTCTGTTGCCTGGTCAGGGCAAAGAGTACTGCCTGCAATTCACTGGCCCGTCCGGGGCTGACGCCGTTGAAGCGGCGCTGAAGCTGGCAAAAAAAGTGACCGGTCGTACCGGTATCATCAGTTTCTCTGGTGGTTACCACGGTATGACCCACGGCGCACTGTCCGTCACCGGCAACCTGTCTCCGAAAGAAGCGGTTGACGGTATGATGCCAGAAGTCCAGTTCATGCCTTACCCACACGAGTACCGTTGCCCACTGGGTATCGGTGGTGAAGCGGGCGTGAAGGCGCTGACCTACTACTTCGAAAATCTGATTAACGACGTCGAAAGCGGCGTGCGTAAACCTGCCGCGGTGATCCTCGAAGCCGTTCAGGGTGAAGGTGGCGTGAACCCGGCGCCTGTTGAGTGGTTGCAGCGCATCCGTAAAGTCACTCAGGAACACGGTATCCTGCTGATCCTCGACGAAGTCCAGGCTGGCTTTGCCCGTACCGGTAAATTCTTTGCCTTCGAACACGCTGGCATTGAGCCAGACATCATCGTGATGTCTAAAGCAGTCGGTGGCGGTCTGCCGCTAGCCGTGCTCGGTATCAAAAAGCAGTTCGATGCATGGGCGCCAGGTCACCATACCGGTACTTTCCGCGGCAACCAGCTGGCGATGGCAACCGGTCTGACCACGTTGAAGATCCTGAAAGACCAGAACATCGCGGGCAAAGTAGCTGCACAGGGCGAATGGCTGAAAGGCCAGCTGAAAGAGATGGCGAAACGCTATCCGGTGATCGGCCACGTTCGCGGTCTGGGCATGATGATCGGTATTGAAATCGTTAAGCCACATGAAGCCGCCGATCACATGGGTTGCTTCCCGGGCGATGGCGAGCTGTCTGCCCTGATCCAGAAGAAATGCTTCGAAGCCGGCCTGATTCTGGAGCGTGGCGGCCGTAACGGTATCGTTCTGCGTCTGCTGCCTTCTCTGCTGATCAGCGATGACGAGCTGAAAGTCTTCCTGGATAAATTCGAGCAGGCACTGCTTGCTGCGGGCGTTAGCCCGGCGTAACCGGAGTTGTTGAATACGATGTCTGATTCAAACCCAATTTTGTTCTCCTCTGCGCAGAGCATTGAAGCTTACCAGCAGGCGATTGAACAAAGCACTCAGGCTGTGATGCAGTGGCTGAAACAGCCTGAGATGTACCAGGGCAAAACGGTCGCGGAGCTGCGCGACCGTATTAAGCTGGATTTCAACCCGAAAGGGCTGGGCAACGAAGCGGCGATCGAACGCGCCGTGGAGTTCTTCCTGAAAGACAGTTTGTCCGTTCATCACCCGCAGTGTGTGGCGCACCTGCACTGCCCAAGCCTGGTGGTTAGCCAGGCGGCGGAAGTGCTGATCAACGCCACTAACCAGAGTATGGACTCCTGGGATCAAAGCCCGTCCGCAACCATCAT
Source organism: Enterobacter cloacae complex sp. P18RS (assembly GCF_014982105.1). Classification (NCBI taxonomy): domain Bacteria; kingdom Pseudomonadati; phylum Pseudomonadota; class Gammaproteobacteria; order Enterobacterales; family Enterobacteriaceae; genus Enterobacter; species Enterobacter cloacae complex sp. P18RS. The sequence continues at coordinate 4,970 of NZ_JADCKV010000032.1, read as the reverse complement.
TGAGATCAAACTGATCGAATGGCTGCGTACCCGCGTGGGTTATCAGGCTGGCGACGCAGGCGTCTTCACCAGCGGCGGCACCCAGAGTAACCTGATGGGGCTGATGCTGGCGCGTGACGCGTTCTTTGCGCGGCAGGGCCACTCGGTTCAGCAGGACGGTCTGACAGGCGATCTGCGTAAGATCCGCGTGCTGTGTTCGGAAAATGCCCACTTCTCCGTGCAGAAAAACATGGCGCTGATGGGTCTGGGCTACCAGTCCGTGGTGCAGGTGAAAACTGACGAATTCTCCCGCATGGATCTCACCGATCTGGCGGCGAAAATCGAACAGTGCAACGCGAACGGCGAGCAGATCCTGGCGATTGTGGCCACGGCCGGTACGACCGATGCGGGTGCTATCGATCCGCTGCGTGCTATTGCTGAGCTGGCTGCGAAACAGAATATCTGGGTGCACGTTGATGCGGCCTGGGGCGGCGCGCTGCTGATGTCTGAGCAGTATCGTCACTACCTGGACGGTATCGAGCTGGTGGATTCCGTCACCCTGGACTTCCACAAGCAGTTCTTCCAGACCATCAGCTGCGGTGCGTTCCTGCTGAAAGAAGCGCGTCACTATGAACTGATGCGCTATCAGGCGGCCTATCTGAACTCTGAGTTCGATGAAGAAGCGGGCGTACCTAACCTGGTCTCCAAATCTCTGCAAACCACGCGCCGTTTCGACGCGCTGAAACTGTGGATGAGCCTGGAAGCGCTGGGTCAGGAGCAATACGCGGCAATCATCGATCACGGTGTGACGCTGGCGCAGCAGGTTGCGGCTTACGTGAAAGAGCAGTCTGCTCTGGAACTGGTGATGCAACCCCAGCTGGCAAGCGTGCTGTTCCGCTTCCGTCCGCAGGCGCAGCTGGATGACGCCGGTATTGCCCTGCTGAACCAGAAAATTGGCGATGCGCTGCTGGAGTCTGGCCGTGCAAACGTCGGTGTGACCGAGCATAACGGTATCACCTGCCTGAAGCTGACCCTGCTGAACCCAACCGTGACGCTGGAGGACGTAAAAATCCTGCTGTCTCTGGTTGAGCGTACCGCGCAGGAAGTGATGGCGAAGTAATGCTTATCCCTCTCCCACCCGGGAGAGGGATTGTTTTTCCCGCGCTAACGCCTTTCCCCTTTTTTCCTCGAAGCATAACCGTATTCATACTGGCTGTACCCCGAGCTGTAATACAGCGCTGCGGATTTAACAATATCGTTGAGGATTGTGCCGCTGACCTTCACGCCAACGTGCTGTAACCGTTTAACGGTATTCTCCATCTCTTTCACGCTGGTTTTATCGAAACGGGCAACCATTAGCGTTGTTCCGGCTGCTCTGGCGACCAGCGCGGCATCGGTGACGGCCAGGACCGGCGGTGTATCAATGATGACGATGTCATATTGCTCGTTAACCCAGGACATGACGGAAAGGAATCGTTCGCTTAACAGCAATTCTAACGGGCGCAGGGGTTCCGGGCCGCAGGTGATGACGTCAATTCCCCCTTTTTCAGCATGCTGAATGACCTCCGCTAAGTCGCGTTTCCCTTCGAGCAGGCAGGACAATCCGTGGCGGTTCTCCAGACCAAAAATATTATGAACATAGCCCTGGCGCATATCCGCATCAATAAACAGCACCCGCTGACCGCTCTGCCCGGCGATGGCCGCCAGATTCGTCGCCACCAGCGTTTTTCCGCAGTCCTGCGTGGGGCCAGAAATCATCACAATGCGGTTCTCAGCCTCCATCATGGTGAAATGCAGACTGGTCCGCAGCCCGCGTACTGCTTCAACAAACATATCAGCAGGGCGATCGACGGGCAGGAAAGGCACATCCGAGGTTTTGTGTTTCCAGCGACGAGAAAACGGATTTTTTCTGCGCAACTGCGTTTTACTCCACAGCCACTGTGAACGTGGCAACGTAGCCAGAACCGGCATCCCCTGCGCTTCCAGCTGTTCGGAAAGCGTGATCCCACGTTTGAACGCCTGACGTACCAGCACGGTCCCCATTGAGAGCATTAGCCCGAACAGCGCGCCAAGAACGAAGATTAACGCTTTACGCGGCTTTATCGGGTCCGGCAGCGTAACAGCCTCATCAATGATCCTCACGTTCCCGACAGCGCTGGAGCGGGAAATATTCAGCTCCTGCTGGCGCGTCAATAGCTGTAAATAAATCGTGCGACCCGACTCAACATCGCGGCTCAGGCGTAAAATCTCCTGCTGCGTGGAGGGCATAGCTGACACACGGTTATTGAGACGCTCCCGTTCCCGCTCAAGGGTCTGTCTCTTTTCATGCAATGCACGATAGGTAGGGTGACTTTTTTTAAAGAGCTGGGAGATCTCTGCCTCCCGGAACGTCAGCTCATTTAGCTGATTCTCAACGTTAACAACCTGATCCAGTACAGATTTTGCCTCCAGAGACAGGTCCACCGAGTCTCGCTGCGCCCGGTAGGCATTCAGCCGCGCTTCTGCCTGATCAAGGTCCGCGCTGATTTTCGGCAACTGCGCCTGTAAAAAATCCAGACTACGAGAATCCTGAGCCTCCTGGCGCGCGATATTTTGCTGGAGATAATTTTCAGCAATTGCATTCAGCACCCGGGCGATGCTGTCAGGATCTTCGCCCGTCAGGGTTAAGGTAATGATACCGCTCTGTTTCTCCGATTCCGCAACCGTGAGACGCTTCTTCAGCGCGTTGATCGTCTCAAGCCGCGTCAACGACTTAAGCGAAAATTGCGTGCCTGGCTCAGCCTCAATCGACGTCACCAGCAGAACGATCCCTTGCGTAACCAGCGTTTTCCCAACCTGGCCGTCGGCCTCAATGTTTTCGCCCGTCAGGTGATATTTTCCCGCTTCCTGTACGGTCAGCGTGAGCTCTTGCGCGTTGCCTTCCACCTGCGGGATCTGGAGTTCGCCTAACGTGATTTTGCCCTGCTCACGCCCTTGCAGACGCTGCCAGAGACGCCCCACCACAGGCAAAACGCGCTGCTTTGCCTGCTGTGTCAGAGCTAATTTATCAACGGTCTCGCCGAGGATCATGCGGGATTTCAGCAGTAAAATTTCAGGGGCAACATCCGGCGACACATCGGTGCCCAGCTGGCTCAAACCTTTGAGCAGGTTGTTATCGTGTTTGTTTTCAATTTGCACCATGGCATCCGCCTGATAAACAGGTGGCGCAATCCAGGCATAGAGACCGGCGCACAGGATGAACAGGAACGTCACGCACAGAATCATCGTGCGGTGGTCGATCATCTCGACGAGCAAACGAACGAGATCGACTTCATGTTGTTGGGGTGCCGCTGCACCATAATTGTCTGTTGTGTAAGACGACATTAATGCTTCATTCCTTTCTGACCTAAACGACGTGCCCATTCCTGACTGGCTTTACCCAATAGCCCAAACACATATTCAAACGCTTCCCGGCTTTGACGGTAGGGATCGGGGATCTCCTGCGGCTCCAGCCATTGCCCAAAAAGCAGCGACTTTCCTCGAATCTCCGGCGCCATGGCCGCAATGAAGCGAAGATGTTCCGGCTCCATAACCAGGATAAGATCGGATCCCTGCATCAAATTGCGTGTCAGCCTGCGCGCCACATGACCGTCGAGGGAAATCCCATGCCGCCAGGCTACGTCCTGGGCGCTGTCATCCGCCGGGCACCCTTCAAGCCCGAATATGCCCGCCGAGGCGATATATCTGTCGGGCAGGTGCTGGCGCAAAAGCCGCTCCCCAATCGGAGAACGGCAGACATTTCCGGTGCAAACCACGAGTATTGATTTGAACATTATTGCGGCCACGATCTGATGTAACGAACCGTTTCGGTAAGGTCATGCATCCCGCTGATGGTCGGAACAAGCTGTGATATCACACGATTCCAGCGGGACAGTGGTGCAGTGGTGACATAGACAATGTCATAGGGCTCAAGCTGAAACTCGGTGCCTAACACCATGGCTGATGCGTCCTGAGCATTGAGCTGGTAGAGGTTGGCAATTTTTTCTGAACGCTCGCTTTTCGGCAGCGAACGAATGACAAAAATTCCGGTGGCATCGGCCATATTCTGGTTCAGCCCACCGGCATTGCCCAGCGCTTCGGCCAGGGTCATGCCGCTGCGATCCATTTTCAGCGTGCTCTGTTTAACGACCTCGCCCATGACGAACACTTTCAGCGCATCGTTACGGGGGACAAACAGAATATCGCCGGGATAGAGCAGCTTATTTTGCGTGAGATCGCCATGCTGCATCAGCGCATATAGCGAGAGGCGCGTGTCCTTCCCATTATGCGTCAGCACGACATTGCGCCAGTCCGCGTCGGCAGAGAGCCCCCCAGCGGCGTTCACGGCATCCATGACCGTTAACGGGATATTGGTAATAGCCTGCTGCCCTGACTTCACCACCTCGCCCGTCACATAGGCTTTTTGTGAGCGAAAAGAGGCGACGCTGACATCCACCTGCGGGCTTTCAATAACATTGTTCAGCCGGGCCGTGATCTCCTCGCGTACCCGTGCGACCGTTTTGCCAGCCACCGGCAATTTACCGACATAGGGATAGAAAAGCGTGCCGTCGGCATTGACCCAATTACCGGTGTCACTGGCGCTACGATACTGCCCTGCCGGGGTTGTCAGTTCAGGGTGATCCCAGACGGTGACGGTTAGAATATCCCCAACGCCGATACGGTATTCCCAGTTTTTGACCTGTTCATCCAGATTAGGATTTGCCTGAGATTTCAAAACCGATGGTCGCATTTTTTCAATTAACGAAGGCGTAAGAGGATAAACATCAATCCGTTTCTCAAGACGATCATTTGCATCTTCTGCGGCAATTATCTTTTTCCCAGCGAGATCGAGATGCTGGCCAGGGTAAAATACGCAGCCAGATAAGGGGGTAATAATTAAAAATAATATCGATACAACTGTTGTGTTTTTCATTTATTACATAATATCTTTTATAGTAGTGATTATCGTATAC
>NZ_JADCKV010000031.1:0-69454 GCF_014982105.1 Enterobacter cloacae complex sp. P18RS | reverse complement strand
AATTAAGAAATACTTAATAATAATTAACCGCTATATTTTCAATGAATAAATTCACGTGAAAAATAAAGAGATAAAAAGAAATATTTTGTAATATTTTTACCACTTTAATTACTTTTTTTTTTGAACCTAAATAATAATCCATATAATAGTATCAGCCATGTAGTTACGGAGGGTAATTACATATATTCAGACAATTTATATTTAAAGGGAATATATAATGAAAAGAAAAGTTCTGGCAATTCTCGTACCCGCGTTATTAATGGCTGGCGCAGTAAATGCGGCGGAAATGTATAACAAGAATGGCAACAAAGTTGACCTGTACGGTAAGGTTGATGCGCGTCATACCTTCTCCGACAACCCAGGCGACGACGGCGATGAAACCTATGTACAGGTGGGTTTCAAAGGCGAAACGCAGATCACGAACGACCTGACAGGTTATGGCCAGTGGGAATATAAAACCTACGCTAACGATACCGAAGGCGCAGGGGATAAATCTTTCAACCGTCTGGCATACGCTGGCCTGAAATTTGGCGACTACGGCTCATTTGATTACGGCCGTAATTACGGCGTCGTGTATGACGTTGAAGCCTGGACCGATATGCTGCCAGTATTTGGTGGAGATTCTTACACCTGGACCGATAACTTCATGAACGGTCGTGCAAATGGTCTGGCAACTTACCGTAATAACGATTTCTTCGGTCTGGTCGACGGCCTGCACTTTGCGCTGCAATATCAGGGTGCTAACGAAGGTGCTAACGCAAACGAAAACCAGGAAGGCACCAAAAACGGCCATAATGACGTACGTTTCCAGAACGGCGACGGCTTCGGTATGTCCACCTCTTATGACTTCTCTGGCGATCTGTCTGGTCTGAGCCTGGGTGCTGCGTACTCTTCTTCTGACCGTACTAACGCACAAGAAGGTTTAGGTCAAAACAATGCACACTACGCCGGCGGTAAAACAGCCGAAGCATGGACCATTGGCGCGAAATACGATGCCAATAACGTCTATCTGGCAATGATGTACGCTGAAACCCGCAACATGACCCCATACGGCGATGATGGTATTGCGGATAAGACTCAGAACTTCGAAGCAGTGGCACAATATCAGTTCGACTTCGGTCTGCGTCCATCCCTGGCATGGGTTTACTCTAAAGGTAAGGACATGACTTATCCAGGCTACGCCGGCAACCCGCAGGGTCAGAAAGGCGATATGGATCTGGTTAACTACATCGACGTGGGCATGACGTACAGCTTCAACAAGAACTTCTCTACCTATGTTGACTACAAAATCAACATGCTGGACAACGATGAACGCTTCTACGAAGCAAACGGTATTTCTACCGATGACATCGTTGGCGTAGGCATGACCTACCAGTTCTAATCCCCATCAATATTAAAGCCCGCGATGCGGGCTTTTTTTATTTGACGCTGAAATATTACGGCGCTTCCTGCAAGGCCAGGCGAACAAACCCGTTATTCTGCGCCAGCAATTCGTGCGCTTTCCAGGCATCCAGCCCCGTCAGCACCATCAGTACCGCCGTTTTGCACTGGTGGTTACAGCTTTCCAGCGCGGCCTTCGCCTGCGCCCGGCTACATCCCCCCGCTTCCATCACAATGGCAATTTGTCGTTCGGCCCATCTGGTGTTGCTTGCCTCCAGATCAACGCGCAGGTTGCTGTACACCCGTCCGGAACGTACCGCCAGACCGGTGGTGATCATATGCAGGATCATGCTTTGCGCAATGCCTGCTTTAGCGTTGGTATACCCGGCCACCACATCCGCGCCCAGTTCGGGGGCAATGACCATGCTCGCCAGCTGCGCCGCTTCACTTTGCGCATCCTCCGTAATGATCGCAACCGTTGAGCCCAGAGACCACGCATGACGCATCGCGCCCCATACCCATGGGGTTTTGCCGCTGACGGACAGCGCCAGCATCATGTCATGCTCGCCAAATTCTATCGTCTGAAGGTCGGCAACGCCGCGCGCGTAGCTACCGGCGTGATCGCCTGCTGTCATCGCAATGACGGGATGTTTTCCCGGCGCAAACCCTTCTGCCGCCTGTTCAGCCACGCGTCCGGACGCGCCCGCGCCGGTCAGTACCAGACGTCCGCCGTGGCTAAGCGTCGCCGCTGCGTTATCCACCACGCGGGCCAGCATACTTAAGTGAGGGGTAAGTGCAGAAGAGATTTGCGCGTCATGCTGGTGTATGACGTTAAGCATATCCAGCGTCGATAATCTGTCGATGTTCGTGGTGCTGGCGTGCCGTCTTTCCCTGGCCGTACCGGTAAGCATAATGCTCATAAACTGCCTCCTTATTATGATTACCCTCACACTATAAAGTGTTTTATATAGGTCACATGAGAGGAGGCTCACGAAACGCCTCTCTTTACATGGCTTTATGAAACGCCCGTCATCAGCGATAATTAGCCCTTTCTTATTCATCGCGGAGTGTTAATGAGCGATTTGCAGCCCTTCCCCCCGACGCGCAAGCGCCCTATGAAGCTGAATACGCTGGTTACGCTGATGGTGTGCGCGATTATCGGCTCGGTGCTGCTGGTGGTCTTCGCGCTGTACTCTGTGCAGATCACCCGCGCCACGCGCGATGACGTGAAAGATACCGCGCTGGGTATCGCCAGGACGCTGGCCGACAGCCCGGAGATCAAGCGTGGCCTGATGGAATCGCCGCAGGCTGGCATCATCCAGCCGATTGCCGAGGCGGTGACGAAGCGCAACGACCTGCTGTTTACCGTGGTCACCGACCTGCGTGGGATCCGCTATTCCCATCCAAACGAAGCGCTGTTAGGTTTGCATTTTATTGGCGACGATCTGACGCCCGCCCTGGAAGGGAAAGAGAATGTCTCCGTTAACCGCGGCGCGCTCGCAGAAGCGCTGCGCGTCTTTACGCCCGTCTATGACGACCAGCACGACCAGATCGGCGTGGTGGTGGTGGGTATCTCGCTGAATAAAGTTGAAGATCAGATTGCCCGCGGACGGCTCAACGCCGTGTGGACCATCTTATTCAGCGTTCTGATGAGTTCAGTGGCGATATGGGGTCTGGTCCGGGTGCTGAAACGTATCCTCTTCGGGCTGGAGCCTTACGAGATCTCCGCCCTCTTTGAGCAGCGCCAGGCCATGTTGCAGTCCCTGCGCGAAGGCGTGATGGCCGTGGATATGCACGGGCGCGTGACGATGATTAACCACACCGCCAGAGAAATATTACTCCTGACCTCGGGCCAGCACTCCGAAAGCAGCAGTGAACCGCTGCTGGCCAGCCTGCGCGAAGTATCCAGGACCGGCATTGCCCGCCAGGATCAGGAGATCGGCTGTAACGGGCGGCTGCTGCTCTGCAACATGGTCCCCGTGAAAAGCCAGAATCAGGTGATCGGGGCGATCAGTACGTTCCGCGATAAGACCGAAATCAGCCAGTTAATGCAGCGTATTGATGGCATGGTCAGCTACGTTGATGCCCTGCGCTCCCATACGCATGAGTTTATGAACAAGCTGCACGTGATCCTCGGCCTGCTGCACATGAAGCGCTACGATAAGCTGGAGGAGTACATCATCCAGACCGCGCAAAATTATCAGACGGATATCGGCGCGATACAACGTAAAGTTAAATCCCCGGTCATTGCGGGCTTCCTGCTGGGTAAAATTAACCGCGCTAAAGAGGCCGGAGTGACCCTGACGCTGGCGGAGGAGAGTCAGCTTCCTGACACCGCCAATGAAGAGCAGGTTGCGGTGCTGATCACCGTGCTGGGCAATTTAATCGAAAATGCCCTGGATGCGATGGAAGGCCAGCCGGAAGGCGAGATAGGCCTGCTGCTGCATTATCAGAACGGCTGGCTGAGCGGTGAGGTCAGCGATGACGGTCCCGGCATTGATCCCGAGCGGCTGGAGGCTATTTTTACAAAGGGATACTCAACAAAAGGTGAAAACCGCGGCGTTGGGCTGTTCCTTGCGCGTCAGCAGATCCAGAATCTGGGCGGAGATATTACCGTCGAGTCGGAGCCTGGCGTATTTACCCAATTTTTTGTTCAGATCCCCTGGGATAGCGAGAGGAATATCGCGTGATAAATGTGTTAATTGTCGATGATGACGCCATGGTAGCCGACCTCAACCGTCTGTATGTTAACCGCGTTGAGGGTTTTAGCTGCTGCGGCGTCGCTTCCACGCTCAACCAGGCCGAGGCGTTGATCGCCAACCCAGGCCAGCCGATCGATCTGGTGCTGCTGGATGTCTATATGCAGCAGGATAACGGGCTGGATCTGCTGCCCATCATCCGCGCATCGGGCCGCCCGATTGATGTCATCATGATCTCGTCGGCCTCCGACGCCGCAACGATCCAGACCTCAATGCACTATGGCGTGGTGGATTACCTGATTAAACCGTTCCAGTTCCCGCGTTTTGAAGAGGCGCTGAACGGCTGGAAGGCAAAGCGCAGCCTGATGGGATCGCATCAGTATTATGAACAGGCCGACGTCGACAGGCTGATCCACGGAGGCGCGCCGGAGCTGGCCGACAGCAAAAAATTACCGAAAGGCCTGACGCCGCAGACGCTGCGCACCATTTGCCAGTGGATCGACAGCCATCCGGAGATAGAATTTTCCACCGACGATCTGGCGAATGCGGTCAACATTTCCCGCGTCTCCTGCCGCAAATACCTGATCTGGCTGGCGCAAATTAATATCCTGTTCACCAGCATTCACTACGGCGCTACCGGCCGGCCGGTATATCGCTACCGTTTGCAGCCGGAACAGGTCGGCCTACTCAAACAGTACTGCCAGTAATTCGGTAGCTGTCGTCCAGAAGGGTAAAACGGAAGTGGTGCATCGAGGAGATCACCACTTCTTTTGTTTTGGTGACAAAGATGGCTTCAATATCGGGGCGCGAACGCAGCGCGGCGCAGCCCTTTTCCACGCCCATGCCGTAGATCAGCGTGGTCCAGATATCGCCGTCGAGGGAGTCTGGCGAAATAATCGTCACGCTGTCCAGTTCGTTATCCAGCGGGTAGCCGGTGCGTGGGTCAAGTATGTGGTGATAACGTTTGCCGTTCAGCTCGAAGTAGCGCTCATAGGTGCCTGACGTCACCACCGACCGGTTTTCGACCGTCATGGCGCCAATCAGCGCGTCACCGGCGAACGGTTTTTTCAGGCCGACGCGCCAGCCGCCCTCCGGCGAGCCTAACGTCTGGACGTTGCCGCCAAGGTTGATCAGCCCAAGTTCAACGCCCTCTTTATGCAGGTAATCCCGCACCCTGTCGGCGATATAGCCTTTAGCAATGGCCCCCAGATCGATCTCCATTCCCTGGCGAGTAAGGAACACGCTGCTGTTGGCTTCATCCAGCACCACGTCCGCAGGATGCGTGATGCCCAGCAAGGCGGCGATCTCGTCCGCGGGCGGTACAGCGTCCCCCTTAAAGCCAATTTTCCAGCGCTTCACCAGCGGGCCGATCGCCAGGTTAAAGGCGCTGTCCTTAAGCAGGCTGGCCGCTTTCGCGCAGCGGATCAGCTCGAACACCGGGCGACTGACGGCAACCGGACGCTGACCGGCCGCATGGTTGATGTCCATTACCTGTGAGTGCGCTCGGTTAACGGTAAGCAGATCTTCGTACTGTTTGATCAGGCGAAACACGCGAGAGGCAAGCGCTTCGTCATAGGAAAAGAGTTTCAGGAGGATGGGCGATCCCATCAGAACGGCGGAGTAGCTGTAAACGCGATGGCTATCAGGCATTTCATGAGTCCTCAGATGTAGCCCCGGCAGGCACCGCGCCGCCGGGGAAACAGGAGCCTTACCGTGTTTTCGAACGCATAGCCGCCTGATGTCCTGCAAGCGTACCAAAAATAATGATATCTGCCACCGCGTTACCGCCGATGCGGTTACCGCCATGGATGCCCCCGACAACCTCACCCGCAGCAAACGCTCCCGGCAATACGTTGTGGTTGCTGTCCAGCACGCAGGTTTCTGTGTTAATGGTCACGCCGCCCATGGTGTGGTGAACGCCCGGTGCAATCTGAATGGCGTAGAACGGCCCTTCGTTGATTGGCGCACGCAGCGCGGTGGTGCGACCGAAATCATCGTCGTGCTGTTTCTCCACAAAGCCGTTGTAGCGTTCCAGCGTTGCCAGGAACTGGTGGTGATCCATCCCCAGTGCTTCCGCCAGGGCTTTTGGCGAGCTGGCGCTAGTAACAAACCCTTTTGCGATGTACTCATCCGCGGCTTTGTTTTTGGCGCGAACATGCTCGTCAAAGACGATGTAAGCGTATTTCTCCGGCAGCGCGATGATCTGCGCCGAGACTTTGTCGCGGGTCGACATTTCGTTATAGAAGCGGTTGCCCTGCTGGTTTACCAGAATCGCCCCGCCGCCGCGGATGGATTCGGAAATCAGATACGACGTTTTCTGCTCAACGGTTGGGTGGATCTGAATTTCGCCCATATCCACGGTGCCCGCACCGATACGCTCCAGCAGCGCGATACCGCCTCCGGTCGCCCCTTTGTGGTTGGTGGTAACGAACCCTGCCAGATCCGGACGGTATTTCACCACCATCTGGCTGTTGGCGCTGAAGCCGCCCGTTGCCACAATCACGCTTTTGGTTGCCACGGTGAGGGTTTCGTTCTCTTCGGTGGTCAGACGCACGCCGGTCACTTCGCCATTTTCGAAAATGATGTCGCTCACGGAGGTATCCAGCATCACCTCGATGTTGCGCTTGTTGACGTTACGCACCAGGCCGCTGATCAGATACCCGCCCACTGCGGAACCGTCTTTCGGACGGTGCGTACGGTCGATGCTCATCCCGCCGGTGGTGGTAATGTCGTTCAGCATAATGCCGCGCGTGGCCAGCCATTCGATAGCCTGCGGCGCGTTCTCGACAAAGCGACGCAGCAGTTCAGGGTCGTTCTTGTTGCCACCGCCTTTCAGACTTTCCTGGTAGAACAGCTCTTTGCTGTCCTGAATACCTTTCACGCGCTGGAAGCGGGTCTCCGCCGCGTTCATCCCGGCCGAGGCTTTAATGGTGTTCCCGCCGATGGTGGGCATTTTCTCGACGATCAGCACGCTCGCGCCTTCGTCATGCGCCTGAATCGCCGCCGCCAGACCGGCGCCGCCGCTGCCGACCACCACCACATCCACGCTTTTAGTCTCATTCGGGTCAGCGCCCTCTTCTGCCGCCAGCGCTTTGCTGGATTTCAGCATCGCCTTCGAGACCGCTTTTTTCACCGCCTCGCTCTGGCTGGTCGCGCCCGTAATCGCGTCCACGTGCGGGGTGTTGGCATCCAGAATACGGGTACGGATCTCTTCGAAGCTGGTGACAAACTCGACGTCTTCACTCGGGCCGGAGGCCAGTTCGATATCGGCGATGCGGTCGGTTTCGAGGCTGACGTTAATCACCAGCTCGTTAGCATCGTCCTGCACTTTTTCAATAAAGGTGCCCGGTTTGAATTTCGATTCGCCCATGCTCATGTCGCGGATCATCGCTTCCACCAGCGAGAAGCGCCACAGCGGTTCCGGGATGCTCAGTTCTTCGCGTCGGGTGCTGTCCATAAACAGCTCCAGGCTTTCGCCCGCCGCGATGCGATCGGTCCAGTCCGGATAGGCGATGGTGGCGCGGCCAACGGCAATCAGGTCGTAACCGTGATCCAGCGCTTCATTCACATCCGTGGCATTTACCACGCCGCCAACGCCCATCACCGGTACCTGCGCCAGCGTGTCAGAGCGCATGGCGCAGTATTTTTCGATAAGTGGCGTCGGGTCCTGAGTATCGACGATAGAAGGACGCAGGGCGGCGCCAACGGAGAAGTGGAGATAATCTACCCCGCGCGCGGCCAGTTTTTCCAGCAGATACAGGGTGTCTTCGAAGCGAATGCCCGGGACTTCAAGCTCTTCCGGAGAGAAACGGTAGCCAATGATAAACGCGTCGTCCGCGTACTGGCGCACCATCTTGTGGGTAATGTCCAGCACCGCCAGCGGGAATTTCGCGCGGTTTTCGCGGCTGCCGCCCCACTCGTCGTCGCGCTGGTTAGAGTTCGGGGAGAAGAACTGCTGGATCAGATAGGTATTCGCCCCGTGGATTTCGACGCCGTCGAACCCGGCCTGAATTGCGCGGCGCACGGCTTCGCCGAACTTGCCGATCATGCCTTCCACCTCTTCCGCGGTCAGGGCAACCGGCGTGGCGGCACCGTCACGCGGCGCGGCAACGGCGCTTGGGCCAACCGGCGTGCGACCCCCAATCAGTTTTGGGTCGACCATACGGCCGCCGTGGTAGATTTGCAGCAGGGCTTTAGAGCCTTTGGACTTGATGGCGTCAGCGATTTTTGCCAGCCCGGCGATTTTCTCGTCGTTATCAATACCAATTGCGCCCGGGAACGCCAGGCCGAGATCGTCAACAAAACAGCACTCAACGATGATGGTGCCGATGCTGCCCGCACGGGCGCGGTAGTACTCCACCAGCTCGCTGGTCACGGTGCCATCGTAATAACCGGTACAGGTTGTCATCGGGGCCATTAACAAACGGTTTTTCAGTTCAGTACCATTCGGTAATGTGAAGGGGCTTAAAATACGTTCGTTAGTGCTCATAATAGAAACTCCAAACTTTAAAAATTAAGAATTCGTTATCGGAATGATTTTTTATTTCGTGTTTTTTGCCGATGTCATGATAGTAATATAAAGCTTTTTTTAGTTTCTAAAGTCATTACGTTAGTTAATAAACTATTTAATCCCTTCGATAACATTAATAACACATTGGTGTTAGCGGGAATGTTTCACTCGTTCACAAGAATTTAAAAAAAGTTAAATTATAAAAGGTCAAACCAATACACCAAATCTATCAAAAAACATTATAAAACAAAGACAAACAAAATCACCAGAATTTAAATGTTATAGTTTTGATACATAAAATGCGTAAAGCTAGCGAATAACCACACTACTCAGAGTGGTTATTATAAAAAATATAAAAATAGCCATTCAGTTCCGTTTTTTTGATCGCGATCAATAGTTATGGCATTCAAAAGAGCAATATAAAAACATCATCATTTTTTATTTAGCGCAAACCAAAATGCGTTAAATCGCTATTAGTGAAAACACAAATCCGCACCTTAAATAACTAAAAAAAGCAAAAAGGATATTTCAATCGAATTTGTGTTTTCGCCGGGCGACGAATTTTTGACAACTTAAGACGTGAAACTATGAATACAAAAACTGCTGTAACGCCTCCTGCGGCGAATCTGGCATCAAATGGAACAGCAAAACGACTGCTGATGATGGCTTTGCCCGTCATTGTTGCCGTCCTGCTGTTGTTTGTCCCCGTTCCGGAAGGGCTGCCGCCTTATGCGTGGCACTACTTCGCCATCTTTGTCGGCGTCATCGTCGGCTTAATTTTCGAACCGCTGCCGGGCGCCGTGATCGGTCTTACCGGCGTCGTGGCGATTGCGCTGTGCAGCCAGTGGGTACTCTTTAGCCCGGAACAGCTGGCTGACCCAAAATTCAAGCTGGCGGGCGCCTCCTTTAAATGGGCGGTCAGCGGGTTTGGTAACTCCACCGTCTGGCTGATTTTCGGTGCCTTTATGTTCGCCGCAGGCTACGACAAAACCCGCTTCGGCCGCCGTCTGGCGCTGATTCTGGTGAAGTACCTGGGCCGTCGCAGCCTCACGCTCGGTTACGCCATTACGTTTGCGGACCTGCTGCTGGCCCCGTTCACCCCGTCCAACACCGCGCGCAGCGGCGGGACCATCTACCCGATCATCGCCAACCTGCCGCCGCTGTACGGTTCAAAACCCAATGACCCAAGCGCGCGCAAAATCGGTTCGTATCTGATGTGGGTAGCCATCACCGCGGCCTGTATCACCAGCTCGATGTTCCTTTCCGCTCTGGCACCTAACCTGCTGGCGCTGGCGCTGGTAAAAAGCACGGTTGGAATTGATATCTCCTGGGGGACCTGGTTCCTCGCCTTCCTGCCGCTGGGCATCCTGCTGATCCTGACCATGCCGCTGCTGGCCTACTGGTTCTACCCGCCGGAAGTAAAAGTGAATAACGAAGTACCGCTGTGGGCGACCCGTGAACTGAAAAAACTGGGCAAACTGTCGCGCAATGAGATCCTGCTGCTGGTGTTCGTGTGCTGTGCGCTGCTGATGTGGATCTTCGCCGCGGCGTGGATTGAACCGGCCATGGCTGCCCTGCTGATCGTTGGCCTGATGCTGTGGACCGGCGTGCTGGAGTGGAACGATATCACCGGTAACAAAGCCGCGTGGAATACCTTCGTCTGGTTCGCCACCCTGGTGGCGCTGGCGGATGGCCTCTCCTCCACCGGTTTTATCAGCTGGCTGGGTAAAGAAGGCGGCCTGCTGATGAGCGGTATCTCTCCGGGTGTCGCCACCATCGTGCTGCTGCTGGCGTTCTACCTGCTGCACTATCTGTTCGCCAGCACCACCGCGCACACCACGGCGCTGCTGCCTGCGATGCTGACCATCGCCTCCACCATTCCGGGCATGAATATGGAAGTGTTCGTTCTGCTGATGGTGACCTCGCTGGGCGTGATGGGGATCATTACCCCCTACGGTACCGGTCCAAGCCCGATTTACTACGGTAGCGGCTACCTGCCAACCAAAGACTACTGGCGCCTCGGCACCATCTTCGGTGCCATCTTCCTGGCGGCCCTGCTGCTGATTGGTTATCCGTGGATGTCCATGATGTTCTGATTCCTGACCGCCGGACTTCTCCTCCGGCGGTTTTATTTTTGTGGAGCAATACGCTATGTCAAACAAACCGTTTATCTACCAAAACCCCTTCCCTCTTGCGCACGATGACACCGAATACTATCTGCTGACCAAAGAGCACGTTTCCGTTGCCGAGTTCGACGGTCAGGAAGTGCTGAAAGTCGAGCCAGAGGCGTTGACCCTGCTGGCACAGCAGGCCTTCCACGACGCGGCATTTATGCTGCGCACCTCTCACCAGAAGCAGGTTGCGGCTATTCTGAGCGACCCGGAAGCCAGCGAGAACGATAAGTACGTTGCCCTGCAATTCCTGCGCAACTCCGAAATTGCGGCGAAAGGCGTGCTGCCCACCTGTCAGGATACCGGTACGGCAATCATTATGGGTAAGAAAGGCCAGCGCATCTGGACCGGCGGCGGTGACGAAGCGGCGCTGAGTCAGGGCGTGTATAACACCTATATTGAAGACAACCTGCGCTACTCGCAGAATGCGGCGCTGGATATGTATAAAGAGGTGAACACCGGCACCAACCTGCCCGCGCAGATCGACCTCTACAGCGTTGATGGTGACGAGTATAAATTCCTGTGCATGGCGAAAGGCGGCGGTTCCGCCAATAAAACTTATCTGTATCAGGAAACCAAAGCGCTGATCACCCCGGCGAAGCTGAAAAATTATCTGGTTGAGAAGATGCGGACCCTCGGCACCGCGGCCTGCCCGCCTTACCATATCGCCTTCGTTATTGGCGGCACCTCAGCGGAAGCCACGCTGAAAACCGTCAAGCTCGCCTCTGCGCGCTACTACGATGGCCTGCCAACCGAAGGCAACGCGCACGGCCAGGCGTTCCGCGACGTCCAGCTTGAGCAGGAACTGCTTCAGGAAGCGCAAAACCTCGGCCTTGGCGCGCAGTTCGGCGGGAAATACTTTGCCCACGACATTCGCGTAATCCGCCTGCCGCGCCACGGTGCCTCCTGCCCAATCGGCATGGGCGTCTCCTGCTCCGCTGACCGTAATATCAAAGCGAAAATCAACCGCGACGGGATCTGGATTGAGAAGCTGGAACACAATCCGGGCCAGTATATTCCTGAGTCCCTGCGTCAACAGGGTGAAGGCGACGTGGTGAGCATCAATCTCGACAAGCCGATGAATGAGATCCTGGCGCAGCTTTCCGCGCACCCGGTCTCCACCCGCCTGTCGCTGAACGGCACCATCATCGTGGCGCGCGACATCGCCCATGCGAAGCTGAAAGAGCTGCTCGACAACGGGGAAGAACTGCCGCAGTACGTTAAAGATCACCCGATTTACTACGCAGGCCCGGCGAAAACGCCAGAAGGTTACGCGTCTGGCTCCTTAGGCCCAACCACCGCCGGGCGTATGGACTCCTACGTGGACCTACTGCAATCCCACGGTGCGAGCATGATCATGCTGGCCAAAGGTAACCGCAGCCAGCAGGTCACCACGCTTGCCATAAGCACGGCGGCTTCTACCTCGGCAGCATCGGCGGCCCGGCGGCGGTGCTGGCGCAAAACAGCATCAAGAGCCTGGAGTGCGTGGCGTATCCTGAACTGGGAATGGAAGCCATCTGGAAAATTGAAGTGGAGAACTTCCCGGCGTTTATCCTGGTGGATGACAAAGGCAACGACTTCTTCCAGCAGATCCAGAATAAACAGTGCAAAGGGTGCTCACAGCGCTGAACGTTTCCATAACGCCGGAAGCAGCGACAGCGTATCGTTGATCAACCCGCGCTTGTCGCTGCCCGGCTTCCAGATAGTGACCATCGTCTGGCTTATCCCCTGGCTGCCCACTTCGGTGGGCAGCCTTTTTACATTTTTCCACTGCGTTGCCTGAAGATGGGTCGGCAAAAACCCCCAGCCGCAGCCCTGCTCCAGCAGGCTGCGCAGCATCTCCAGTTCGTTAGTGAAAAGCGTGTGCCCTGAAATTTGCAGGCGACGGGCAACCGGCTCGTCTGACGCGGGATGCATAATCACCTGTGGCACCAGAGAGAGATCGAGCAGCGACACCGGCGACGCAACCTCCGCAAAAAGCGCCGTTGCGGCGTAAAAATCCATTTCGATCGCCCCCAGCGCCCGCCACTCCATCTCATTGCCCACGCTGCGGTTGCGCGCCTGGCAGATCCCCAGATCGGCCTGACCGTTTGCCAGCATCGCTTCCGCCTCATCGCGCGATGCGCTGGTCAGGCTCAGGCGGATCTTTTTCGTCGCCAGTGTGGCAATCAGCGCCTGTAAAAAAGCTCTGGGGGTGAACGGATCGTAAGCGAGGGCAATGTCCTGCGTCGCGCTGTACGGTACCGATCTGGCAAACGCCTCAAACGCTTTGACCTGGCGCATTAGCAGGTGCGCCTGCCGCTGAAGCTGCTCCCCCTCCGGCGTCAGGCGCAGGCTGCGCCCCTCCCGCAGGAACAGAGCATAGCCCAGCCCATCCTCAAGGAAATCGATCAGATCCCGCAGGGTAGTACGATCTTTGCCGAGTTTACTGGCCGCCTTCATCAGGCTGCCGTGTTCAGCGACGGCAGTGAACGCCTCAAGCTGGGCAAAGGAATAGATCAGTGATGCCACGCCATTCTCCACGCAATTTTTACGGGGGATTTTCCCCCATAACGCGTTTTTTATTATAGGCCGCAGGTTATTAAACTGAAGTCCTTCCTGAGCCAAACGAGATAAATATGAAAATCAAAACAAACCGCACGCTGCTCGCGGCGCTGGTTGTCAGCAGCCTGCTCTCGCCCGCCGTTATGGCGGCCTGCAACGGTACCGACCTCACCACCTGTCCGGCGCCTTTCGATGCCAGACTCCCGGACGCGCATACCATGCTCACCTGGAGCCAGGCCGATCGCGTGGTGGGCTTTCGCAATGACTACCGCAACTACGCAGGGGATGTGTTCCGCCACGGCAACGCTACGCCGCTGCTGCCCGCAGAAAAACCGCTCACCGATGCCCGCTATCAGGTGAAGGGTAAGAGTTACACTCTTCAGGATTACCTGAAACGCCAGAACGTCAGCGGCATGCTGGTGCTGAAAAACGGCAAAGTGGCCTATAAATACCTGGGTGAAGGCAATACCGACTCAACGCTCTGGACGTCGCGTTCCGTGGGCAAATCGGTGGTCTCCGCGCTGGTGGGTGCTGCAATTAAAGAAGGGAAAATCCACTCCCTGGACGACCTTGTCACCCAATACGAACCTGACTTAAAAGGCACCGCCTGGGAGGGCGTAACGCTAAAACAGCTCATCACCCACACCTCTGGCGTGGCGTGGAACGAAGATTACACCAACCCGCAATCTGACTTCGCCCGGCTTACCGAATGCGAAGCGAAGCCGGGCACCTACAACTGCGTGCGCACCCTGGTGAAGGGGTTACACCGTGAACACCCGGCGGGCGAAAACTGGTCCTATTCCTCGGGTGGCGCCTGGCTGTTAGGCGATGTGCTTGAGCGCGCCACCGGCATGACGCTCGCGGCGTATCTGGAGAAGACCATCTGGCAGCCGTACGGCATGGCGAGCGACGGCGTGTGGCATGCCTACAGCAAAGGCCAGCACGACGTGGGTGCGCATGGGTTCAACGCCACGCTGGAAGACTGGGGGCGTTTCGGGGAGTTTATCCTGCATAACGGTACGCTGCCGGACGGGAAGCAGATCCTCCCCGAGGGCTGGGTGAAACAGTCCTCAGCCTGGACACAGGCCAAAGGATCGGTGTCCGACGCGCATCCGAAGGGGTTATACGGCTACCAGTGGTGGAACAACGAAGTACCAGCCACCGCCACCCACGTGGAGCCGAAAGTCGAAAATTCGCTGAAGGATTCCCTGTGGGCGCTGGGTATATTTGGTCAGATGATCATGGTTAATCAGAAAGAAAATCTGGTTATCGTCCAGTGGTCCACCTGGCCGCAGGCAGAGCCGTCATTCAGCGCCCAGCCGCTGGAAGCGTCGCTGATGTTTAGCGCGATTGCGAACGCGCTGCGCTGATAATCCCAAGCCAGGCCCCGCCTGGCTTCTCACCTGCGCGATGTCACAAAACCGATATATCAGCAACTTAGCGAAATCGAGTAAATAAAAGATCACCGAAATGTTAAGTTATTGTTGAATATGTAAATACTGGTCAACGCTTTGTCATTAATGCACCACACGCATCAGTCCATGCGCTATTTGCGCTTATTAATTTCCACTTCCTGATCCAGTTTTCAGAAACAGACGAGCATAACGTCACTAT
This sequence comes from Enterobacter cloacae complex sp. P18RS, assembly GCF_014982105.1. Taxonomy (NCBI): domain Bacteria; kingdom Pseudomonadati; phylum Pseudomonadota; class Gammaproteobacteria; order Enterobacterales; family Enterobacteriaceae; genus Enterobacter; species Enterobacter cloacae complex sp. P18RS. Next base: position 54,536 of record NZ_JADCKV010000031.1, on the reverse strand, counting down.
AAAACTGGAGATAATCATGGTTTCCTCAACCTCACCTGCAACGCTTCGTGCCAAAGCGGGCGCGATTTTCCGCGTCACGTCGGGCAACTTTCTTGAGCAATTCGACTTCTTTCTGTTCGGCTTTTATGCCACCTACATCGCCCATACTTTTTTTCCGGCAAGCAGTGAATTTGCGTCCCTGATGATGACCTTCGCCGTCTTTGGCGCGGGCTTCCTGATGCGTCCGATCGGGGCCATTGTGCTGGGGGCTTACATTGATAAAGTGGGTCGCCGTAAAGGGCTGATCGTCACCCTGTCAATTATGGCCGCCGGAACCTTCCTGATCGTGCTGATCCCTTCTTACCAGAGCATTGGCCTGTGGGCGCCGCTGCTGGTGCTGACCGGCCGCCTGTTGCAGGGTTTTTCGGCAGGCGCCGAGCTGGGCGGGGTTTCGGTTTATCTGGCGGAGATCGCCACGCCGGGCCGCAAGGGTTTCTACACCAGCTGGCAGTCGGGTAGCCAGCAGGTCGCCATTATGATCGCGGCGGCGATGGGCTTCGCCCTGAATGTGGTGCTGGAAGAGAGTGCCATTCGCGAATGGGGATGGCGTATTCCGTTCCTGTTTGGCTGTCTGATTGTGCCGTTTATCTTTTTCCTGCGCCGCAAGCTCGAAGAGACCGAGGAATTCAGCGCCCGTCGCCACCATCTGGCAATGCGTCAGGTCTTCACAACGCTGCTCGCCAACTGGCCGGTAGTCGTCGCGGGCATGCTGATGGTGGCGATGACCACCACCGCGTTTTACCTGATCACCGTTTACGCGCCGACCTTCGGTAAAAAAGTCCTGATGCTTAGCGCGTCGGACAGTCTTCTGGTCACGCTGCTGGTGGCGGTGTCCAACTTCATCTGGCTTCCGGTGGGCGGCGCGCTGTCGGATCGCTTCGGGCGTAAACCGGTGCTGATCGCCATGACGCTGCTGGCGCTGGCGACCAGCTATCCGGCACTGACGATGCTGGCCGCAGCCCCGAGCTTCTCAATGATGCTGACTGTGCTGCTGTGGCTCTCTTTCCTCTACGGCCTGTATAACGGCGCGATGATCCCGGCCCTGACGGAGATCATGCCAGCAGAGGTGCGCGTGGCGGGCTTCTCACTGGCTTACAGCCTGGCAACGGCGGTCTTTGGCGGTTTCACGCCAGTGATTTCGACTGCCTTAATTGAGTACACCGGCGACAAAGCCTCTCCGGGCTACTGGATGAGCTTTGCCGCCGTTTGCGCCCTGCTGGCAACGCTTTATCTCTATCGTCGTCGCACGTTAATCCTGCAAACTGCCGTTAAGGAGTGATCCCTCATGCTTACATTCAGAACGGTGATTGCCGCCCTGACCTTCGCCACCCTCAGCGCGGGCGCGCTTGCGCAGGATGTGACGGTGATGATTTCTGGCGGCTTCAAAGCGGCGCTGGAGAAGCTGACGCCGCAGTACGAAGCGCAAAGCGGTGACAGACTCATTGTGATCCCCGGCCCGTCGATGGGCAAAACGCCGCAGGCCATTCCGGCCCGGCTCGCCCGGGGCGAAAAAGCGGACGTGGTGATTATGGTGGGCGATGCGCTGGCGAAACTGGAACAGGATCGCAGGACGGCGGCGGGCTCTCGCGTGGAGCTGGCGGATTCGCCCGTCGGGATGGTCGTCAAAGCGGGCGCGCCGGTGCCGGATATCAGTACGGTGCCTGCCCTGCGGCAAACGCTGCTGAAGGCGCATTCCATAGCTTATTCCGACAGCGCCAGCGGCCGGTATGTAGAGAGCCAGCTGTTCCGTAAGCTGGGCATCGACGGCCAGGTCCACGATAAAGCGCACCGGGTTGAGCGCATCCCGGTGGCGTCTGAAGTGGCAAAAGGGAAATACGATCTCGGCTTTCAGCAGGTGAGCGAGCTTCTGCCGGTCCCGGGGGTGACGTTTGTGGGTAAGTTGCCTGACGACATGCAGTACATTACCCGTTTCGCCGGAGCCGTAACGCAGAAGGCTGACCATCCCGAACAGGGAAAAGCGCTGCTGGCCTTTCTCTCTTCGCCACAGGCCGCCAGCGTCATTACGGCAACGGGCTTAACGCCCGTCAGTGCACCTCGCGATACTGCTCGGTAATCAGCGTTTCGAGTTCGGCAGCAATATAGGACTGGATCCGCCCGCGGCGGCGGATCAGCCCCACGGTTCGCCTGACCTCAGGCTCGGTTAAAGGTACCGACGTCAGCAGCGAATGCTCTGCGCGGGGCATTGACATGGCGGGAACGGCCGCAATGCCGATCCCGGCTTCAACCATCCCCAGCATGGTCGTCACGTGCCGCGTTTCGCAGATGCTGGGGCGCTCAGGCCGAATATGCCCGACCCGCTGGTCGAGAAGATTGCGGTTGCCGGAGGTCTTATCCAGACCGATATAATCCTGCTGAAAAAAAGCCTGCCACGTCAGGCTTTTTCTTTTTGCAAGCGGGCTGTCGCGCCGACAGGCAGCCACGTAGACATCCTCCACCAGCGGGACAAACTCGATGTCGGGCTGCAAACTCCGGGCAAAGCAGATACCAAAATCCGCCTGTCCGCGGGTGACGGCCTCGATAACATTTCCGGCGCTGCTGTCGATCAGTTTTATGCGCACGCGGGGGTAACGGGACTGAAAGCGGCGGATAACATCCGGCATAAAGTAACAGGCGGCGGACGGCACCGTCGCCACGGTGATTAGCCCCGTACGCTCCTCGCTGGCCTTATCGATATCCGAAAGCATGGACTCCACATCAGCAAGCAGCTGTCCGCATCGGTCGGCAAAGGTCTGTCCATACAGGGTCAGCGTGACGCGCCGGGTGGTTCTGTCGAACAGTTTTGTCCCCAGTGCCGCCTCCAGCTTTTCAATTCTGCGACTCAACGCCGACTGGGAAAGGCAGATAGACTCCGCCGCAAGACGGAAATTGCCATATTCCAGTAAAGCGCGGAAGGCATAGAGATCGTTGAGGTCAAAATTGACGGGCATACTGACGGGATCCTTAAGCACGGTAGGGTAAGAAGAGATTTATCATAGTCGCGCACGACATACTTCACAAAATGAAGGGGATACCCCTAAAGCGCTATCAACCTGACGGCACATAGTGATAGTTTATGCGGGCTGGATTCCTCTTAAACAGGCTGCCAGTCTGCATGCAGCCGAAGAGGAGTGTCATACTGCTTAACAGAGTATGTTGGCATGCTAACAGCCCCTGACCTTTCCATTTTGTTCACGTGCGAGTAACGAGCAAAGCGATGATTAAGTGGCCCTGGAAAACGAACGACGCTGGTCGAAATATGGCGCTGCCCTGGGATGAGGCTCTGGCGATCCCCGTGCTGGCGAATCTCTTGCCTGAAGAGCAATCAAAGCTGATTCAGCTGGCCGAGCGTTTTTTACAGCAAAAAAGGCTGGTACCGCTACAGGGCTTCGAACTGGATCCGCTTAAAAATTCCCGCATCGCCCTGCTCTTCTGCTTGCCGGTGCTGGAGCTGGGTATCGAATGGCTGGATGGCTTCCACGAAGTGCTGATCTACCCGGCGCCGTTTATCGTCGATGATGAGTGGGAGGATGACATCGGGCTGGTGCACAACCAGCGTATGGTGCAGTCCGGGCAAAGCTGGCAGCAAGGGCCAATCATCCTCAACTGGCTGGATATTCAGGACTCGTTCGATGCCTCGGGCTTCAACCTGATCATTCACGAAGTGGCGCATAAGCTGGATACCCGCAACGGCGATCGCGCCAGCGGCGTGCCGCTGATCCCGCTGCGTGAAGTCGCGGGATGGGAGCACGACCTGCACGCGGCGATGGAAAACATTCAGGATGAGATAGACCTGGTGGGTGAAAGCGCGGCCAGCATTGATGCCTATGCCGCGACCGATCCCGCCGAGTGTTTTGCGGTACTGTCCGAGTATTTCTTTAGCGCACCTGAGCTTTTCGCTCCGCGCTTCCCGGCGCTGTGGCAGCGTTTTTGCCATTTTTATCAGCAGGATCCGCTTCAGCGTCTGCGGCAAAGTGAGGACGCAGCCAGCACATCCTCTCATCCGTTCCACTAATGTTCAGCAGAGGTACGATCGGTCGATCGTACCCACACGCTCACCGCGAGAAACAGCAGCGCCATTCCCCATGCGGCAGTAATCAAAAACTGCTCACCGTAAAAGCGCGTCACCACGGGTACCAGCAGCGCGCTGGCCCCGTACCCCAGCGTATGGCTGGTGGCGATCACCCCTGCGCCTTTGCCCGTCGTCAGCCGATCGTTGAGCAAAAGCTGGTATCCCGGCGTTGCCATGGCGGCCCCCAGCGAAGTGATGACAATTCCCACGTAGAACAGGGCTAAACTGGCGAGACACATCAGCCCAAGACCCGCCACCATCAAGACCGCGGCAATTAAGAGTAAAACTCTCGGGGTAAAATGCTGCGGGCGTACCACCAGAAACTGCGCCGCCAGGGTCGCCAGCGCGGCCAGGCTCAGCAGCAGCGCGACATGATGGCTGATTTGCACGGCATCGCCATTAAATAACGGGTGAAGATGCGGCGATAAACCAAGCTGCATCAGGCTGACCAGCGCCGCCAGCAGCAGTGCCAGCACCAGGAAAGGCAGCATGGAGGCCTGTAACCGCGTCGACTGGTGCGCCACCGGCGGCAGCGGGGGATCGGCGGCTTCGCGCAGCACCAGCAGAAGCGCGATAAACGGTGCCAGCGCCATCAGCCAGAGCGGTGCGACCGGGCTGACGCTGAGCATCAGCGCGGCCAGGGGCGGTCCCAGCAGACGCCCGCAGCTAAGGCCAGAGCTTATCGTCGCCAGCGCCGCCATCCTTTTATCCAGCCCCGCGCGTTGAATGGCCCACGTCTGGGCCGCAGGCACCAGCCCTGATACCGTCAGGCCGTACAGCATGCGCGACAGCACCAGGCCTGCCATTCCCCAGAGAGCATTCAGCGCGCCGTTCGCCATTGCCCAGACCACCAGCGCCATCACGACAAAGCTCGCCAGATAGCCTCCCAGCGAGGCCAGCATAACGATCTTACAGCCGTGCCGCTCGCTCTGGCGTCCCCACCAGGGCGATGCGGGTAAAAAGAGCATCGAGCCGAACATCAGCAGCCCGGCCCAGACGGAGAGCGACAGTCCGGTCAGGGAGACCAGCTGCGGCAGCATAACCAGCAAACCGTTTTGCCCAATACCTAATAAACCGGCGCCCAGTGCCAGGGGCCAGTTAGCTTTAGGGGTCACAACGTCAGTGAGATTCTCAGTACGGGTGCGCATAAAATTGTGAAGATAATGTCAATAAATGTGTGGAAATTATGAAGTTTATGAAAACAAATATTGCAAAAATAGTTGCCACTGTAAACAGAATGAATATCATAACGAGAATTATTATCAGTCATGGAATGAGGTACAACTATGCGTACTCTGCCCCGCTCCGCCGGTACAGATGTTGCGGCCCAGTGTTTTTTGAACGCGCTGCTGCGCGAAACGAAGGACTGGCATTATCTTCCCGCAACCCGTGCGGATGAGTTATCACAGATTCATATCCCGCTCTCCCCAACCCAGGCCATTCGGGTTCCGGTACGCTATTTCTCCCCCACGCAGCATCACCAGTATCGTTTTCCGGCAACGCTGATTCAGGCCGACAGCGACGGCGGTGACACGGTCACATTTCATCAACTGATTGATTTCATTCTTCAAAAAGAGACGGTAAAAGGCGATCTGGATGCTGATACGCTGGCTCGCTTTAAGCAGCGCGTCCTGGAAAGCCATACGCACACCTGGCAGGCCATTGATTTACGCCACAACTGGGCAAACCTGCGCGATAAGCCGCTGACGTTTGCCGAAGCGGAACAGGCGCTGCTGGTCGGCCATGCTTTTCATCCTGCCCCAAAGTCGCACGAGCCGTTCAACGAGGCCGAGGCGCGTCGCTATCTGCCGGATTTCGCCTCCCGCTTCCCGCTGCGCTGGTTTGCGGTTGAGCATGAGCTGATTACCGGCGACAGCCTGAATGTCTCCCTGCGGGAACGTCTGCTGCGCTTTGCAGCGCAGAGCGCGCCGGCCCTTCTCGGTCACTTCACCGACACCTGCTGGCTGCTGCCGATGCACCCGTGGCAGGCCGACTATCTGCTGGAGCAGGACTGGTGCCAGCGTCTGGTAGAAAAAGGCGCCCTGCGCGATCTGGGCGAAGCCGGTGCGCAATGGCTGCCCACCAGCTCTTCCCGCTCGCTGTACAGCGAAACCAACAGCGACATGATTAAGTTTTCCCTGAGCGTGCGGCTGACCAACTCCGTGCGCACGCTGTCGGTGAAAGAGGTTAAGCGCGGCATGCGCCTGGCGCGGCTGGCGAAAACGGCACGCTGGCAGGAACTTCAGGCGCGCTACCCGACCATGCGCGTGATGCAGGAGGACGGCTGGGCGGGGCTGTGCGATGAGCACGGCGTCGTCCAGGAAGAGAGCCTGATGGCCCTGCGCGTCAACCTGCTGTTCGATACCCCTGAAACGCAAACCAACGTGCTGGTGAGCCTGACCCAGGCCGCGCCGGACGGCGGCGAAAGCCTGCTCGCCGCGGCGGTGCATCGTCTGAGCCAGCGTCTGGATCTCCCGCTCGCCCAGGCCGCGCGCTGCTGGCTGGACGCTTACTGCGACCGGGTATTGCTTCCGCTGTTCAGCGCCGAGGCGGACTACGGTCTGGTCCTGCTGGCGCACCAGCAAAATATCCTCGTTGAGATGCAGCAGGATTTCCCCGTTGGGCTGATCTACCGCGACTGCCAGGGCAGCGCCTGGACCGAAGGGGCCGACGCGTGGCTGAAAGAGGCAGGTGAAACCGAGGTGGAAAACCGCTTCGGTGAGAGCCAGCTGCTGCGCTACTTCCCTTATTACCTGCTGCTGAACTCTACCCTTGCCGTCACCGCCGCGCTCGCCGCCGCCGGCTTCGACAGCGAAGAGAACCTGATGTCCCGCGTGCGTGACGCGCTGGCCGAACTGCGCACCACGGCGAAGCAGACCCGCTGCCTCGATTATGTGCTCAACAGCCCGACCTGGAACTGCAAAGGCAACTTTTTCTGCTACCTGCACGATCGCAACGAAAACACCATCGTCGATCCGGCGGTGATCTATTTCGACTTTAGCAACCCGTTTTATAAGGAGAAGGCGTGATGGCAAACGCGAATATCGTCCATTCCGGCTACGGCTTTCGCTGCACGGTCACGGAACAAAACCTGCCTCTGACGCTGGGTCTCGACGGCAGCGCGGTGCTGGAGCGGCTGACCGGGCTCCCGGACGGCTGGCTGGTGGACGCCCTCGACCAGCTGTTTGTTGCCGCGCCCGCCCTGACCGGCATTACCCTGCCGTGGGCAGCCTGGCAGGATGAACCTCAGGCGCAGGCGCTGTTTAGCCTCGTTCACGGGGACTATCTGGCGCGTGAAATTTTCTGGCAGCTGCCGCTGTGGCTGAAAGGCGAACGTCCGCAGGCGAGCGGCGGAATGCAGTTTGACGAAAGCCGTCAGCTGTACTTCCCGCTGCGCCCTCACCGCCCGCAGAGCGAGGTGTACCGCCGTTACGATCCGCAGATTAAGCGCACCCTGAGCTTCCGCGTGGCGGACGTGGCGCTGGACGGCGAGCGCTTTACCCGCTGGATGAATAACCCGCGCGTAAATGCCTTCTGGGAGATGGCGGGACCGCAGGCCGAGCAGGAAAACTACCTGCGCCGCCAGCTCGACTCGACCTATTGTTACCCGGTTATCGGCTGCTTCGATGACCAGCCGTTCGGCTATTTTGAACTCTACTGGGCGGCAGAAGATCGCATTGGCCGCCACTACCGCTGGCAGCCGTTTGACCGCGGGCTGCACATGCTGGTGGGTGAAGAAAACTGGCGCGGCGCGCAATACATCCGCAGCTGGCTGCGCGGCCTGAGCCACTATCTGTATCTCGATGAACCGCGCACCACGCGCATTGTCGCCGAGCCGCGCTTCGACAACCAGCGTCTGTTCCGCCATCTGGCGTCCGCCGGTTTCGACACGGTGAAAGAGTTCGACTTCCCGCACAAACGCTCCCGTCTGATCATGAGCGAGCGTCACCGCTTCTTCCACGAGGTGGAACTGTGAACGCACTCTGGCAGAAAGTGAACCGCGAGATGGTGGCGAAGATCCTCGCCGAACTGGAATATGAACGCACCCTGCGCGCCGAGCCGGTTTCGGCGGACAACTGGCGCATCAGTATGGGCAACGCGTGCTGGCAGTTTCGCGCCACGCGTGGGATATGGGGCTGGCTGCATATTGACCCTGATACCCTGACCACCACCAGCGGCGCGGCGGTCGAAGCGGAAAACGCGCTGCTGCAACTGGCCACCGTGCTGGAGATGAGCGACGCGCAAACGGCGGAGCACATGGAAGATCTCTACGCCACGCTGCGGGGTGACATGCAGCTGTTGCAGGCGCGTGAAACGCTGGATGCCGATGCGCTGATCCACCTCGACCCGGACGAACTACAGTGCCTGATGCGCGGTCACCCGAAGTTTATTTTCAACAAGGGACGCCGCGGCTGGGGGCTGGATGCCCTGCGCCTGTACGCGCCGGAATATCGCGGGCGTTTCCGCCTGCACTGGGTCGCCGTGCAGCGCGAGCGTCTGGTCTGGAGCAGCGACGCCGATTGCGATATTAACGCCCTGCTCTCCAGCGCCATGGACGATGCCGAGCGCGAGCGGTTCGACGCCCGCTGGCAGGAGCTGGATCTGGACGACAGCTGGCTGCCGGTGCCGCTGCACCCGTGGCAGTGGCAGCAAAAAATTGCCATTCATTTCCTGGCGCAGCTTGCGCGCGGTGAGATGGTAGAGCTGGGTGAGTTCGGCGATGAGTATCTGGCGCAGCAGTCCCTGCGCACGCTGACCAACGCCAGCCGTCGCGCGCCGTATGACATCAAGCTGCCGCTGACTATCTACAACACCTCCTGCTATCGCGGTATTCCGGGCAAGTATATCGCCGCCGGTCCGCTGGCCTCGCGCTGGCTACAGCAGCAGTTCGCCAGCGATGCCACGCTGATTCACTCCGGGGCGCAGGTGCTTGGCGAACCCGCAGCCGGATATCTGTCGCATCCGGGTTATGCCGCATTGCCTGAGGCGCCGTACCGCTATCAGGAGATGCTGGGGGTGATCTGGCGCGAGAACCCATCCTGCTATTTACAGGATGGCGAACAGGCGGTGCTGATGGCGGCGCTGATGGAAACCGATAACCAGGGGCGCCCGCTGATTGACGCGTGGATCAAACGCTCGGGGTTAACCGCTGACGCATGGCTGGAAAAGCTGTTTGAGGCGACGGTGATCCCCTTCTATCACCTGCTCTGTCGCTACGGGGTGGCGCTCATCGCCCACGGCCAGAACGTCACGCTGGTGATGAAAGATTACGTTCCGCAGCGCATTTTGCTGAAGGATTTCCAGGGCGACATGCGCCTGGTGGATGAAGATTTCCCGCAGGCGAAGAGCCTGCCGGAGCAGGTAAAAGCGGTGACGGCGCGCCTCAGCGCGGATTACATCATCCACGACCTGCAAACCGGCAACTTTGTCACGGTGCTGCGCTTTATATCCCGCCTCACCCTGCAATGCGGCGTGAGCGAAACCCGCTTCTATCAGATCCTGGCGCTGGTATTACGTCGCTATATGGCCGCCCATCCGGATCTTGCGGCGCGCTTCGCCAAATTCGACCTGTTTAAGCCGCAGATTATTCGCGTGATCCTCAACCCGGTCAAACTTACCTTCTCTGAACACGACGGCGGCAGCCGCATGCTGCCGAACTACGTCTGCGATCTTGATAACCCTCTTTTTCTGGTCTCCCAGGAGTCAGCGCAATGAAAACCTATGATTTCATCGGCATTGGTATCGGTCCGTTCAACCTCAGTATTGCCGCGCTGGCAGAGGGGCTGGACGGTTTTAGCTCGCTGTTTCTTGAACGCAAGCCGCACTTCTCCTGGCACCCGGGGATGATGGTGCCGGACTGCCATATGCAGACCAGCTTCCTGAAGGATCTGGTCAGCGCCGTGGAGCCAACCAACCGCCACAGCTTCCTGAACTATCTGGTACAGCGCAAAAAGTTCTACCGTTTCCTCACCACCGAGCAGCGCACCGTGTCGCGCGAGGAGTTTGCCGACTACCTGTGCTGGGCGGCGGATAACCTCACTAACCTGGCCTTCAGCCAGCAGGTACAGCAGGTCAGCTTTGATGAGCAAAACGGCCTGTTTGAGGTCGTGACCCAGCGGGATCGCTTCCTGGCGCGCCACGTCTGCGTGGGGATTGGGAAGCAGATCAATCTCCCAGACTGCGTCACCGCGCAGGACGACACCTGCTTCCACGCCAGCGAAATGATGCTGCGCACGCCGGATTTAGCGGGCAAGCGCGTCACCGTCGTCGGCGGCGGCCAGAGCGGTGCGGATCTGTTTTTAAATATCTTCCGTGGGGAATGGGGGCAGCCGCTGAGCCTCAACTGGGTGTCGCGCCGCAACAACTACAACGCGCTGGATGAAGCCGCGTTTGCCAATGAGTATTTCACGCCGGAGTACGTGGACAGCTTCTCGACCCTTGGTGACGACGCCCGACGTCAGATGTTGCAGGAGCAGAAGATGACCTCCGACGGGATCACCACGGAGTCGCTGCTGGCCATCTATCGCGCCATGTATCACCGCTTCGAAGTGCTGCGCGAAAAACCCTGGGCGCATCTGATGCCGTCCCGCTCGGTGACGGCGCTGACGCGCCAGGAAACCGGACATCGCCTCAGCATCCAGCATCACCTGGACGGCGGGCGCGAACAGCTGGAGAGCGACGTGGTGATTTTCGCCACCGGCTACCGCGCCGTGCAGCCCGCGTTTCTCGCCCCGCTCTCTTCCCGACTGCGTCTGGATGAGAATGAAGCCTTCTGCATCAACAACGATTTCACCCTTGAATGGGACGGCCCGCAGAGCAACCGCCTGTTTGCCGTCAATGCCGGGATGCACCGTCTCGGTATTGCCGAACCCCAGCTCAGCCTGATGGCCTGGCGCGCGGCGCGAATTTTGAATCGCGCTCACGATGACGAGCCGTTTGAGCTGGCAACCACCCCCGGCGTGATCCACTGGCGGAGCACCACCAGCCCGGAGAGCAGCCAGGTTTTTAAATCATTAATGAAGACCACCGAGTACTGACACACACATTCAGGATCAACATAACAATGAAACGTTCTCATCTTTGGGTTTTAAATCCGTGCTTGCTTGCCATGCTTTCTACCTCTGCGTGGGCGGAAGAACAAAAGGAAGAAGATATTGTGGTCTCCGCCAGCCGGGCACATCGCAGCGTGGCAGAGATGGCGCAAACCACCTGGGTTATTGAGCGGGCGGAAATTGAGCAGCAGGTTCAGGGCGGGAAAGAGATTAAAGACGTGCTGGCCCAGCTGATCCCCGGCATGGACGTCAGCAGCCAGGGACGTACCAACTACGGCATGAACCTGCGCGGTCGCTCCATGATGGTGATGGTGGACGGCGTACGTCTGAACTCTTCCCGCAGCGACAGCCGCCAGCTCGACTCTATCGATCCGTTCAACATTGACCGCATCGAAGTGATCTCCGGCGCCACCTCGCTGTACGGCGGCGGCAGTACCGGCGGTCTGGTGAACATCGTCACCAAAAAAGGCCAGCCGGAGACCGAGGTGGAGTTCCAGACCGGGGCAAAAAGCGGGTTTAACAGCCATAACGACCATGATGAGAACGTCTCCGCAGCCGTGAGCGGCGGCAATGACAACGCCTCTGGCCGTCTGTCGGTCTCCTATCAGCGCTACGGCGGCTGGTATGACGGCAACGGCGACGAGGTGATTATCGATAACACCCAGACCGGCTTGCAGTATTCCGACCGTATCGACGTGATGGGGACAGGCACCATCAACATCGACGATCATCAGCAGCTCCAGTTAACCACGCAGTACTACAAGAGCGAATCCGACGGCAAGCACGGCCTGTTCCTTGGGGAGAATTTTGCTGCGGTCACGGGCGATGCCAAAGCCTATAATAAAGATAACCTGAACTCTGACCGTATCCCGGGCACAGAGCGTCACCTGATCAACCTGCAATACTCGAACACCGATTTCTGGGGTCAGGATCTGGTTGCGCAGATTTACTACCGTGACGAGAGCCTGACCTACTACCCGTTCCCGACGCTGAGCAAAGGCGCGGTGACCAGCATTGGCGCGTCCCAGCAGAAAACCGATTTTTACGGCGGCAAGCTAACGCTAAACAGCAAGCCGATGGACGACCTGACCCTCACCTGGGGTGTGGATGCCGACCACGAAACGTTCGATGCCAACCAGCAGTTCTTTGACTTGAGCAAAGCGGCGGCGAGCGGCGGCATGGAGCTGGACAATGCCTACAACGTGGGCCGTTATCCGGGTTACAGCATTACCAACCTCGCGCCGTTCCTGCAAGCCAGCTATGACATTGACGCCATCACCCTGAGCGGCGGCGTGCGTTACCAGTACACCGAAAACAAGGTGGACGATTTTGTCGGCTACGCCCAGCAGCAGGCAATCGCCACGGGCAAAGCGACCTCCGCTGACGCGGTACCGGGCGGGAAAACCGACTACAACAACTTCCTGTTTAACGCCGGGATCCTTGGACGTCTTACCGAACAGCAGCAGCTGTGGTTTAACTTCTCCCAGGGCTTCGAGATCCCGGACCTGGCGAAGTACTACGGTTCCGGCACCTATCAGCTGGTCGATGGTCACTATCGCCTGCAAAACAGCGTCAACGTGAACGACTCAACGCTGGACGGTATTAAGGTCAATGCTTACGAGCTGGGCTGGCGCTTCACCGGCGATAACCTGCGTACCCAGGTGGCGGCCTACTACTCGCTCTCGGATAAAACCATCACCATCAACAAGAGCGACATGACCATCAACCTGGAGGACGATAAACGTCGTATCTATGGGGTTGAAGGCCAGGTGGACTATTTCTTCACCGACAGCGACTGGAGCACCGGGGCGAACTTTAACGCCATCAAGTCCGAAACGCGTGAAAACGGGAAATGGGAGAAGCTGACGGTCGATAGCGCCAGCCCGTCTAAAGCCAGCGCATGGGTTAACTGGGCGCCGGGCGACTGGGCCCTGCGCGTGCAGAGCACACAAACCTTCGACGTGTCTGACGCCGACGGTAAGAAGATTGATGGCTATAACACCGTTGATTTCCTGGGCAGCTACGCCCTGCCGGTGGGCAAAGTCAGCTTCAGCGTGGAGAACCTGCTGGACAAAGACTACACCACCGCCTGGGGCCAGCGCGCACCGGGGCTGTATAGCCCAACCTATGGCTCACCGGGTCTTTATACTTATAAAGGCCGTGGACGTACGTTTGGTCTGAACTACTCCGTTCTGTTCTGATCCTGCGCGCCGCCTGCGGGCGGCGCATTTTGCTGTGCAATTTGAAAGCAAATTTGCTATTAAATCATCGGTTTGCTGAAATTCTCGGCAAACGAACAAAAACGATGTTTTCCCCTTTGACAAGGCGCACGCAGGTCGATAATATGCGCCTCGTTCACACGATTCCTCTGTAGTTCAGTCGGTAGAACGGCGGACTGTTAATCCGTATGTCACTGGTTCGAGTCCAGTCAGAGGAGCCAAATTTGAAAAGCCTGCTTTTAGAGCAGGCTTTTTGCTTTTGTGGGTTACAACACAAACTCGTAATGAGAACCATCGGGTAGTTCTACATCCAGCCGTAGCTTCCCTCCGGCGGCCTCAACGTAGCGTTTCAAAGAAGAAAGCTTAATATCGCGTCCTGCCTTTTCCATGACGGCGACAGTAGGTTGTTTAATACCCAACGCCCTGGCCATATCTACCTGCGTTTTTTGCACTTTTTCACGTAACTCGGCCAGATGGATATTGAGCAAAATATCCGTTGCCATTGCCTGTGCGCTGGCAACAACCTCAGGTTTTTCATCTGCAATAAGCTGCTCCAGGGTTCTGCCCATCGCGTTAATTCCTCTCTTTTAATGTGTTCAGCCAGCGAGTGTATTCCCGATCCGCAACGAGGAGCATCTCATCGTAAAATCGCCTTTCATTACCGACCTTATTGCCCGCACACAGTACAATACCCGTACGGTTCGAATCGAAAGCGAAAAATGCCCTCAGCGGATCACCCTTACTCTGGATACGCAACTCTTTCATGTTGCTGTGGCGGGAGCCTTTCAGCGTATCGGCATACGGTCTGGACAGACCCGGTCCCCTCTCCCGCAAAACAAGTAGCGCGGCCAGTACGCTGGCTCTCTCGCTATCGTTTAATGAGGTGAACCAGTCGTCAAACCTGTCCGTAGTTTTAATCGCCCACACGGGACCTCCTTGTACAACATAGATCAAAAACTATATAGATGCAAAACTATAGTGCCGATTATGCAGACAGATTGGCTGGTATGCAGGTTAAGGATGCAAAATATGGAAGCCGTCTTCAGAAATAAAGGAGAAACAGGGTGAAGGGGGAATACAAGCCCGGAAAGCGCAGCGCACCCGGGCAAACGCGTAGTTAAATCTGATAATCGATCGCCACCTCTTCCGGCTCCATCACCTGGCGTTTGATCTCATCCACGGAAAGCCCCGCGTTGCATAGCTCAATAAAACGCCACACGTAGTTACGCTGAAGCTGCCCGCGCTTTAGCCCCAGCCAGACGGTATTCGCATCGAACAGGTGACGCGTATCCAGACGCACCAGATTTCCGGCTTCATATTCGCCGCCAGACTGCTCGGCCACCAGGCCAATCCCCAGTCCTAACTCGACGTAGGTTTTGATCACGTCGGAATCCTGCGCGCTCAGCACCACGTCCGGCGTGAGCCCTTTACGCTTGAACGCTTCATCTATGCGCGAACGCCCGGTAATGCCCTGCCGGTAGGTGATAAGCGGCCATTTGACGATCTCTTCCAGCGTCAACGGTGAAACCTGGTTCAGCGGGTGTTCGGCGGGTAATAGCAGGCTGTGGTGCCAGCGGAACCACGGGAACGCCACCAGCAGCGGGTCATTGCTCAGCCGTTCACTGGCGATACCGATATCGGCCCCACCGTTATGCAGCAGCACTTCAATTTCCTGCGGCGTGCCCTGGATCAGTTCGAGACGTACGTCCGGGAAGATCTCACGAAATGCTTTGATAACCGTCGGAAGACTGTAGCGCGCCTGTGTATGGGTGGTGGCGATAGTCAGCACACCCGAAGCGTCGTTGGTAAAGAGATCCGCCAGCCGACGAACGTTGCTGGCCTCGTTGAGAATGCGCTCAGCGATGGTCAGCAATGCCTTGCCTGGCTCGGTCATACCCAGCAGGCGCTTGCCGCGACGGATAAAAATCTCAATGCCTAACTCCTCCTCCAGCTCGCGGATATGTCGGCTGACACCCGACTGAGAGGTGTAAAGCATATTGGCGACTTCGGTCAGGTTGTAATCCCGCCTGGCCGCCTCACGAATAATTTTAAGTTGCTGGAAATTCACAATTCACTCCGGCGCATCTGACATAAGGCTATTGTTAGAGTCAGGCGGGCTGGAGAACAAATAATAAAAACCAGCATCTTATGCTTATTTGGAATATCAGCTGACGAGTTGCAGCTCGCGATTTTCCAGCGACGGCTTACTGACCAGAGACATCAGGATCTCTTTCACCGCCTGCGCCTGCGGCGACAGGGAGCCGCGCGCGGACATATTCAACGACAGCGGTAAGCTCATGGATGGCGTGGTGATGCGGGCCATCCAGCCGTTCGCCGCGCTGCACAGTGAACGTGCGGCAGACTCGGGCAGAACCGTTACACCCATGCCGCTGGCAATGGCGGCAGTCAGCGTGGAGATGGAATCAATCTCGCCGATGATCTTCGCCGTCAGACGGCGCAGCGAGAACGCTTCGTCAACGCGCACGCGCACGGCACTGTAGTCGCGCGGCAGGAACAGATTCATCTCTGCCACAGCGGTTAAATCAATGCTCTGGCCGGGGCAATCACGGGTACCGACCAGGTAAAGATCTTCCTTCAGCAGCGGCTGGCTGGTGATCCCGGCAACCGGGGAGCGATCGTACAGCACCGCCATATCCAGCTGACCGTTGAGCAGTTTGTCATTGAGCACGGAACCACTGTTCTCATGCAGATAAACCAGCACTTCCGGTAGCTCCGCGCGCACTGCCTGTAGCAGCGGCATGGTGACAGACGATGCGGCCGTTCCCGGCGCCAGGCCAATGGAGACATGGCCGCTCAGGGTCTGACCCACATTGTGCACGGCCAGCTGCGCCTGTTCACACTGACGCAGGATCGTGCGGGCATGGGTATATAAAATTTTTCCCGCTTCGGTAGGCGTTACGCCGCGCTTGGTGCGGATCAACAGTTGCTGGTCCATTTCGCCTTCCAGAGTCGCGACCTGCTGGCTCAGCGCAGGCTGCGCGATATGCAGCACTTCAGCCGCCTGGGTCAGGCTGCCGATATCGACGATTTTTACGAAGTATTTCAGTCGTCTTAAGTTCATGTTGCCCCCTGTTCGAAAATAGCGTGCCGGTAACGGCTGTGTTGTTAAACAGGTTTTGCAATATGGATGCCAGTTTTTTGCAGCGGGTGTATGTCGCTGCTAAGCGGCTGAAAATAAGGAAAGCCAATCACTGGTGCCTGTTTTGAGACGGGGACAACGGTTTCCGATCTGCCCCATTCGGGGTATATCTGCACAATAATGGTGCATTCCGTTGGCAAAAACGTCACTTTGCTGGTTTTGTCAGCAAACAGTTCAAAGTCGGCGATCCATCCTTTGACAAGGCGTACGCAGGTCGATAATATGCGCCCCGTTCACACGATTCCTCTGTAGTTCAGTCGGTAGAACGGCGGACTGTTAATCCGTATGTCACTGGTTCGAGTCCAGTCAGAGGAGCCAAATTTGAAAAGCCTGCTTTTAAAGCAGGCTTTTTGCTTTTCTGCGTTCGGTCAGTTTGTCGGGTGGCGCTCCGCTTACCCGACCTACATTCTGCTTTCGGTAAAATTGTCGGGTGGCGGCTTCGCCTTACCCGACCTACGGTCCTGTAGGCCCGGTAAGCGCAGCGCCACCGGGCATAGCAAGCTTCACCGGCATCCCCGACCGCCGTTCCAGCTCAGCCCCCGCCCCTTCACTTATTAGCTGCGTCCTTTGTGCGGCTGAAATGGGCAGCGGCACCTTATTTGTCGATTCAAATTCCGCGCGATTGCGTGACAGCGGCTCGTGAACCTCTACCCAACGGCTACCGTCCGGCTCGGTGGTCACCTTTAAGGGCTGATCGATAAGCTGTACCCTCGTCCCCACCGAAACGTTATCGAACAGGTATTTGATATCGTTATTACGCAGGCGAATGCAGCCCTGGCTGACGCGCAGACCAATGCCGAAATTTGAGTTGGTACCGTGGATCGCGTACAGCCTGCCGATATAGAGGGCATACAGCCCCATCGGGTTATCCGGCCCGGCGGGAACGAACGCGGGCAACGTTTTCCCCTCTTTCGCGTAAGCGCGTCGCGTATTTGGCGTGGGTGACCAGGTTGGGCCTTCCTGTTTGCGCTCAACGGCGGTTACCCAGTTACGCGGCGTTTCGCGCCCGGCCTGACCGATGCCAATAGGCAGCACCTCAACCGTGTTGCTGCCGGGTGGATAATAGTAAAGTCGCATTTCCGCGACGTTCACCACAATTCCCTCGCGCACGGTTGGCGGCAGAATAAGCTGCTGGGGTACCACCAGCTGTGTTCCGGCTCGCGGTAAAAACGGATCCACCCCCGGGTTGGCTTCCAGCATATTGCTCAACCCCTGTCCGTGCTGCGCTGCAAACGCTTCGAGCGGCAGAGTATTGCCCTCAGGCACGGTGATGGTGATCGGCGCCCCCACCAGACGGCTGCCCTCGGGAGGGAGGGGGTAGGTTACAGCAGATGCAGCGGGAACCAGAATACCAAGCGTAAAAACGAACGAGGCAAATCGAATCATAGTGTTCTGTACTCAGTCAAAGAGAAAGCCTGCCAGTGGGCAGGCTTAGCCTACTCATTCAGTCATCTTTTCGTCGTGCGCCATCTCCGGGTAAGGACTTTTTCTGCTTCAACAATCATGAACATCGCAAACCCAATCAGGAAGGTAATGATCCAGTAGCGGAACGGTAGCGCTTCGGTACCGAACAGCATTTGCATGAACGGCGCATAGATGATCAGAAGCTGAAGGGCCAGAAGTACGCCGCTCACGATCCATATCCCCTTGTTAGCCAGCAGACCTTTACTCAGGGAGAAGCCGTCGGTGACGCGGCAGTTGAGCATGTAAAACCACTGGGCGGTGACCAGCGTTTGCAGCAACACGGTGCGAATGAACTCCGGTGAGTAGCCGCGTGGTTGCAGCCAGGCCTCCAGCACAAAGGCGCTGATGGCAATCATCAGGCCGACAAACACTACTCGCCAGATGGCATAACCGTCCATCACATGCAGGTTAGACTTACGCGGCGGCCGGTTCATGATGTCCTTCTCACCCGCTTCAAACGCCAGGCCAAACGACAGCGTTGCAGAGGTTGCCATGTTCATCCACAGGATCAGTACCGGCGTTAGTGGGATCAGGTTCCCCGCCAGCAGGGCAATAATGATCAGTAAGGCCTGGGCGATGTTGCTCGGGATAACGAACAAAATGGTCTTTTTCAGGTTGTCGTAGACCCGACGCCCTTCATGGACCGCCCGGGCAATGGTGGCAAAGTTATCATCCGTTAACACCATATCGGCGGCTTCTTTGGTGACTTCAGTACCTTTGATCCCCATCGCGATGCCGACATCCGCCCGCTTCAGCGCCGGCGCATCGTTCACCCCGTCCCCGGTCATTCCGACCACTTCCTGCTTACTTTGCAGCGCCTGCACCAGGCGGAATTTATCTTCCGGGCTGGTGCGGGCAAAGATATCGTATTTTTGCGCCGCCTCGCTCAGCTGGTGATCGTCCATCGCCTCCAGCTCGCGCCCGGTGATGGCGCTCGCCGCGTTGCCAATACCCAGCATCTGTCCAATGCTCATCGCCGTTTGTGGATGATCCCCGGTAATCATTTTCACGCGAATGCCCGCCTGCAAGCAGTCGGCAATGGCCGAAATGGCTTCCGGGCGCGGGGGATCCATCATGCCCGCAATGCCGAGCAGTATGACCCCTTCTTGCAGATCCGCATGCGTCAGCTCGCGCTGCCCGCTGGCAGCCGGTTTCCAGGCCGCAGCCACCATGCGCAATCCCTCGCGCGCATACTCTTCAATCTTCTCTTCCCAATAGTGCAGGTTGAACGGCTCCAGCCCGTTTTGGGTCTGCTGGTGCTGGCAAAGACGGAAAAGGACGTCCGGCGCACCGGTGATTAACATCACCTCTTCGTCGCCCAGGCGATAGAGGGTGGACATGTATTTATATTGCGAATCAAATGGGATTTTACTGCGCAACTCGGCGTCAATTGCCGGAAGCGGGATTTTGGCCGCCAGCACCTTCAGCGCGCCTTCGGTTGGACCGCCGGTGATTTTCCACAGCCCCTGCTCATCTTTGATCAGCTGGCTGTCATTACAGAGATCGACTGTGCGCAGATAGCGCTCCAGCACAGATCCCGGGGTCACGGTGACCGGTGTCGGATCGTCAACGGGGTGAATAGTACCCACCGGCTCGTAGCTGTCTCCCTCCACGCGGTAGGTGGTGTCCGCGGTAATCACCGCTTTTACCGTCATCTCATTCATGGTCAGGGTGCCGGTTTTATCCGAGCAGATAACCGTCATCGCCCCCAGCGTTTCCACGGTAGGCAGCTTGCGAATAATCGCCTTGCGACGCGCCATCGCCTGCACGCCCAGCGAGAGGATGATCGAGATAATGGCCGGTAATCCTTCCGGCACCGCCGCTACCGCAAGGCTAATCAACGACAGCACCAGCTCTGATACGGGCATATCACGGAAGATAAGACTGAAAACGAACAGCGCCAGCATCATTACCAGAATGGTGATAAAAATGGTCTTGCCGAGCTTGTCCATTTGCACCATCAACGGGGTACGGTGTTTTTCAATGTCTGACATCATCTGGTTGATATGGCCGAGTTCGGTCTCCCCACCGGTCGCCACCACCAGCCCTTTTCCCGCGCCGGAGCTGACGGTGGTGCCAGAATAAAGCAGGTTGTAACGGTCGCCTAACGGCAACTCCCCGTGGAGCGCATCGCTGCTTTTCTCCACTACCGTGGATTCGCCGGTGAGAATAGCTTCTTCCACCCGCAGATTGTGCGCCTCTGTCACGCGAAGATCGGCAGGAATGCGATCCCCGGCGCGTATCACGACGATATCTCCGGGCACCAGCGCTGTCGTCGGGATAGTTTCATGGTTGCCCTGCCGGATGACCACAGCCTCGCTGGAGAGCATATTGCGAATACTTTGCAGCGATTTCTCCGCATTGCTCTCCTGAATATGGCCAATCAGGGCGTTAATAATGGCTACCCCAAGAATGACAAACATATCCACCCAGTGTCCCATTATCAGCTTCAGCAGCGCCGCCGCCAGAAGGACGTAAATAAGGACATCGTTGAAATGGGCCAGAAAGCGCAGCCAGCCAGGTTTACCCGGTTTTTGCGGTAAGGCATTTTCACCGTATTTTTCCAGCCTGGCGGTGGCTTCTGTACTGCTAAGTCCGTCGAGGCTGGATTGGATATTTGTCAGGGTTTCATCAACGGTCTGTTGATAATACGGACGGTGAGGCTTTTCTGTTATCATCGTTCCTTCCTCAGGTTCTTTTCAGAAATCACCTTGCTTTCATGACATTAACGAATAACGAAAACAGGAACATGCGCGTAACGAACGATACTCGCCGCCTCTGATCCTAATAAATGAGTTTGAATATTTGGATTACGTGATCCCACAATAATCGCACCGACGTTAAGCTCATCCGCCAGTTTGATTACCTCATCACGTATATTCCCGCTGCGAACATGTAGATGGACATTTGCTTCGGGCAGGTTGATTTTTTTTACCAGCGCAGCCAGTTTTTCTTTAGCATTATTAATCATATATTCATCCATCTTTCTCGCGTCTGCAATAAAACCGCGGGTCAGTTCCGCCGAGAACTTTGGCATAACGTACAGCAGATGGACATTACCCGATGCGCTTTGCGCCAGGAATTGGGCATGCTGTAGCGCTTTATCAGACAATGCTGTTTCGTATACATCCACCGGCACCAGAATCGTTTTATACATATCAAGCATCCTTTTTATAACCAACACAACAGTGAGTGAATCAGGAGAGATCGCATCAAACCCATGGGTACAGGCGTGAATGCCTTTTACGGAAAAAAGGAATGGATGCTATTAAACGTAGCACAGGAATATCAGGATGTTATTCAAAGGGGATACACCATCGTAACGCTTGTTTCGCCTAAGTATGTCACGCCACTAATAATGGTTATTTAACATTTATTTATTCACCGACTATGCTCATAGTCAGGCATGCAACACGTTTATTCTCTTTATCCCGCGCCACCTTCAACCTCATGGAGGAATGCATGTACGGTTTAAGCCTGATTCGCCTTGGTTTGTTTATTGCGCTCGCCATTATCGCCAGCACAGCAATCGGTCTATTTACCTATGTGGTCGTCTCGGCCCTGGCAGAATAGCGCCACCCCAGCATTGATGACGAAATAAATAAAACAATTATTATCAGGGGAATACTGTGAAGCGCTACCTCTCTCTTCTGCCTGCTGTTTTATTGCTGCTGACGGCGTGCGATCCGAAACCCGACCGCGCCGCGCCCCTGCCGAAAATGGTAAAAGTCGCAGAGGTGGTCAAGGCCGGCAACGCGCAGCAGCGCGTGTTTCCCGCCCGTATTGAATCCGGCGACGCCACGGATCTCGCGTTCAAACGAGCCGGGCAGATTGAGACCCTGGACATTCGCCAGGGTGCCATTGTCAAACAGGGGCAACGACTCGCCAGCCTCAACGCCCGTGAAGCCCGGCAGCGCCTGAACGACAGGCAAACGGCGGCGACCCTGGCTCAGCGGCAATTCGACCGCTTCCAGACCCTGGCGGGACGCCAGGCCGTGTCGAAAGCCGAGATGGATGTCCAGCGCGCCAACCGCGATTCAGCAAACGCCGCGCTACAGATTGCGCGCGAAGAATTAAGCCAGATGACGCTCGTCGCCCCCTTTAGCGGGACAGCGGCCAGCGTCCATGTGCGAAATCATCAGGTCGTCTCCGCCGGCCAGCCCGTCGTCACTTTGACCCGTACCGATCTGCTGGACGTGGTGTTCAGCCTTCCAGAGAACCTGTTTAACACCTTCGATATTCGCAATGCGCAGTACAAACCGGTAGTGAGGATCAACGCCCTGCCCGGTCGCGAGTTTACCGCTGTGTACAAAGAGCACTCAGGCAGTAGCGACAGCAACACATTGACCTGGCAGGTGATTTTAACCATGCCCCGCCCGGTTGATTTTCCCGTCGTGGGCGGCGTCAGCGGAACGGTCACCATCAATTTAACCAACCTTCCGGCTGGTGTGGGCAGTGAGGCGCTGGTAGTGCCGGTTGAAGCGGTCTTTAACCCGGATAACCGCCCGCGCAATGAGCCACATGTCTGGGTGGTGACGGGCGAAGGCGATACGTTGCACCTTGAAGATCGTAAGGTCAGCGTGGGGCAAGTCAGCGCTGAGGGCGTCGTCATCGTCGGTGGGCTTAAGGCGGGTGAACGCGTGGTGGCCGCAGGCGTTGGGGTGCTACATCCCAACCAGCCGGTACGTATCTGGACGCGTGAACGGGGACTGTAATGGATATCTCTCGTCAGTTTATCAGCAACCCGGTTCGCGTCTGGCTGACGATTTTGCTGCTGGGCGTAGGCGGCATTATTGCCCTGTTGAACATCGGCAGACTGGAAGATCCGGCGTTTACCATCAAAACGGCGGTGGTGATCACCCATTATCCGGGCGCGTCGGCGCAGCAGGTTGAGGAAGAGGTCACCCTGCCGCTGGAAAATGCGCTTCAGCAGTTACCTTATCTGGATAACGTCAGCTCCATCTCCTCCAGCGGCCTGTCGCAGATCACGGTCAATATAGCCTCGCGCTACCACTCAAATGCACTGCCGCAAATCTGGGATGAACTGCGTCGCCGGGTGGGAGATGCCGCCAGACAGTTTCCACCCGGCGTAGTGACCCCGTTTGTGAATGACGATTTTGGCGATGTGTTCGGCTTTTTCTTTGCCATTTCCGGAGATGAATTCAGCAATCCGGAACTGGTCCGGTATGCCGAGCAGCTGCGCCGGGAGTTGGTCCTCGTGCCAGGCGTGGGCAAAGTGGCCATCGGCGGAGCCCTCACTCAGCAGATTAACGTGGACATTTCTCTGAGCAAAATGGCCGCGCGCGGGATAACGCTGAACCAGCTTTCTGCCCAGCTCAGCAGGCTGAACGTGGTCTCCAGCGCGGGAGAGATCCCCTCCGGTACCGAGTCAATTCGTCTGCATCCTACCGGTGAATTCGAAAGTATTGACGAGCTGGCCGATCTCATCGTGACCCCGCCCGGCGTTGGGGCGGCTACCCGCTTACGGGATATTGCCACCCTGTCACGCGGGCTGGATGCGTCCCCTGCCAGCATCTACCATGCCAACGGCAGAAAAGCCGTCACCATGGGCGTCTCCTTTATCCCCGGCGTTAACGTGATCGACGTGGGACATGCCCTGGAGGCGAAGCTAGAGCAGATGTCAGCCGAGAAACCGGCAGGTATCCATATCGACCTGTTTTACGATCAGGCGGCGGAGGTCGGGCATTCCGTTAACGGATTTATCATTAACTTCCTGATGGCGCTGGCGATTGTCATCGGCGTGTTGTTGATCTTTATGGGCTTACGCAGCGGGATCATTATTGCCTTTTCCCTCGCCCTCAACGTGCTGGGCACGCTGCTGATCATGTATCTCTGGGGTATTGAACTACAGCGCATTTCACTGGGTGCGCTGATCATCGCCCTCAGCATGCTGGTCGACAATGCCATTGTTATTGTCGAAGGGGTACTGGTAGCCCGGCAGCAGGGCTCGTCCCTGATGAACGCCATTAGCGACATTATTCGCCGTTCTGCGCTGCCGCTGCTGGGTGCAACGGTCATCGCCATCCTGGCCTTTGCGCCCGTCGGGCTGTCACAGGATTCCACCGGCGAATACTGTAAGTCGCTGTTTCAGGTCCTGCTGATTTCGCTCATGCTGAGCTGGTTCTCAGCCCTCACCATTACGCCAGTGCTGATTAAGTGGTGGCTGTTTAAACGAGATGCTGCACCGCCAAAGGCCGACGAAACGGATCCCTATGACAAACGCATCTATCGGATCTATCAGGGTGTGCTCAACGCGCTGTTACGGCGTAAAGCGCCAACGCTGGTAGTGATGGCCGCACTGCTGGCCGCCGCCATCTGGGGCTTTGGCTCGGTGCGGCAGAACTTCTTCCCCTCCTCCAGTACGCCAATTTTCTTTGTCGACCTCTGGCTCCCTTACGGTACCGACATTAACTGGACCGAGAAGATGACCGGTGATATCGAGAAAACCATTAACGGCCAGCCAGGCGTGGAAACTACGGTCTCGACGATTGGTCAGGGAAGTATGCGATTTATTTTGACCTACAGCGGACAGCGGCAGTACAGCAACTATGCGCAAATTATGGTGAGAATGGACGACCAGCGTAACATCCCCGCCCTGACCCGCCACGTGGATGAGTACATCACACGGAACTATCCGCAGGTTAACGCCAGCACAAAGCGGGTGATGTTTGGCCCCTCCGGCGACAGCGCCATTGAAATACGTATTAAAGGCCCCGATCCGGACAGGCTGCGTCTGATCGCCAGCCAGGTAGACAACATCCTTACGCGCGATCCGGCGACGGACAGCGTCAGGAACGACTGGCAAAATCGCAGCAAAGTGATCCGCCCGCAGTACGTCACCGCGCTGGGACGTGAGCTTGGCGTGGATAAGCAGGACGTCGATAACGCACTGGAGATGAATTTCTCCGGCAGTCGGGCGGGATTGTACAGAGAAGGCAGCGACCTGTTGCCCGTGGTGGTGCGCCCGCCGGAAAGCGAGCGGCTGGACGCCAATCACCTGAATAACGTTCTGGTCTGGAGCCAGACCCGGCAGCAGTATATTCCGCTGAGCAACGTCATCAGCGGCTTCGCGCTGGAGTGGGAAGATCCGCTGATCCTGCGCCGTGACCGCTCCCGCGTGCTGACCGTGCAGACCGACCCTGACCCGCTAAGCCAGCAAACCTCCGGCGATATTCTCGCCCGCGTGAAGCCACAAATTGATGCCCTGCCCCTGCCCCACGGCTACACCATTGAGTGGGGCGGGGACGCGGAGAACTCCAGCGAAGCGCAGCAGGGGTTATTTACCACGCTGCCGCTCGGCTATCTGGTGATGTTTGTGATCACGGTGCTGATGTTCAGTTCGGTGAAAAACGCCGTCGCCATCTGGCTGACCGTGCCGCTGGCGCTGATCGGCGTGACGCCGGGGTTTTTAATTACCGGCATCCCTTTTGGCTTTATGGCGTTGATTGGCCTGCTGAGCCTGAGCGGGATGCTGATCCGCAACGGCATTGTGCTGGTGGAAGAGATAGAACAGCAGAAAGTGCAGCAGGATCAGCACAGTGCGATCGTTTACGCCGCCACGTCGCGCCTGCGTCCCATCCTCCTCACCGCCTTTACGACCGTACTCGGCCTCGCCCCTCTGCTGCTGGATGTGTTCTTCCAGAGCATGGCCGTTGTGATTATGTTTGGGCTTGGGTTTGCTACAATCCTGACGCTGCTGGTACTCCCCGTAATTTACGCGTGTTTCCATCGTAAGGACAAAGCTGAACAACAATGAATGCGACAGGGCTGAATATCATCAAGACGCTGGGGTGTATGACGGCGGTTACCTTTTTCACCATCTACAACACCTGGGATCATTACGATTATGACTATCACTGGATCCTCGGTTTTTTAACCTTCATTTCGACCATCGCCACGCCGTTATTTTTTGTGGTTGCAGGGTATCTGGACGGGCAATCCCGGCACGGCACGCGCTGGCAGCTGGATAAGATCAAAAGTCTGGTGATCGTCTTTCTGTTCTGGGTAACGATTTACTACCTGTGGGAGCCCTATCAGCGCGGATATCTGATCCAGCCCTGGTTCGTGTTCGCGTTTATCGTGATTTACACGTTTCACCCGGTGGTGGAGTGGCTCAGCCAGCGACGAACGCTCTTTTGCGGGGTAATTGCCGCCCTGCTGCTTTTCTCATACGGGTACGATTTACTGTCAGCCCTCTATCCTGATGCCCATGTCCTTTCATTGTCGCCGCAGTATCGCCTGTGGACGTGGCTGCTGTTTTATCTGACGGGGCAGCTCTTTTGCGATCCGCAGATCGCGGCGTGGATCGGCCGCAAAAATGTGGTCAGGGCAGCGGTCATCGCCATACCGTTTATTTATCTCTTCACGTGGTTTTACGAGCGGCACTTCTTTTTTGCGCTATTTAAAGCAGACAGAAACGCCTTTATTCTCACCGGATCGCAAATCTACATTCTGATTATTGCCCTGGTGATTGCGGCCAACGGCGTGCGTTTTCGCCGCAATGCGGAGTTTAAAGAGTCCGTGCTGGCCGCCATTAGCAAAACCATGACCGGGGTCTATATTATGCACTACTCGGTGTTTCACCTGCTGACCGCGCTCATTCCGGTGACGTCCCTGAGCACCAAACTTGCTCTGATTGTGCTTACGTTTGTTACGTCGGTCCTGTTTTCGCTGCTGATCCTGTCCAACGCTGTGGCCAAAAAAGTGATCACCCTCTAAAAGCCCAGGCGCAGCCAGGCAAACAGCACGTTGCCGTTGTTGTAGGTCCCGGGAATATAGGTGAACTGGACGGTGACGCGCTTATATCCGGCAGAGAAAAGCGGGAAGATAAACGGCAGCGGGACATAGTTGGCAAAGTCGTCGCGTGCCGTGATCCCCGCAGCGGCCCCCAGCCCCAGACGGAAATCTTTTGCGTTATCCAGATACCAGCCTTTCTCCCAGCCGTAGCCCATCGCAGGCTGCCATTCGTTATGTGAATCTTTGAACATCATGGCAAAGAGCGCGCTCCAGTTGCCCTCGTCGTTGTAGCGGGACACGCCCAGCCCCCCGCCCCACGGCATTTCGTTGTAGTTGTCGGTTTTCTCTTTGTCATACATGAATCGAGCATGCCAGCTCAGAAACGGAAGGTAGAGATCGTAACGATCCGGCTGTTCCCAGGTTTGCGCAATATCGTCCGTTACTGCATCCCACCAGCGGTGAATACGCTGTTCGCCATAGACTTTCGGCTCCGCATGCAGCGGAGATACGACTAAAAACAGGACTACCCACAGTGCAGGAAAGAGGCGTTGCATCGTTATACCCTCAGCTTACGTCACGCAGCGATCGTTATTACTGTAAACCATTCAGCCCTAACCGGAGCCAAACAGGCTGATTTATGTTGTCGCCCGATAAGATGAAATTTATTTATTCTGCGCTTTCAGGAAAGATAAAAACGTTTTCTCAGGCCGCCTGTCGCGGTAGTCTCATACATTCCGTCAATATGACGGCCGTGATGTGAGTGACCTTTTCTTATACCAATAATTAAAAATCAGTACAGACAGGACAACTATGGACTCCACCCTTATCTCCGCTCGCCGCAACGAGGAGACACCTTCGCTTAACCGCGCCCGCCGCGCCGCTTTAGGTAGCTTCGCAGGCGCCGTCGTCGACTGGTATGACTTTCTGCTCTACGGTATTACCGCTGCGCTGGTCTTTAACCGTGAATTCTTTCCCCAGATCAGCCCCGCCATGGGCACGCTTGCTGCGTTTGCCACCTTCGGCGTCGGTTTTCTGTTTCGTCCGCTGGGTGGGGTAATTTTCGGCCACTTCGGTGACCGCCTTGGCCGGAAACGTATGCTGATGCTCACCGTCTGGATGATGGGCATTGCCACCGCGCTGATCGGTATTTTGCCCTCCTTTGCCTCGATTGGCTGGTGGGCTCCGGTGTTGCTGGTGACGCTGCGCGCCATTCAGGGCTTTGCCGTCGGTGGTGAATGGGGCGGCGCGGCATTGCTGTCCGTGGAAAGCGCGCCGAAGAACAAGAAAGCGTTTTACAGCAGCGGCGTGCAGGTGGGTTATGGCGTGGGTCTGCTGCTCTCCACGGGCCTGGTGTCGCTAATAAGTCAGCTCACGACAGACGAGCAGTTCCTGAGCTGGGGCTGGCGTATTCCGTTTATCTTCAGCATTGTGCTGGTCGTGGTGGCCCTGTGGATCCGTAACGGCATGGAAGAGTCGGCTGAGTTTGAGCGGCAGCAGCGCGAAAAACCGGTCGCGAAAAAACGGCTGCCGGTGATGGAAGCGCTGGTGCAGCACCCTGGCGCTTTTCTGAAAATCATTGCCCTGCGCCTGTGCGAACTGCTGACGATGTATATCGTCACCGCCTTTGCCCTGAACTACTCCACGCAAAACCTCGGCCTGCCGCGGGAATTGTTCCTGAATATTGGCCTGGTGGTGGGCGGGATCAGCTGCCTGACCATCCCCTGCTTCGCCTGGCTGGCGGATCGATTTGGCCGTCGACGGGTGTATATCACCGGGGCGCTCATCGGCACACTCAGCGCCTGGCCGTTCTTTATGGCGCTGGAGGCACAGTCGGTCTTCTGGATTGTCTTCTTCGCGATCATGCTTGCGAACATCGCTCACGATATGGTGGTCTGCGTGCAGCAGCCAATGTTCACCGAGCTGTTTGGCGCAAGCTACCGTTACAGCGGCGCGGGCGTGGGATATCAGGTGGCGAGCGTGGTCGGCGGCGGGTTTACGCCGTTTATCGCCGCCGCGCTGGTGACGTTCTCGGGCGGTAACTGGCATAGCGTGGCGATTTATCTGCTGGCGGGTTGCCTGCTTTCTGCCGCCACCGCCCTGTTGATGAAGGAAACCACGCACAGCTGATCTCCTCACTTTTGTTTCACAGGCGTGTGACATACTATCGGGTAAAGCCGCACACCTGTGGAACAAGGAGACAGACATGAATAATAAGGGCTCCAGCCTGACCCCGGCTCAGGCGCTGGAAAAACTCGACGCGCTGTATGAACAGTCCGTCAATGCACTGCGCAGCGCCATCAGTGACTATATCGAAACAGGGAAACTTCCCGATGAAAAGGCCAGAACCCAGGGCCTTTTTGTTTATCCATCGCTCTCTGTCACCTGGGACGGCAGCGCCAGCAGCAATCCGAAAACCCGCGCCTATGCGCGTTTCACCCACTCCGGCTGTTACAGCACGACCATCACGCGACCTGCGCTGTTCCGCCCCTACCTGGAAGAGCAGCTTACCCTGCTGTATCAGGATTACGGCGCGCATATCAGCGTTGAACCGTCCCTGCACGAGATCCCTTACCCGTACGTGATAGACGGTTCAGCGCTGACGCTGGATCGCTCCATGAGCGCGGGGCTGACCCGCCACTTCCCGACCACTGAGCTGTCGCAGATTGGCGATGAGACGGCGGACGGGATCTATCACCCGGCAGAGTTTTCACCGCTGTCGCACTTTGATGCCCGCCGTGTCGATTTCTCGCTGGCACGCCTGCGTCACTACACCGGCACCCCTGCCGAACATTTCCAGCCGTTCGTGCTGTTTACCAATTACACCCGCTACGTGGACGAATTTGTCCGCTGGGGCTGTAGCCAGATCCTCGACCCGGACAGCCCTTACATCGCCCTCTCCTGCGCGGGCGGGATCTGGATCACCGCCGAAACCGAAGCACCGGAAGAGGCCATCTCCGATCTGGCGTGGAAAAAGCACCAGATGCCAGCCTGGCACCTGATCACCGCCGACGGTCAGGGCATTACGCTGATTAACATCGGCGTTGGCCCGTCGAATGCGAAAACCATCTGCGACCATCTGGCGGTACTGCGCCCGGACGTCTGGCTGATGATCGGCCACTGCGGCGGCCTGCGTGAAAGCCAGCTGATTGGCGATTACGTCCTCGCCCACGCTTATCTGCGTGACGACCATGTCCTTGACGCGGTTCTGCCGCCGGATATTCCTATTCCGAGTATCGCGGAAGTGCAGCGCGCCCTGTACGACGCCACTAAAGAGGTGAGCGGCATGCCGGGTGAAGAGGTGAAGCAGCGCCTGCGTACCGGTACGGTCGTCACCACCGACGATCGTAACTGGGAGCTGCGCTATTCCGCCTCCGCCCTGCGTTTCAATCTCAGCCGTGCGGTCGCAATCGATATGGAAAGCGCCACCATTGCCGCGCAGGGCTATCGCTTCCGCGTCCCTTACGGCACGCTGCTGTGCGTGTCCGATAAACCGCTGCACGGCGAGATCAAACTGCCGGGCCAGGCGAACCGTTTCTACGAAGGGGCGATCTCAGAGCATCTTCAGATTGGCATTCGCGCCATCGATTTACTGCGTGCAGAGGGCGACAAACTGCATTCCCGCAAGCTGCGCACCTTCAATGAGCCACCGTTCCGCTGATAACAAGGACCCACTCACCCGGCCTGGGATTCCGTAGGTCGGGTAAGCGGAGCGCCACCCGACAATTTCACGAACGCAGAAAAGCAAAAAGCCTGCTTTAAAAGCAGGCTTTTTAAATTTGGCTCCTCTGACTGGACTCGAACCAGTGACATACGGATTAACAGTCCGCCGTTCTACCGACTGAACTACAGAGGAATCGTGTGAACGGGGCGCATATTATCGATGCGCCCTGAGGATGTCAAAGGGTGAATGCAGATTTTCAATCGTTTGCCGATTTATTCTCCACTTCGCACATTTGTCAGGCACTTGCCGTTTCCGAAACCTCCTGCTCCGGTTTTTTTCGCGGATATTTCCACAGCCAGCGCCCGCTCACCATGCGCCAGTAGAACAGCGCCCCGCGCACGGCCCAGTCAAGGAACATCCCCAGCCAGACGCCGACAACGCCCATACCCAACATTACCCCCAGCGTGTAGCCCGCCACAACGCGACAGCCCCACATACCGAGCATGGAGACCCACATCGCAAACCGGGCATCGCGCGCCCCTTTCAGCCCGGCAGGAAGTACCCAGGACGCGGCCCAAATTGGCATAAACGCCGCGTTGAGCCAAATGAGCACCTTCACGACCTCTTTCACGTCATTTTCATGCGTATAGAACGAGGCCATCAGCCCGGCAAAAGGCGCAGTTCCCCACGCAATCGCCGTCAGTCCAATAGTTGAAAGCCAGAAGACGTGCCGAAGTTGCCGTTCCGCCTGCCCTATCTGCCCCTTTCCGAGACGTCTGCCGGTGATGATCGTCGACGCCGACCCCAGCGCGTTTCCGGGCAGGTTAATGAGCGAGGCGATGGAGAAGGCAATAAAGTTGCCGGCGATGACGTCTGTTCCCATCCCGGCAACAAACATCTGCGTCAGCAGTTTCCCACCGTTAAACAACACGGATTCGATGCTGGCCGGAATCCCGATCCCCATCACTTCCCAGATAATGGCGAAGTTAAGCGGACGGAAATAGCTTTTCAGCGTCAGACGCAGCGATGGCGTAATTCCCGCCATCAGTACGCCAATTATCGCTGCCGCACCAATATAGCGGGAAATGGTCAGGCCTAAACCCGCGCCGACAAAGCCCAGCCCCTCCCAGGAAAAGACGCCGTATATCAAAACGCTGCTGATAATGATATTCAGGATATTCATGCCGCCGTTGATCAGCAGCGGAATTTTGGTATTTCCTGCTCCACGAAGCGCACCGCTACCAATCAGCGCGATGGCAGCCGCCGGATAACTCAGCACCGTCATTTCCAGGTAGGTGAGAGCCAGATCCTTCACCTCGCTGGTCGCTTCTCCCGCGACAATGTCGATAATTTCTTTGCCGTAATAATGGATAACCGCCGCAAGGATGATCGAAAAGAGGGTCATGATCATCAGCGACTGTCTGGCCGCTTCGCGGGCACGCTTCGGATCAAGCTTGCCCAGGCTAAACGCCACCACCACCGTCGTACCGAGATCGATAGCGGCAAAGAAGGACATCACAACCATGTTGAAACTGTCCGCCAGCCCTACCCCGGCCATGGCTTCTTTACCGAGCCAGCTCACCAGAAAGGTGCTCAGCACCCCCATTAGCAGGACGCAGGTATTCTCCAGGAAAATAGGCACGGCAAGGGGGGTGATTTCACGCCAGAACAGAACTCGATAACTCTTACGTTTTGCATACCAGGGCGTGCGCATAATCGCCTGGCGTAGGGGTGCGGTGACGTTCAAAATGGACCTTAGCGAGAAAGTTGAAACTCCATTTCAAATGATGGGGCAGAAATGCGTATCCTGCAAAGTATTTTCCATAAAATTATGTTTGGATTTACAACAAAATGACGACAGAATCATCAAACAAACGCTTTTGCCTGAGATCAGGTTTGACAAAAGTTTTTTCGCCGCTAAGATAAGCCTCCACAACGATTCCTCTGTAGTTCAGTCGGTAGAACGGCGGACTGTTAATCCGTATGTCACTGGTTCGAGTCCAGTCAGAGGAGCCAAATTTAAAAAGCCTGCTTTTAGAGCAGGCTTTTTGCTTTTTTGCGTTCGTGAAATTGTCGGGTGGCGGCTTCGCCTTACCCGACCTACGTGATAACAGTCCTGTAGGCCCGGTAAGCGCAGCGTCACCGGGCAACAGAGTGTGCGATTACTCGCCTTTAGCGTCGACGTTTTTGATTTCGCCCATCACTTTCAGCTTCTTGGAGATGTCGCGACGCTCTTTGGACAGCTCAGCGTTTTTGATGATGTAGTCATCAACGCGATCTTCATAATCGCTCTTCATGCTGGCGATGATGCCCTGAATAGCTTCAACGCTCATGCCAGGCTTGATGTAGTCGCTCAGGTTGTCCAGCAGCAGGACACGTTTCTGGTTGTCACGGATCTTCTTCTCTACGTCCTGGATTTCGCGCTGTAGCTTGTTTTTGCGGCGGAACAGGCGGACGAACTCCAGAACATCCTGGAACGAAGGCTTGGTAGTTTCCATTTTTACACCCCTGATAATGTGAGATTCGGATTCGTTAAAGCAACCGTTTTAACAGACAGCGGCTGCGAATGACAATGAGTATATCGTTTAAAACCATCATAACCCTAATTGTTGCTGAATCGAAGCAGCAGGCATCACATACGCTTTTTATTTGCGCAGCGCCCGGCAAATCAGCTGCGATAACAACTCCAGCTGTCGCGCCAGCTCCATACTCAGCCAGACATAACCATGGATGGGCGTTTCCGCCACATTGTCGCCCTGGCGCTCATTCATCAGCTGTTTAAGCTCGGCGACGATTTCGTTCAGCCGCTCGCTGTTCGCCCGTATCGGCTGTGGGTTACCTTCATAAAGCGCATGGGCGATGGTCAGCAGGGTTTGTTGCGTCATCTGCTGCGTCTCTTTCAGCGTATGCGCGTTGAGCATCAGAAGATGGCTGGGGCGTGAGGCCCAGTGGGCATTGATTTGCAGTTCAAGCATACAGACCAGATTACGGCTGACCGTCTGAATAGCTTCAAAAATGGCTTTCTGGATATGGGTTTCTTTGCTTGCCGGGGTAATCAACCCGCGCATTTTGACCACATCATTGAGGATTTTTTGCAGGTGCTTTTCCAGACGCGGGCGCTCAATCAGATTCGGCGAAAACCCGGCCTGGTAGACCCGGTTAAATGCCGTGACGTAGTTTGCCATCTGAATGCGCCAGTGCAGGAAGGCGCGCTGCGGCCAGATGCCGGTAAACAGCATGGCGAGCAACGAGCCGAGGATCACGTCCCCGCTTCGCCACAATGCGGTGGTCATATCGCCCGCCGGTGCGCCGACCACAACCGCGAGCGTAATGCCAATCAGCAGCGCCTGATACGGTTTCTTGCCAAGGGCAAGCCACCCGCAAAGAAACATCGCCACCGCGCACCACAGCAACATGACCGGAAACGAAATCAGCTCCAGCTTCAGGGCGATAAGCCCAAGCGCTGAGCCTAAAACGGTGCCGCCTATGCGTTCGAAAGCGCGCGGGACCACGTTCCCCCAGAATGAGATCGGCCCCATCACCACCACCAGCGTGATCAGCGGCCACGTCCCTTCCGGGATATCCAGCAGACGAACCAGTACGAAGGTCAACACAAACGCCAGCGCAATGCGGCAACCGTGCACCACGCGATAATGTTTGTATAACCGAATTTCAAAAGGGGTTAATGACTTGTCGGGGCGCACACCCGTCTCCAGCTCTACGGCAAACCACAATTGTACTGTGTTTTCAGCCGGGTGGATCGCGCCCGGCTGAAAAACCCTGCATTCCGCAGGATTATCCCACTTTGTGCTCTACCGGTACAAACATCTCAATATCCCAGTAGCCGTCAGCATTGCCATCGTTCAGATAGCGTTCGAAGCAGGGTTTTGCCGCGATCTGGAATTTGTTGTCTTCCAGCAGGGAGTTGAAGAACTGATACCATGGAGTGGCGAAATCTTGATTTTCGACGCGCGCGGCGGCAATAGCATACTCTCCGGCAGCAATTTCGGTCATCATCACCCCTTCGCTGTTTTCAGGAATAGTGAAATCGTCCGCTACCGTTACGGCGGTAACGCAGCGGAGCTTTTCTGCCGGCACGTCATCCGGATTGTCATAATAAACGGCCACCCACTCCTGCGGCTGAATATGACGCCCGTCTACCCACATGACCAGCTGTTCAAATCCCTGCTTGACCGTCTTTTCCCACGGCCCCACGAGATGAAAGCCAGCGATCGTACGTTTCTGTTGCTGCCTGATGCTGTAGTCCATGCTGCCTCCGTTTATTACTGTATATATATACACTGTAAAGCAGAATCGAGATTATCGGCAAACCAGGAGTGTTTATTATGTGAGCAGACTCGCAACACTGCCAGTCTGCCCAAAAAGGTCAGAGTTTATGATGCAGATAATCGCCGAGGCGGGAGAAAAGGCCGCCCTTTTCAACGCTTTCCAGCGTAACCAATGGCCAGTGCGCTACCACCTTGTCACGATCGTACAGCTGGATCTCCCCTACCCGCTGATGCGCGGCGATCGGCGCTTCCAGCTCTTTTTTATCCATCACGTATTTCGCCTTGATGTTTGGCACTTCCGATTTGGGTAATGCCAGCCAGAAGTCCTGATCCGTGCCCAGCGCGATCTGCTCTTTATCGCCGTACCAGATGCGCTCGGTTCCCACTTTTTTACCGTTATGCAGGATCTGCACCGTATCAAAATTTTGCTGTCCCCAGTGCAGCAGCTTGCGCGCCTGATCTTCACGTCCTTTCGGGCTGTCTGCCCCCATCACCACCGCAATCAGTCGACGCTGACCGTCCACCGCGGAGGCAATCAGGTTAAAGCCCGCGCCCGAGGTGTGACCCGTTTTCAGACCATCCACGTTCATGGTCTTATCCCACAGCAGGCCGTTGCGGTTCTGCTGGGTGATGCCGTTCCAGGTCAGGCTCTTTTCGCTGTACATGTGATAGAACTCAGGCTCGCCGTGAATGATGGCCCGGGAAAGCACGGCGAGATCGTAAGCGGAGCTGTGCTGACCCGGTGCATCCAGCCCGTGTACGGTTTCGAAGTGGGTATCGCGCAGGTTCAGCTTTTCAACGTAGTCATTCATCATCCTGACGAACTGCGGCTGACCGCCCGCCACGTGATCCGCCAGCGCCACGCAGGCGTCATTGCCGGAATCAACAATCAGGCCGCGGCTGAGATCGCGCACGGAAACCCGATCGCCCTCCTTCAGAAACATCAGCGACGAACCGTCAAAGACCGGATTGCCTTTTGCCCAGGCGTCACGTCCGACCGTCACAATGTCATCGGGGGTGATGCGGTGGCTATCAATGGCACGATCGACAACGTACCCCGTCATCAGTTTGGTCAGGCTCGCCGGATTACGCTGCTGATGTTCGTTGCCCGCCGTTAAGATTTGACCCGTGGTGTAATCCATCAATACCCAGGAGCCAGCCTGGATGGCAGGCGGCTGAGGTGAAAAATCCAGCGGCTCGGCAGCCAGCGCGGATGAAATACTCGAAGCGAGTAAAGAAACAGCAATAAACAGACGGCGTTTCAACGGTATATCCTCAGGTCAGTAAAAATCGATGACCTTTTTACGGGAGTTCTGATGTCGTTACCTGCCTTAATTGCAAAAAAATGTGACAGCACGCAGATTTTTTCGGAACAAATCTCGCAAATTTCTTGCCTGACGGTGCTTTTTATTCGGACTGCTCACCCCAATCGTTTACCATAGAGACGTCAATTTTTAACAGGATGAGATTACTGGTGTCTGACTCTGCCGCGCGCCCGACTTTTTTGTTCCACGATTACGAAACCTTTGGCACCCATCCGGCGCTGGACCGACCGGCGCAGTTTGCGGCTATCCGTACCGATGACGAATTTAACGTCATCGGCGAACCCGAGGTGTTTTACTGTAAGCCCGCCGATGACTATCTGCCGCAGCCGGGCGCGGTAATGGTGACGGGCATCACGCCTCAGGAAGCGCGGGATAAAGGCGTTAGCGAAGCAGAATTTGCCCGTCGCATCCACGACCTGTTCACGGTGCCCAATACCTGCGTGGTGGGTTACAACAACATCCGTTTTGACGATGAAGTGACGCGCAATATCTTCTATCGCAACTTCTACGATCCGTATGCCTGGAGCTGGCAGAACCGTAATTCACGCTGGGATTTGCTGGATATCATGCGCGCCTGCTATGCGCTGCGCCCGGAGGGGATTAACTGGCCGGAGAACGACGACGGCTTGCCGAGCTTCAGGCTCGAGCACCTGACGCGGGCCAACGGCATTGAGCACAGCAACGCCCACGACGCGATGGCAGACGTTTACGCGACCATCGCTATGGCGAAACTTGTAAAAACCGCGCAGCCGCGCCTGTTTGAGTATCTGTTGAGCCATCGCAGCAAGCAAAAGCTGATGACGCTAATTGACGTGCCGCAGATGAAACCGCTGGTGCATATTTCAGGGATGTTCGGTGCGTGGCGCGGGAATACAAGCTGGGTGGCGCCGCTTGCCTGGCATCCGGACAACCGTAACGCCGTCATCATGGTGGATCTCGCCGGAGATATCTCCCCGCTGCTTGAGCTCGACAGCGACACCTTACGTGAACGGCTCTATACGCCGAAAGAGGCGCTGGGTGACCTGCCAGCCGTACCGGTAAAACTGGTGCACATCAATAAGTGCCCGGTGCTGGCGCAGGCCAACACGCTGCGCCCGGAAGACGCCGACCGGCTGGGGATTAACCGTCAGCACTGCCTCGATAACCTGAAAGTGCTGCGCGACAACCCGCATGTGCGCGAGAAAGTCGTCGCCATTTTTGCCGAAGCAGAGCCGTTCGTGCCGTCTGAGAATGTGGATGCGCAGCTTTATAACGGCTTCTTCAGCGACGCCGATCGCGCGGCGATGAATATCGTGCTGCAAACCGACCCGCGTAACCTGCCCGCGCTGGATATCACCTTCGCAGATAAGCGCATTGAGAAGCTGATGTTTAATTATCGCGCGCGCAACTATCCCGGCACGCTGGATGAAGCAGAGCAGGAACGCTGGTTACAGCATCGGCGCAACGTGTTTACGCCGGAGTTTCTTAATAGCTACGCCCAGGAGCTGGAGATGCTTTACGGTCAGTATGAAGGGAATGCTGAGAAGCAGGCGCTGCTGAAAGCGCTGTTCCAGTATGCGCAAGAAATTGTCTGAGTAGCGGGTACAAAAAAGCCGGAGGCGATGTCTCCGGCTTTTTTTTGCCGGGTGGCGCTAACGCTTACCCGGCCTACGAAACTGTAGGTCGGGTTGAGCATAGCCGTCACCCGACACAGTCTTACGCGACGTCTTCGTACTGAGGAACCGGGTTGCGGAAGCTTCTGGTCACGCAAGCCAGGTAAATCAGACCGATTGCACCCCAGATCAGACCCAGAACCATTGAGCTCTCTTCCAGGTTGATCCACAGGGCGCCCACCGTCAGGGCACCACACACTGGCAGCACCAGATAGTTGATGTGGTCCTTCAGCGTCTTGTTGCGCTTCTCACGGATCCAGAACTGCGAAATCACGGAGAGGTTAACGAAGGTGAACGCCACCAGCGCACCAAAGTTAATCAGCGCCGTGGCCGTTACCAGGTCGAATTTAATCGCCAGCAGGGCAATAGCGCCCACCAGCAGCACGTTCCACGCCGGGGTACGCCATTTAGGATGCACGTAACCGAAGAAGCGGGTTGGGAACACACCGTCACGGCCCATCACGTACATCAGACGAGAGACGCCCGCGTGCGCAGCCATACCGGAAGCCAGTACGGTGACGCTGGAGAAGATCAGCACGCCCCACTGGAAAGTTTTACCCGCCACGTACAGCATAATTTCAGGCTGTGATGCATCCGGATCTTTAAAGCGAGAGATATCCGGGAAGTACAGCTGTAAGAAGTAAGACGCACCGATGAAGATCAGGCCGCCAATCAGCGCGGTCAGGAAAATCGCTTTCGGGATCACGCGCTCAGCGTCTTTGGTCTCTTCAGACAGAGAAGAGATACCGTCGAAGCCCAGGAACGAGAAGCACAGGATAGTTGCACCGGTGATCATCGGCACAACGTGCGCGCCTTCAGACCAGAACGGACGGGTGCTGGTCAGCGTACCTGCGCCTTCACCGTGGGAAACGCCGTAGATGATCAGCCCAACGATAACCGCAACAATCCCCATCTGAAGGATCACAATCAGGGTGTTGAAGTTAGCCACGGTCTTGATGCTGCGCAGATTAGAGATGGTCATAAAGGCCACCAGCGCCACAACGAAGATCCACGACGGCACGGAAGGCACCAGCGCTTCGAAGTAAATTTTTGCCAGCAGAATGTTGATCATCGGCATGAACAGGTAGTCCAGCAGTGATGACCAGCCCACCATAAAGCCAACCGCCGGGCTAATGGACTTCTGAGCATAGGTGTACGCAGAGCCTGCGGACGGGAAACGGCGAACCAGTTTACCGTAGCTCAGCGCTGTAAAGAGGATGGCGACCAGCGCAAAGGCGTACGCCGTTGCAACGTGACCGTCAGTAAGGCCTGATACGATACCGAATGTATCGAACAGCGTCATCGGTTGCATATAGGCAAGGCCCATCATAACAACCGGAATCAACGTAAGCGTTTTACGTAATTCCACGCGAGAGGTGTTTGGAGTTGCGTTATGCGACATAGTTATTCTCCTTTACGGTGATAACCGCCACGTAAGCGAAAAATTGCCCCATTTCTTTCTTCCTCAGCGACAACAACTGTCGGATTTTAGTAAATATCTATCCGGTACGAAGCCCGGCCTCTTGGTTTTTAGTTTCGTTTCGTACATGCAAAAAAAAATAACCGACGCCTTTTATATCGTCGATTATTCATTTGTTTGCAGCGGCGGCATTTTGCCCTATTCCAGATACAAAAGGCAATACATTGAGAAACCTGCCCATAAATTAATTTTACTAACTGATTGATTTCCCATCATCTGCCTGAGCGTAAACTGTGGCGATAGCACTATTTGCTAAAATTTCGTCTCGCCACCAGGCGCTGGCAAACCCGGCGGTCTGTTCATTCCAGCCCACCCATACCGATTCGTTACTGCTTTGCGCTAAAACCTGTTTTTCTACCAGCGCTCCGCTGTCAATAAACCGCTGCGCTAAATAACGGGGAAGGTAACCGCACCCCAGGCCGCTTATTTGCAGCTCCAGCTTGGTTTTAAAATCAAAAACGGTGATGGCCTCCTGCTCATCCAGCAGCTGCGATGAAATGCCGCACTCGGGGCGAGAACTGTCTCCAACCACAATGGCGCGATAGTTTTTAATGACGCGTCGGGTAACAGGCTCCGGTTCATTCGCCAGCGGGTGATGAGGCGCAACGGCAAAAACCTGCTCCAGAACGCCGAGCCGCGCAAAACCAAATTCGCTCAACTGGGGAGGCTCATGCAGCGCCCCAACGATGATATCCGCCCTGCCCTGCGTCAGGGCCTCCCAGGAACCGCCCAGCACGCCATTGATAAAAACCAGCCGGGTGACGCTGTGGCGCTGATAGAACGCCTCAATAAGCGGGGTAAGCAGGGAGAAAGGGAAAGTATCATCAACCCCAATCACCAGCTCATTTTCCCAGCCCTGGTGAAGTTTGACGGCCTGTTTTTCCAGCTCGCGAACCGTATGCAGCACGTCACGCCCTTTTTCCAGCAGCATCTGCCCTGTACGGGTGAAACGCGCGCGATGCCCGGTGCGGTCAAGGATTTGGATATTCAGATCGCTCTCGAGCTTTTGCACGGTGTAGCTCAGAGCCGAAGGGGTTTTATAGAGCTTCGCCGAGGCGGCGGCAAAGCTCCCCTCTTTTTCCAGCGCATCCAGAATAACAAGAACATCCAGCAGCGGTTTCATCTTCGCCCCCTTGCGGTGTGCGATTGTCTCCGCCGGCGCAATTATTCCATGGGCATAACCAGCGGATCGGGATACTGATATTCAAATCCCAGTTCATGGCAAATACGATTGCCATCAATAATTTTGCCTTTGCGTTCCCCCTGCGCCTCGCTGAATACCGGCGGCGCCAGACCCAGCTGGCGCGCCATCAGCGGATAAAAGGTACTGCGCGGCGGATGCGAGGGCGCACATATATTATAGATGTGCCCCCCTTTCGGAGCCTGCAAAAGCAGTTCTATTGCGCCGATAACATCCTCAAGATGCACAAGATTAACCCCGTGCTGGCCATCCGGCGCGGATTTACCGGCAAAGAAGCGCCCCGGATGACGCCCCGGCCCCACCAGTCCGGCCAGGCGTAAGATATCCACCTGCGTGCCAGGCAGATTGTGCAGCCAGTCTTCCAGCTCTTTCAGTACCCGGCCGCTGGCGGTCACCGGACGGCGCTCGGTGTTTTCTTTCGCCGTACCATCGATATCGCCATAGACGGAGGTGGAGCTGGTGAAAATGATACGCGGGATATGGTGCGCCAGGGCGCTGTCGACGATCTCCTGCACCGCCTGCAAGTAAAAAGACTCACCCGGGCCGCTGCGCCGCGCCGGTAAGGTAATGACCAGCGCGTCCACATTCATCAGTTCATCCAGCTCGTCGGTATCGCAGATAAGCTCGGGTTCGAGACGCAGCTCGACACCATCAATGCCGCACATGCGTGCCGCTTCAACCCCATCTCGGGTGGTCTTACTCCCTGTCACCTGCCAGCCTTTCGCGGCTAATGACATCGCCAGTGGCATTCCTAACCATCCTAACCCGACAATCGCGACCTTTTTCATTACATTCTCCGCTTAACGATGCCTGTTATAAGGCTACGCCAGCCTGGTGGAACGCACAATTCATACCATCAATATGAAATGAATTAATGATCAAAAAAAGCCCTTGCTTTATGGCGTACAACTGGTTTAGGTTAAAAGACATCAAATGCATAAGCATTCAACGAGAATTTATATGACACGCGTTCCTTTTAAAAACCACCATCATCACCATCATCCTGACTAGTCTTTCAGGCGATGTGTGCTGGAAGACGTTTGGATCTTCCAGTGGTGCATGAACGCATGAAAAAGCCCCCGGAAGATCTTCTTCCGGGGGCTTTTTTTTTGGACCGCATTCAGACAGGTTAAAACAGGTTAACGAGGAACACAGAATGTTAGATAACTCACGTTTACGCATAGCTATTCAAAAATCAGGCCGTTTAAGCGACGATTCACGCGAACTGCTGGCCCGCTGCGGGATTAAAATCAACCTGCACACCCAGCGCCTGATCGCCCTGGCTGAAAATATGCCGATCGACATTCTGCGCGTACGTGATGACGATATCCCGGGCCTGGTGATGGATGGCGTCGTTGATCTCGGCATCATCGGCGAAAACGTACTGGAAGAAGAGTTATTAACCCGCCGCGCGCAGGGCGAAGATCCGCGCTACTTTACCCTGCGTCGTCTGGACTTTGGCGGCTGCCGCCTGTCGCTGGCTACGCCGGTCGATGAAGCCTGGGACGGCCCGGCCGCGCTGAACGGCAAACGTATCGCCACCTCTTACCCTCACCTGCTGAAGCGTTACCTCGATCAAAAAGGCGTGCAGTTTAAATCCTGTCTGCTGAACGGCTCCGTTGAAGTGGCGCCACGTGCGGGCCTGGCCGATGCCATCTGTGACCTCGTCTCCACCGGCGCCACGCTCGAAGCGAACGGCCTGCGCGAAGTGGAGGTGATCTACCGCTCCAAAGCCTGCCTGATTCAGCGCGACGGCGAGATGGCCGACGCCAAACAGCAGCTCATCGACAAGCTGCTGACC
Organism: Enterobacter cloacae complex sp. P18RS; assembly: GCF_014982105.1. Classification (NCBI taxonomy): domain Bacteria; kingdom Pseudomonadati; phylum Pseudomonadota; class Gammaproteobacteria; order Enterobacterales; family Enterobacteriaceae; genus Enterobacter; species Enterobacter cloacae complex sp. P18RS. The sequence continues at coordinate 12,367 of NZ_JADCKV010000031.1, read as the reverse complement.
CGCATTCAGGGCGTGATTCAGGCGCGTGAATCCAAATACATCATGATGCATGCGCCGACCGAGCGCCTGGACGAAGTGATTGCCCTGCTGCCGGGCGCTGAGCGCCCAACCATTCTGCCGCTGGCGGGCGACCAGCAGCGCGTGGCGATGCACATGGTCAGCAGCGAAACCCTGTTCTGGGAAACCATGGAAAAACTGAAGGCGCTGGGCGCAAGCTCCATTCTGGTGCTGCCAATTGAGAAGATGATGGAGTAACGACCATGAGCTTTAACACAATCATCGACTGGAATACCTGTAGCGACGCGCAACAGCGCGAGCTGCTGATGCGCCCGGCAATTTCCGCCTCGGAGAGCATCACCCGCACTGTGGCGGAGATCCTCGATAACGTCAAAGCCCGCGGGGACGACGCGCTGCGCGAGTACAGCGCGAAGTTTGATAAAACTGAGGTCGACGCGTTACAGGTTACCGAGCAGGAAATCATTGATGCCAGCAATCGTCTGGGTGATGACATCAAACAGGCGATGGCCGTCGCGGTGAAAAATATTGATACCTTCCACACCGCGCAGAAATTGCAGGCGGTGGATGTGGAAACCCTGCCCGGCGTACGCTGCCAGCAGGTGACACGCCCGGTGGCGTCCGTCGGCCTCTATATTCCTGGCGGCTCTGCCCCGCTGTTTTCGACCGTCCTGATGCTGGCCACCCCGGCACGTATTGCCGGTTGTCAGAAGGTGGTGCTCTGCTCTCCGCCACCGATCGCCGACGAGATCCTGTACGCGGCGAAGCTGTGCGGCGTGCAGGCGATCTATAAAGTGGGCGGTGCGCAGGCGATTTCCGCCCTGGCGTTCGGGACGGGATCCATTCCGAAGGTCGACAAAATCTTTGGCCCGGGCAATGCCTACGTGACCGAGGCGAAACGCCAGGTCAGCCAGCGTCTGGACGGCGCGGCGATTGATATGCCTGCCGGTCCGTCTGAGGTGCTGGTGATTGCCGACAGCGGCGCTACACCGGATTTCGTGGCCTCTGACCTGCTCTCGCAGGCCGAGCACGGCCCTGACTCGCAGGTGATTTTACTGACGCCAGATGCCGACATGGCAAAACGCGTGGGCGACGCCGTTGAGCGTCAGCTGGCTGACCTGCCGCGGGCGGAAACGGCGCGTCAGGCGCTATCCGCCAGCCGCCTGATTGTGGCCCGCGATCTTGACCAGTGCATCGCCATCTCCAACCAGTACGGTCCTGAGCACCTGATTATTCAGACCCGCAACGCGCGCGAACTGGTCGACAGCATAACCAGCGCAGGCTCAGTGTTTCTCGGCGACTGGTCACCGGAATCCGCCGGGGATTACGCCTCCGGCACCAACCACGTGCTGCCGACGTATGGCTATACCTCAACCTGCTCCAGCCTGGGGCTGGCGGATTTCCAGAAGCGCATGACCGTGCAGGAACTCTCCCGCGAGGGATTTGCCTCGCTGGCGTCGACCATTGAAACCCTGGCCGCCGCCGAGCGCCTGACTGCCCACAAAAATGCCGTGACGCTGCGCGTTGCCGCCCTGAAGGAGCAAGCATGAACATCGAAGAATTAGCCCGCGAAAATGTCCGTCGCCTGACGCCCTATCAGTCTGCGCGTCGTCTGGGCGGGAACGGCGACGTCTGGCTGAATGCCAATGAATATCCCACGGCGGTGGCCTTTGAGCTTTCGCAGCAGACGCTGAACCGCTACCCGGAGTGTCAGCCGAAAGCGGTGATCGAGAACTATGCGCAGTATGCAGGCGTGAAGCCTGAGCAGGTGCTGGTCAGCCGTGGGGCTGATGAAGGGATTGAGCTGCTGATCCGCGCCTTCTGTGAGCCGGGTAAAGACGCGGTGATGTACTGCCAGCCCACCTACGGGATGTACAGCGTGAGCGCCGAAACCTTTGGCGTGGCCTGCCGCAACGTGCAGGCGCTCGACAACTGGCAGCTGGATTTGCAGGGCATCGCCGATAACCTCGACGGCGTGAAGGTGGTGTTTGTCTGTAGCCCGAACAACCCCACCGGGCAGATTATTCATCCGCAGGATATCCGCACCCTGCTGGAGATGACGCGCGGCAAGGCGCTGGTCGTCGCTGATGAAGCCTATATTGAGTTCTGCCCGCAGGCGACGCTGGCAGGCTGGCTTGAAGAGTATCCGCATCTCGTTGTGCTGCGTACCCTTTCCAAAGCCTTCGCCCTCGCCGGCCTTCGCTGTGGATTTACGCTGGCGAATAAAGCGGTTATCGACCTGCTGCTGAAAGTGATTGCCCCGTATCCGCTCTCAACGCCGGTTGCCGATATTGCGGCACAGGCGCTGGCCCCGCAGGGCATCAGCGCGATGCGCGAGCGTGTGGCGCAGATCCTGGAAGAGCGTCAGTATCTTGTCGATGCCCTGAAAACGATTCCGTGCGTGGAGCAGGTGTTCGACTCGGAAACCAACTACATCCTGGTGCGCTTCACCGCCTCAAGCGCGATATTTAAATCGTTGTGGGATCAGGGCATTATCTTACGAGACCAGAATAAACAACCTACCCTGAGCGGCTGCCTGCGTATTACCGTCGGCACCCGTGCAGAGAGCCAGCGCGTGATTGACGCCCTGAAAGCGGAGAAAGTATGAGTCAGAAGTATCTCTTTATCGATCGTGACGGCACCATCATCTCGGAGCCACCCAGCGATTTTCAGGTCGATCGTTTCGACAAGCTGGCCTTTGAACCCGATGTGATCCCGGTGCTGCTGAAGCTTCAGAAAGCAGGCTATAAGCTGGTGATGATCACCAACCAGGACGGTCTGGGCACCGACAGCTTCCCGCAGGTAGACTTTGACGGCCCGCACAACCTGATGATGCAGGTGCTGACCTCGCAGGGCATCGCCTTCGACGAAGTGCTGATCTGCCCGCATATGCCTGCCGACGAGTGCGACTGCCGCAAGCCAAAAGTGAAGCTTGTTGAACGTTATCTGGCGGAAGAGGCGCTGGATAAAGCCAACAGCTATGTGATCGGCGATCGCGTCACGGATATCACGCTGGCGGACAACATGGGCATTGCGGGCCTGCGCTATAACCGCGACACGCTAAACTGGGCAATGATTGGCGAGCAGCTCACCAGACGCGACCGCTATTCCCACGTTGAACGCAACACCAAAGAGACGCAGATCGACGTGAAGGTCTGGCTGGACCGCGAAGGCGGCAGCAAGATCCACACCGGCGTCGGTTTCTTTGACCACATGCTGGATCAAATCGCCACTCACGGCGGCTTCCGTATGGAGATCACCGTTAAGGGCGACCTGTATATCGACGATCACCACACCGTGGAAGATACCGGCCTGGCGCTGGGCGAAGCCCTGAAGCTGGCGCTCGGCGACAAGCGCGGCATCAACCGCTTCGGCTTTGTTCTGCCGATGGACGAGTGCCTGGCGCGCTGCGCGATGGATATCTCCGGGCGTCCGCACCTGGAATACAAAGCCGACTTTACCTACCAGCGCGTGGGCGATCTCAGCACCGAGATGGTGGAACACTTCTTCCGCTCGCTTTCTTACACTATGGGTCTGACGCTGCACCTGAAAACCAAAGGCAAAAACGATCACCACCGCGTCGAGAGCCTGTTCAAAGCCTTTGGCCGTACCCTGCGCCAGGCGCTCCGCGTAGAAGGTGACGCCCTGCCCTCGTCGAAAGGAGTGCTGTAATGAACGTGGTGATTCTGGACACCGGATGCGCCAATCTGAACTCTGTACAGTCGGCGATTATGCGCCACGGCTACGAGCCGGTGGTGAGCCGCGACCCTGACGTGGTGCTGCGTGCGGATAAACTCTTTCTGCCGGGCGTAGGCACCGCCCAGGCGGCGATGGATCAGATCCATGAGCGCGAGCTGGTGGATCTCATCAAAGCCTGTACTCAACCGGTGCTGGGCATTTGCCTCGGCATGCAGCTGCTTGGCCGCCGCAGCGAAGAGAGCAACGGCGTTGATCTGCTGGGCATTATTGAAGAAGACGTGCCGAAAATGACCGACCACGGCCTGCCGCTGCCGCACATGGGCTGGAACCGCGTTTATCCGAAGGCGGGCAACAGGCTGTTCCAGGGTATTGAAGACGGCGCGTACTTCTATTTCGTCCACAGCTACGCCATGCCCGTGAATGCCTACACCATCGCCCAGTGCAATTACGGCGAGGCGTTCACCGCCGCCGTGCAGAAAGATAACTTTTACGGCGTGCAGTTTCACCCGGAACGCTCCGGCGCCGCCGGTGCGCAACTGCTGAAAAATTTCCTGGAGATGTGATGATAATTCCCGCTTTAGATTTAATTGACGGCACGGTTGTTCGTCTCCACCAGGGCGATTACGGGCAGCAGCGCGACTACGGCAACGATCCACTGCCGCGGTTACAGGCTTACGCCGCGGAGGGCGCTGAGGTATTGCATCTGGTCGATCTGACCGGCGCGAAAGATCCGGCCAAACGCCAGATCCCGCTGCTTAAAACACTGGTGGCTGGCGTGGACGTCCCGGTGCAGGTGGGCGGCGGCGTGCGTACGGAAGCCGATGTTGCCGCCTTACTGGACGCGGGCGTGGCGCGCGTGGTAGTCGGTTCGACCGCTGTGAAAGATCCTGAGAGTGTCAAGGGCTGGTTCCGCCGCTTCGGTGCGGATGCGCTGGTGCTGGCGCTGGATGTGCGCATTGACGCGCAGGGTAACAAGCAGGTCGCGGTCAGCGGCTGGCAGGAAAACTCCGGCGTAACGCTGGAAGAGCTGGTCGGGATGTATCTCCCCGTAGGGCTGAAGCACGTCCTGTGCACGGATATTTCACGCGATGGCACGCTCGCAGGCTCTAACGTCTCGCTGTATGAAGAGGTTTGCGCGCGTTATCCGCAGGTGGCGTTTCAGTCCTCTGGCGGTATCGGCGACCTGGCGGATATCGCCGCTCTGCGCGGAACCGGTGTACGTGGCGTGATCGTGGGTCGCGCGCTGCTTGAAGGCAAATTTACGGTGAAGGAGGCGATTCAATGCTGGCAAAACGGATAATTCCCTGCCTGGACGTGCGTGATGGTCAGGTTGTAAAAGGCGTGCAGTTCCGCAACCACGAGATCATTGGCGACATCGTTCCACTGGCAAAACGCTATGCCGAAGAAGGCGCAGACGAACTGGTATTTTACGATATCACCGCCTCCAGCGATGGCCGCGTGGTGGACAAAAGCTGGGTGGCGCGCGTGGCAGAGGTGATTGATATTCCCTTCTGCGTGGCGGGCGGGATTAAATCTGCTGACGATGCGGCGAAAATTCTCTCTTTCGGTGCGGACAAAATTTCGATTAACTCCCCTGCGCTTGCAGATCCGGAGCTGATTACGCGTCTGGCGGACCGCTTTGGCGTGCAGTGCATTGTCGTGGGGATCGACACCTGGTTTGATACCGCGACGGGAAAATATCACGTTAACCAGTACACCGGCGATGAAAGCCGCACGCGCGTCACCCAATGGGAGACGCTGGACTGGGTGCAGGAAGTACAAAAACGCGGTGCAGGTGAAATCGTGCTGAACATGATGAACCAGGACGGCGTACGCAACGGTTACGACCTCGAGCAGCTGAAAAAAGTGCGCGCGGTGTGCCAGGTTCCGCTGATTGCCTCCGGCGGCGCGGGCACCATGGAACACTTCCTGGAAGCCTTCCGCGATGCGAACGTAGACGGCGCGCTGGCCGCTTCCGTGTTCCACAAACAGATTATCAATATTGGTGAGTTAAAAACGTACCTGGCCGACCAGGGCGTGGAGATCAGGGTATGTTAACAGAGCAACAACAGGCGCAGCTGGACTGGGAAAAAACTGACGGATTACTGCCGGTGGTTGTACAGCATGCCGTTTCAGGCGAAGTGCTGATGCTGGGATACATGAACCAGGAGGCACTGACAAAAACGATCGACAGCGGCAAGGTGACGTTTTTCTCGCGCACCAAACAGCGCCTGTGGACGAAAGGGGAAACCTCGGGTCACTTCCTGAATGTGGTCAGCATTACGCCAGACTGCGACAACGACACCCTGCTGGTGCTGGTCAACCCGATTGGGCCGACCTGCCACAAAGGCACCAGCAGCTGCTTTGGCGAGGCGAGCCACCAGTGGCTGTTCCTCTATCAGCTGGAACAGCTGCTGGCAGAGCGTAAATCAGCGGATCCCGAGAGCTCGTACACAGCGAAGCTGTACGCCAGCGGCACCAAGCGTATTGCGCAGAAAGTGGGTGAGGAAGGCGTTGAAACGGCGCTGGCGGCCACCGTGCATGACCGTGAGGAGCTGACGAACGAAGCGTCGGATTTAATGTATCACCTGCTGGTGCTGCTTCAGGATCAGGAGCTGGATTTAACGACGGTGATTGAGAATTTGCGGAAACGACATAAATAAAAAAAGACCGGGGAAACCCGGTCTTTTTTTGTGTGTAAATCAGGCTCGTGGTTTGTAGTTTCTCAGCGCGTTACGGCCGAGGACGACAGCAGAACCAATGATCCCGCCGAGGAGAACGGCAAGGATGAGAGTGATGGCCTTTTTAGGGCTGTCACGATAAATAGGCAAATTCGGTTTCATGACGTAACGATACACGTGTAACGTGTCTGGGTTAACGTTGAGGTTTTCGATATCCAGTAAATTCTTTTTGGTCTGATAGTAAGAGCCTGGGAAGACCAGCGGACGGGACGCCTCATTATCAACCATTGATTTGAGCGCTACGGTGCCTAGCAGGAACATGGTTTCCTGCGTAACGTCCTGCGTTTGCTGGAGCTGCGGTGTGCTAATTTTCGCCGCTTCCGCGTTCTTAAGCGCCTCAGAAATTTGCTTGATACGCAGATCTTTTTGTTCCTGAGCCACTTTCTCCTGGTTCAGAAGAGAGTCGTTCAGGGTAGTGATCTGTTGCTTGAGGTTGTCTCTGAGGTCAAGCGTAAGTTCTTTGGCCGTCTGTTCGTCGACCTGCTGGATGTACTGCGCCAACTGCTTTTGTGCTGCTTCAGCCGAATCGCTCTGATAACTGACCGTTAAAGGTACACTCTGTCCCTTTACAGTAGGCTCAATGGTCAATTTCTCGGGAAATTCCTGGTTCTCCAGCGCTTGCGCTAATGCTGAAAAAGAAGAATTAAAACGACCAATAGCACGATTTTGTATATCTAATGTTGAAGGTGCTCCCCCACCATAGAGGATATTCAACGCATTGGAATAGGTAGCGATTTGTGCCGCATCTGGCTGGGCTATGATAGCGGATGACGTCCATTTCTCTTTAGCAATAGTGATGTAGACAACGGCGAGAACGATAAAAGCAGCAACAAATGCCCCTATTACCCACTTACCACGCCACAGCTGTAGCACTAAATCCAGTAAATCAATTTGCTCCGGGTCATTGTTGCGTGTGACCAGGTTATTGTTGTTTTGCGTCATACAATCCCTAACAGATGAAAAAGGGCAAAAATAATCTTGTTTCCTTAGTGTATCCGTTGCTGGCGATTTTTCTATAAGAATCCGATGAGTTATATCGGAAAGATGGGTTATGTATGTCGATTCCAACGCGTTATCATAGATGAACTTTGATGCCCAGTGGCTTCAACAAGAACACAGACTAAATGAGGAAACTATGAAATTTCTGGTAACTGGCGCGGCGGGCTTTATCGGTTCTCATGTCAGCAAGCGCCTGCTTGATGCAGGGCATGAAGTTGTTGGGCTTGATAATCTGAATGATTACTATGACCCTAACCTCAAACTCGCTCGCCTTGAACTGCTCAAATCCGAGAGTTTCACCTTCCACAAGCTGGACTTAGCGGACCGCGAGGGCATGGCTGCGCTCTTCGCCAATGAGAAATTTGACCGCGTAATCCATCTTGCCGCACAGGCGGGTGTGCGTTACTCGCTGGAAAACCCGCATGCCTACGCTGATGCAAACCTGGTAGGTCACCTGAACGTGCTGGAAGGCTGTCGCCACAACAAGGTTCAGCATCTCCTGTATGCGTCATCCAGCTCTGTGTACGGCCTCAACCGTAAAATGCCGTTTTCTACTGACGACTCCGTAGACCATCCGGTTTCACTGTATGCGGCAACCAAAAAAGCCAATGAGTTGATGTCGCATACCTATTCGCATCTGTACAATCTGCCGACCACTGGCCTGCGCTTCTTTACCGTCTATGGCCCATGGGGGCGCCCGGACATGGCGCTGTTTAAATTTACCAAAGCCATGATTGAAGGCAACAGCATCGACGTATACAACTACGGCAAGATGAAGCGCGACTTCACCTATATCGATGATATTGCGGAGGCGATTATTCGCCTACAGGACGTCATTCCTCAGGCAGATGCCGACTGGACGGTCGAAACCGGTTCGCCAGCAACCAGTTCTGCCCCGTATCGCGTGTATAACATCGGTAACAGTTCACCTGTCGAACTGATGGATTACATCACCGCGCTTGAAGAGGCGCTGGGCAAAGAAGCGGTGAAAAATATGATGCCGATCCAGCCGGGGGACGTGCTGGAGACCAGTGCGGACACCAAAGCGCTGTATGACGTTATTGGGTTTAAACCACAAACCTCAGTCAAAGAAGGCGTGAAAAACTTCGTCGACTGGTACCGCAACTTCTATAACGTTTAAAAACAAAAAACCCGGCAGATTGCCGGGTTTTTTTATATCACGATTTTAATCAGTCGCTGCCGAACAAATCGCGGGTATAGACTTTATCTTTCACGTCCGCCAGCTCTTCCGCCATACGGTTGGAGATAATTACATCCGCTTCTTTCTTGAATGCATCCAGATCGCGAATGACGCGAGAGTGGAAGAACTCGTCTTCCTGCATGGCCGGTTCATAAATAATGACCTGCACGCCCTTCGCCTTAATACGCTTCATGATCCCCTGAATGGAAGAAGCGCGGAAGTTATCGGAACCGCTCTTCATGATCAGGCGATACACGCCCACCACTTTCGGCTGACGCGCGAGAATGGAATCCGAAATGAAGTCTTTACGCGTGCGGTTGGCATCCACAATGGCGGAAATCAGGTTGTTCGGCACCGCCTGATAGTTTGCCAGCAGCTGCTTGGTATCTTTTGGCAGGCAGTAGCCACCGTAACCGAAGGACGGGTTGTTGTAATGGTTACCGATACGTGGATCAAGACACACGCCCTCAATGATCTGACGGGTGTTCAGACCTAAGCTCTCGGCATAGCTGTCAAGTTCGTTGAAGTAAGCCACACGCATTGCCAGATAGGTATTGGCGAAAAGCTTAATGGCCTCTGCCTCGGTGGAATCGGTGAACAGCACCGGAATATCTTTTTTGATTGCGCCTTCCTGAAGCAACGCAGCAAAACGCTCCGCACGCTCGGAACGCTCGCCAATCACGATACGGGATGGGTGCAGGTTATCGTATAACGCCCTGCCCTCGCGGAGAAATTCCGGCGAGAAGAAGACATTATCAATACCCAACTCTTCTTTAATCGATTTTGTGAAACCCACTGGAATTGTCGACTTGATGATCATCACTGCGTTCGGGTTGATTGCCGTAACGTCTTTAATCACCGCTTCAACGGTTGAGGTATTGAAGTAGTTGGTTTTGGGATCGTAGTCGGTTGGGGTGGCAATGATGACGAAATCTGCATCGCGGTAGGCATCTTCTTTGTCCGTAGTAGCGCGGAAGTTCAGCGGTTTGGTCGCGAGGTATTCTTCAATCTCTTTATCGACGATCGGGGACTTTTTCTGGTTAAGCATGTCCACTTTTGCCTGCACGATATCCAGCGCAACCACTTCATGGTTTTGTGCAATCAGAATACCGTTTGAGAGACCAACATAGCCTGTTCCGGAGATGGTTATTTTCATTCGTTTAACTTCTTCAAGTTTGAGTTTCTGGAGGCGTAAGCACACCACCGCAATAAACAACTGTTGAGGTTTTTACCTCTTAAGTTGAGGGACTGTCAAGGCGAATGCCTTGCTTCAGAAAGGGATAAACGTAGTGATTTATGCGGCAATGAAAGTGGTTGGCTGGAGAAAGTAAGTCAACATGGGACTGAAAGCGATAAAAAAAGCCCGGTGAGTCTCACCGGGCCATGCTATCAGACTGAGTTAAATCAGATTAATCCAGCCATTCGGTGTGGAACACACCTTCTTTATCCGTACGCTTATAGGTATGCGCACCGAAGTAGTCACGCTGTGCCTGAATCAGGTTCGCTGGCAGAACGGCAGCACGATAGCTGTCGTAATATGCCACCGCAGCGGAGAAGGTCGGAACCGGGATACCATTCTGCACCGCGTACGCAACAACATCACGCAGCGCCTGCTGATATTCGTCAGCAATTTGTTTGAAGTAAGGTGCCAGCAGAAGGTTTGCGATACCCGCGTTTTCAGCATAGGCATCGGTGATTTTTTGCAGGAACTGAGCGCGAATGATACAGCCGGCACGGAAGATCTTCGCAATCTCGCCGTAGTTCAGATCCCAGTTATTCTCGTCAGATGCCGCGCGCAGCTGAGAGAAGCCCTGCGCGTAAGAGACGATTTTACCCAGATACAGCGCGCGACGGACTTTCTCAACGAACTCAGCTTTGTCGCTGGCTGGTTTAGCCTGTGGACCAGACAGCACTTTAGATGCCGCGACGCGTTGCTCTTTCAGAGAAGAGATATAACGTGCAAATACAGATTCGGTGATCAGGGACAGCGGTTCACCCAGATCCAGAGAGCTCTGGCTGGTCCATTTACCGGTGCCTTTGTTAGCGGCTTCATCCAGAATCACATCAACCAGGTATTTACCCTCTTCATCTTTCTTGGTAAAGATATCTTTGGTGATGTCGATAAGGTAGCTGTTCAGCTCGCCTTTGTTCCACTCGGTGAAGGTCTCTGCGAGCTCCTCGTTGGAGAGGTTCAGACCGCCTTTCAGCAGAGAGTAGGCTTCAGCAATCAGCTGCATATCGCCGTATTCAATGCCGTTGTGAACCATTTTCACGTAATGACCAGCGCCATCAGGACCGATATAGGTCACGCATGGCTCGCCGTCTTCAGCTACGGCTGCGATTTTAGTCAGAATAGGCGCAACCAGTTCGTACGCTTCTTTCTGACCGCCAGGCATGATGGATGGACCTTTCAGAGCGCCCTCTTCACCGCCGGATACGCCAGTACCAATGAAGTTGAAGCCTTCAGCAGACAGTTCACGGTTACGACGAATGGTGTCGTGGAAGAAGGTGTTGCCGCCATCGATAATGATGTCGCCTTTATCCAGATACGGTTTCAGTGAATCGATAGCGGCATCGGTCCCTGCGCCCGCTTTCACCATTAACAGGATACGACGAGGTGTTTCCAGAGACTCAACGAACTCTTTAACCGTATAGAAAGGAACCAGTTTCTTGCCTGGATTCTCAGCGATGACTTCTTCGGTCTTATCACGGGAGCGGTTGAAAACGGAGACGGTATAACCACGGCTTTCGATGTTGAGCGCCAGGTTGCGCCCCATCACTGCCATACCGACAACGCCGATCTGTTGCTTGGACATTACATACTCCTGTCAGGTGTGGTCGCCGCGACTTATGCGCGGCTTGAATGTTTCTTTCATGTTAACTCAACTTAATGTTGAGTTGATAGTTGAATATGTGCGGTCTAGAAGTTTCGAATAAAAGTGTTAACGATTTTTGTTTAAATTAAACATTTTAGTTTATAGATATCCATCTGGATTTTTTTTCTGCCAATTCCATGAATCTCTAAGCATTTCTGCAAGAGAATGATGTGCTGTCCATTCAAGAACTTCATTTGCCAAATTCGGTGAAGACCAACACTCTGCAACATCCCCAGGTCTTCTTGCAACAAATTCAAAAGGAATCTCTAGATTTGTTACTTGCTCAAAACATGAAATAAGTTCAAGGACTGAATATGGTTTACCTGTGCCAAGATTGAATACATGATAACCAGCCAAGGAGGGGATTTTATTCACGGCAGCTGTATGTCCAGTTGCTAGATCCTGAACATGGATAAAATCTCTAACTCCAGTGCCATCTTTTGTTGGATAATCATTACCAAATATAGATAATTTTTCTAATTTCCCAATCGCAACACGAGTAAGATATGGAACGAGATTATTAGGTACTCCAGTTGGATCTTCCCCAATCAACCCAGATGGATGAGCACCAACGGGATTAAAATAACGCAGCGATATAATATTCCATGCTTTATCAGCAACAGTAATATCTTTTAGGATTTTTTCTAAAAATAGTTTCGAACTACCGTACGGGTTGGTCGTACCACCTGTGCAGCAGTCTTCACTAAGAGGGATCCTTTCAGGATAACCATAAACGGTAGCAGAAGAACTAAATATTAATTTTTTAACATTCTTAGCCTGCATTGTCGACAATAAATTAAGTGTACCAGTTAAATTATTATCGTAGTATTTTAATG
>NZ_JADCKV010000030.1:0-40684 GCF_014982105.1 Enterobacter cloacae complex sp. P18RS | reverse complement strand
CTGCTCCACCCCGCGTCCGTGGAAGCGCACTATACTCGGATAGGTTTGTGATGCAACCCCTTTTTCACATAATTCATTATTTTGTATGCAAAATGAACGGCAAAAGCCACTTTGGACTATTTTTTGTGCAGAATTTGCCAAAGGGAAGGCGATTGCATTTCATTAACACGGTGGGTTTGTTATCTTCATCTCGCGGAATTGGGCAACTAAAAGACGAGATATAATGAAAGGACGTTGGGCGAAGTATCTGATGACAGGCGCAATGGTGGCGATTCTTGCGGCCTGCTCTTCCAAACCGACCGATCGCGGTCAACAGTATAAAGACGGGAAGTTATCCCAGCCTTTCTCTTTAGTTAACCAGCCAGACGCCGTGGGCGCTCCGATCAATGCCGGAGACTTCTCCGAGCAGGTCTACCAGATCCGCACTGCTTCTCCGCGTTTATACGGTTCGCAGAACAACGTCTATAGCGCCGTGCAGGACTGGCTGCGTGCAGGCGGTGATACCCGCAATATGCGCCAGTTTGGTATCGATGCCTGGCAGATGGAGGGGGCGGATAACTACGGTAACGTCCAGTTTACCGGTTACTACACCCCGGTTGTCCAGGCGCGACACACACGCCAGGGCGAGTTCCAGTATCCCATTTACCGTATGCCGCCGAAACGCGGTCGTCTGCCGTCCCGCGCCGAGATCTACGCTGGCGCGCTGAGCGAAAATTACGTGCTGGCCTACAGCAACTCCCTGATGGACAACTTCATTATGGACGTGCAGGGCAGCGGCTATATTGATTTTGGCGACGGCTCGCCGCTGAACTTCTTTAGCTACGCCGGGAAAAATGGCCATGCCTATCGCAGCATCGGTAAGGTGCTCATCGACCGTGGCGAAGTGAAACGAGAAGATATGTCGATGCAGGCGATCCGCGAGTGGGGCGAAAAACACAGCGAAGCGGAAGTGCGTGAGCTGCTTGAGCAGAACCCATCGTTTGTCTTCTTCAAACCGCAGAACTTTGCGCCGGTGAAAGGGGCGAGCGCCGTCCCGCTGATTGGCCGCGCTTCTGTGGCATCGGATCGTTCGATTATCCCGGCAGGTACTACGCTGCTGGCGGAAGTTCCACTCCTCGACAACAACGGCAAATTCAATGGCAAGTATGAATTACGCCTGATGGTGGCGCTGGACGTGGGTGGGGCGATCAAAGGCCAGCACTTCGACATTTATCAGGGCATCGGCCCGGATGCCGGCCATCGTGCAGGCTGGTATAACCACTACGGACGCGTGTGGGTGCTGAAGGCAGCGCCGGGTACCGGAAACGTATTCAGCGGCTGATTGTGGTATTCTGAGGGCAAGACGGATTACGGTTCAGGGTGAGGAATACCTCACCCTTTTTACATCTGAGGTTTTATGTCTGTGGTAATCAGCGATGCCTGGCGCCAGCGTTTCGGCGGCACGGCACGGTTATATGGTGAAAAAGCCCTGCAACTGTTCGCGGATGCGCATGTCTGCGTGGTGGGCATTGGTGGTGTGGGTTCGTGGGCGGCAGAAGCGCTGGCGAGAACCGGCATTGGCGCAATTACTTTGATTGATATGGATGACGTCTGCGTCACTAACACTAACCGTCAGATCCACGCCCTGCGTGATAACGTCGGTCTGGCGAAGTCCGAGGTGATGGCGGAGCGTATTCGTCTCATCAACCCGGAGTGTAGGGTGACGGTGATCGACGACTTTGTGACGGCAGATAACGTCGCGGAGTACATGAGCAAAGGCTACAGCTATGTGATTGATGCCATCGACAGCGTGCGGCCAAAAGCGGCGCTGATCGCTTACTGTCGTCGTTACAAGGTGCCGCTGGTGACAACGGGCGGCGCGGGTGGACAAATTGATCCGACGCAGATCCAGGTGGCGGATCTGGCGAAGACCATTCAGGATCCGCTGGCCGCTAAGCTGCGCGAGCGCTTAAAAAGCGACTTCAACGTGGTGAAAAATAGCAAAGGCAAGCTGGGCGTGGACTGTGTGTTCTCGACAGAAGCGCTGGTTTATCCGCAGGCGGATGGTTCGGTCTGTGCAATGAAAAGCACGGCGGAAGGGCCAAAGCGGATGGATTGTGCCTCAGGGTTTGGAGCGGCCACCATGGTGACCGCCTCCTTCGGCTTTGTGGCGGTCTCTCACGCCCTGAAGAAGATGATGGCGAAGGCGGAACGTCAGGCCTGAGCCTGACGGGCGGCATCCAGTACCGCGTCGTTTAGCGCAATCAGTCCCTGACCGCGCGAGGCGCTAAGCTGCGCGCGAAGTCCCAGCTCATCAAACAGCGCCAGCGGAGAATGCGCCAGCAGCTCTGCGGCGCTTTTCCCTTCGATTGCGGTCAACAGCACCGCCAGCAGACCGCGAACAATGCGTCCCTCGCTGTCGCCGAAGAAATGCAGTTTCTCACCGGATACGCTAAACCCAAGCCAGACGCGGTTCTCGCAGCCTGCGATCTCCTTCGCCTGTAATTTCAGCTCGTCTGACAGCGTGGGCAACTGTTTACCCAGCAGGATCAGCTGACGATATTTATCTTCCCACTGCGTGAGCGGGACGAAGGTCTGTTTTAACGTCTCTTCAGTAATAACGGTGCCGAACGGGTGTCCGGCTAAAGCTGAACTTGTCATTAATCCACCAGTAATTCCAGGGCGCGGTCGACGGCGGAAACCAGCGCATCGACGTCGCTTTTTGTATTGTACGGTGCAAACGAGGCGCGCAGGGTACCGCTTACGCCAATGGCCGCCAGCAGCGGCTGGGCGCAGTGCTGTCCGGCACGCAGGGCAATGCCATATCCGGCAAGCAACGTCACCATGTCGCTATGGTGCACGCCCGCGAAATCAAAGGCGAGCAGGCTGGAGTCCTGGACGCGGAACGAGCGAAAACCCGGACGTTTTTTCAGTTCTTCTTCCGCCAGCGTCGCCAGACCCCGGCTCCAGCTTTCAGCCTGAACCACGTCCGTTTCTGCCAGCCATTCGAGCGCTGCGCTCAGACCGATAACCCCGGCCACGTTTGGGGTACCGGCTTCCAGGCGGTAGGGTACATCCTGCGTTTTAAAACCGTCGAAGGTGACTTCGGTAATCATCTTGCCGCCGCCGAGCCACGGCGTCATCCGGGCCAGCAGTTCAGCTTTGCCGTACAGCGCGCCGATACCGGTTGGCCCGTACAATTTGTGTCCTGAGAAGGCATAGAAGTCGATATCCAGCGCCTGAACGTCAGCCGGAAAATGCACCACACCCTGCGCACCGTCGACCATCACCACCACGCCGCTGGCATGAGCAATCTCAATGGCACGCGCCAGATCCGGGCAGCCGCCGGTGACGTTGGACATCTGCCCCAGCGCCAGAATACGGCTGCGCGGCGTAATCAGCTCAGGCAGACGCGCCACGTCAGGCAGGAAGTCCGCACCCAACGGGAGCTTTACAACCTGTGCCCCGGTTTGTTCGGCCACCATCAGCCAGGGTACCAGGTTGGCGTGGTGTTCCGCCTCGCTGACGATGATCTCATCCCCGGGCTGCAACAGCGGACGCGCGTAACATTGCGCCACCATGTTAATGGCCTCGGTGGTGCCCCGCGTCCAGACGATGTTCTTACCGCTGTCAGCATTGATCAGGCGCGCGACCTGATCCCGTGCGGCTTCGTATTGCGCCGTTAAGCGCTGCGCGTCGGCATACTGGCTGCGGTGCACGTTCCCGGCGCTCAGGCTGTAAAACTGGCGGGTTGCCTCAATCACCGCCTGCGGTTTAAGGGCCGTGGCGGCGCTATCAAGATAAATGCCGGCATCGGCCAGCGCAGGAAACTGTGCGCGAAACTGCGCAGGACTGAAAGCGTTCATGGAATTCCTCATATCGATTCTACGATCGTCGCGCAAATTCATCGGCAGGGCAAGGAAGTTGATATCTATCAGATTTGTCTGCTTATCCTGGCGAGTCTGAAAAAGCAGGTTATGCTAAATAGTGTTAGGCGGATGTTTTAGCCTGTTATAAATCGAGGTTTGAATAGCATTAATTGCTAAAGGAGATAATCATGAAAAAGACAGCTGCAATCATTTCTGCCTGTGCGTTGACCTTTGCCCTGAGCGCCTGTTCTGGTAATAACTACGTAATGCATACCAACGATGGTCGATCTATCGTCTCTGAAGGGAAACCGACAACCGATAATGATACCGGGATGATTTCTTACAAAGATGCTAACGGGAACAAACAGCAGATCAACCGCAGTGACGTGAAAGAGATGAAGGAAATCGAGCATTAACAGTTAGATAAGCGAAAAAAAAGCACCGCAAGTTGGCGGTGCTACATTAATCACTATGGACAGACAGGGTAAATGTACAGGAAGTGAAAAATTGGTAGCGTTGCTACCGTGGTCTGAATCGCAGACCAATTGCAAACACAACAACACAACATCACAACCGTAAGCCAAAAGCCCTTCAGAACACGCATTCCAAAAAAAGCTTTTCGTTCCGGCTCAGGAAGTGCCGCCACTATAGGTATTTGCTGGTAGTTCCTCAACGGACAAATTATAATGGCTCAGATAAAAAAAACTAATAGGTTAAACGTTGTTTCCTATATGTTAAATCTCGTTAACATCTAAGCCAGATAACCATGTCCAAGCGATTGCCACCCCTAAATGCATTACGTGTTTTTGATGCAGCAGCACGCCACCTCAGCTTCACCCGCGCAGCCGATGAGCTTTTTGTGACACAGGCCGCAGTAAGTCATCAAATCAAGTCTCTGGAGGATTTTCTGGGGCTTAAGCTGTTCCGTCGACGCAACCGTTCGTTGCTGTTGACCGAAGAGGGGCAGAGCTATTTTCAGGATATTAAAGAGATTTTTTCCCAGCTGACGGAAGCCACGCGCAAGCTTCAGGCCCGGAGCGCAAAAGGCGCTCTGACTGTGAGTTTATTGCCCAGTTTTGCCATTCAGTGGCTGGTGCCGCGACTCTCAAGCTTTAACTCAACTTATCCGGGAATCGATGTCCGAATCCAGGCGGTGGACCGTCAGGAAGACAAGCTGGCAGATGATGTGGACGTGGCGATTTTTTACGGTCGCGGTAACTGGCCGGGCTTGCGTGTGGAAAAATTATACGCAGAATATCTGTTGCCGGTCTGTTCACCGCTGCTGCTGACGGGGGATAAAGCGCTCAAAACGCCCGCCGATCTGGCGCAACATACGCTTTTGCACGATGCTTCGCGTCGCGACTGGCAAACTTATACCCGCCAGTTAGGTCTTAATCATATAAACGTGCAGCAGGGGCCCATTTTTAGCCACAGCGCGATGGTGCTACAGGCTGCCATTCACGGGCAGGGCGTGGCGTTGGCAAACAACGTTATGGCGCAGTCCGAAATTGAGGCAGGCCGTCTGGTTTGCCCATTTAACGATGTACTGGTCAGCAAGAATGCATTTTATCTGGTTTGTCATGACAGTCAGGCAGAACTGGGTAAAATAGCCGCTTTCCGGCAGTGGATACTGGCGAAAGCGGCAAGCGAGCAAGAAAAATTCCGCTTCAGGTATGAACAATAACGTTTGTGTGCCGGGCACGCATCAATTCAGGACTTAAACATGACCAGCCGATTCATGCTGATTTTCGCCGCGGTGAGTGGCTTTATTTTTGTAGCTCTGGGCGCGTTTGGCGCGCATGTCTTAAGCAAATCTCTGGGCGTTGTAGAGATGGGTTGGATCCAGACCGGCCTTGAATATCAGGCGTTCCACACGCTGGCAATTTTTGGGCTGGCGGTGGCGATGCAGCGCCGCATCAGCATCTGGTTTTACTGGAGCAGCGTCTTTCTGGCGCTGGGTACCGTACTGTTCAGCGGCAGTCTTTACTGTCTGGCGCTGTCGCATTTACGCCTGTGGGCGTTTGTTACACCTGTCGGCGGCGTCAGCTTCCTGGCGGGTTGGGTGTTAATGTTTATCGGAGCTATCCGTCTGAAACGCAAGGGCGTTGTTCATGAATAAGGTTGTTTTATATTGTCGCCCGGGGTTTGAGAAAGAGTGCGCCGCGGAAATCACCGATAAAGCGGCGAAGCGTGAAGTCTTCGGATTCGCTCGTGTCAAAGAGAACGCGGGCTATGTGGTATTTGAATGCTATCAGCCTGATGATGCCGACAAGCTGGCGCGCGAACTGCCGTTCAGCTCATTGATTTTCGCCCGTCAGATGTTTGTCGCGGGCGAACTGCTGAAAGATCTTCCGCCGGAAGATCGCATCACGCCGATTGTTGGCCTGTTGCAGGGTGTGGTGGAGAAGGGCGGCGATTTGCGCGTGGAAGTGGCCGACACCAACGAAAGCAAAGAGCTGATGAAGTTCTGCCGTAAGTTCACCGTGCCGCTGCGCGCGGCGCTGCGTGATGCGGGTGTGCTGACAAACTACGAAACGCCAAAGCGCCCGGTCGTGCATATCTTCTTTATTGCGCCAGGATGTTGCTACGCCGGCTACTCGTATACCACCAATAATTCGCCGTTCTTTATGGGGATCCCGCGTCTGCGCTTCCCGGCAGATGCGCCGAGCCGTTCAACCCTGAAGCTGGAAGAGGCGTTTCACGTCTTTATCCCGGCGGACGAGTGGGACGAACGTCTGGCAAACGGCATGTATGCCGTCGACCTTGGCGCGTGCCCGGGCGGCTGGACCTATCAGCTGGTGAAACGCAATATGTGGGTTTCGTCTGTGGATAACGGCCCTATGGCGCAAAGCCTGATGGATACCGGGCAGGTCACCTGGCTGCGTGAGGACGGCTTCCGCTATCGCCCGAACCGCAACAACATCTCCTGGATGGTGTGCGACATGGTAGAAAAACCGGCGAAAGTCGCGGCGCTGATGGCCTCCTGGCTGGTGAACGGCTGGTGTCGTGAGACGATTTTCAACCTCAAGCTGCCGATGAAAAAGCGCTACGAAGAGGTGTCGCAGAACCTGGCCTATATTCAGCAGCAGCTGGACGAACACGGGATTAACGCGGAAATCCAGGCGCGTCAGCTTTATCACGACCGCGAAGAAGTGACGGTCCATATCCGTCGCTGGTGGGCGGCAGTGGGTGGGCGTCGCGACGAGCGATAACGTTTGTAACGCCCGGTGGCGCTGCGCTTACCGGGCCTACAAAATCGTGTAGTTGTTTTAACGTTCTAACCTTAACTGCTGTAAATTCCCGTCCAGCTGTAAATCCGTCTGTAGCGTCGCCACCTCCCGGCAGATAAACGCCATCTCTTTATGCGCCTCCAGCTTTTTGCGCCATTTTTCCGGCACTTCATCAAGCCTGGCGTAAATTCCTTCCAGACTCTGAAACTCCGTCAGCAGCTGTGCGGCGCTTTTGGGTCCAATACCGGCGACACCCGGCACTTTAGAGCTGCTGATCCCCGCCAGCCCCCAGTAATCCGGCAGTTGCTCAGGCGATACGCCAAACTCGCTGGCAATGAATGGCGCGTCCAGCCAGCGTTTTTGAAAGTAGTCCCGGATGCGGATCGTTGGTGAGAGCAGCTGGCAGTAGCCTTTGTCGGTTGAAACGATAGTTGCCTGATGCCCGGCGCTCGCGACTTTAACCGCCAGCGTTGCGGCTAAATCGTCAGCCTCATTACCGTGGGCGCCCCAGCACGGAACGCCGCGCTGCTCAAAGGCCGCGCGGATAGCGGGCATTTCTGCGTGCAGATCGTCCGGCATTGGCGCACGTCCGGCTTTGTAGTCCGGCAGGCGCTGGTGCCGCCAGCCGGTATTGCGTGCTTCATCGTCGAATACGGCAACAGCGTGGGTGGGTTCGCTATGGCGAATGAGCTGCTCCAGCGCGTGTAAACAGGTGTCCTTGCAGGGGGTGCCCTGTACCGCATGAATACGGCGAATCAGGTTAAGTGCATCGACGATAAGCAAATGAACGGCCACAGATAATCTCCCTTCTGTCTAATGGGGGAAGGGTAACACTGAGCGCAGCATGAAACTATGAATGGTGAGGAAAACAGGAAGAAGCCTCGCAAAACGAGGCTTCCTGAGAGGCTTAATCGCAGGTGACGATCTTCATCGCCAGGCCACCGCGGGAGGTTTCGCGGTATTTGGCGTTCATATCTTTACCGGTTTCGTACATGGTTTCGATAACCTTGTCGAGGCAGACGCGCGGTTCGCTGGTACGACGCAGCGCCATACGGGCCGCGTTCACCGCTTTCACAGAGGCGATGGCGTTACGCTCGATGCATGGCACCTGGACCTGTCCGCCGACCGGATCGCAGGTCAGCCCCAGGTTATGTTCCATGCCGATTTCCGCCGCAATACAAACCTGCGCAGGACTTGCGCCCAGTAATTCGGCCAGACCCGCCGCCGCCATAGAGCAGGCGACGCCCACTTCACCCTGACAGCCCACTTCCGCGCCGGAAATCGAGGCGTTCATCTTGTACAGTGAGCCAATCGCACTGGCGACCAGCATATACCGCGCGAGTGAGTTTGCATTCACTTCACGGATAAACTTGTCGTAATACGCCAGAACCGCCGGAACAATTCCGCACGCCCCGTTGGTTGGCGCGGTGACGACGCGGCCACCCGCGGCGTTCTCTTCGTTCACCGCCAGCGCGAACATGTTGATCCAGTCGACGACGGCCATCGGGTCGGTGGTGGTTTTGTCGGTGCTGACCAGCATGCGGCGCAGCGCAGCCGCACGACGCGGAACACGCAGTTTACCCGGCAGCACGCCTTCGGTGGTGATCCCGCGCTCAATGCCGCTGCGCATCACTTCCCAGACGTTAGCGAAGTGCTGTTCCAGCTCCTCTTTGCTGTGCAGGGCCAGCTCGTTTTTCATCATCAGGCCGGAGAGAGAAAGCCCTGTCTCCTGGCAGTGACGCTGTAAGTCGGCCGCGTTTTTGTAAGGGTACGGCACATCAACGGCAGAATTGGTGCTTTGACCAAAATGGTCCTCGTCGACGATAAACCCGCCGCCGATGGAGTAATACGTCTGGCTGTAAACCGCTTTGTCGCCGGCCAGCGCGGTAATGCGCATGCCATTCTCGTGCAGCGACAGGTTATCCGCATGGAAATTCATGCAGTGATCAACCGGGAATTCAACCTCATGCTCGCCGTTCGCCAGCAGCAAACGACCATGGGTGTTCACGTCCTGGATAAAGCCAGGTATTGCATCAATATCAACGGTATCCGGCAGATTACCCGCCAGCCCCATGATAATGGCAATATCGGTATGGTGGCCTTTACCGGTCAGGGAAAGGGAACCATATACATCGACAACCACGCGGGTGATGTCGTGCAAAATGCCGCGTGCAATCAAGTCATCCGTGAATTGTTTACCGGCTTTCATTGGTCCGACGGTGTGAGAGCTGGAAGGACCAATACCGATTTTGAAGATATCGAATACGCTAATCATGATGCGTCCATTGCTTCAGTCAGAGGGGAGAAGTGCGCCGTCCGCAGACGGCGCAGGAGGTATTAGCTGAACAGCGAGTAGAAAATAGCGGAGATGGCAATCAGGCCCATCACAACAACGAACACGTTGCTGATATGGCCGCTGTATTTACGCATCGCAGGCACTTTCTGAATCGCGTACATCGGCATCAGGAACAGGATCATCGCGATAATCGGGCCGCCCAGGGTTTCAATCATGCCCAGAATGCTTGGGTTCAGGGTGGCTACCGCCCAGGTGGTCACCAGCATGAACAGCGCAGTGATTTTGTTCAGACGGTTGATTTCAATGGTCTTGCCTTTACCACGCAGAGATTTAATCACCATGCCGTTGAAGCCTTCACGTGCGCCCAGGTAGTGGCCCAGGAAGGATTTGGTGATGGCGATAATTGCGATGATCGGCGCCATCCACGCAATCAGCGGTGCGTTAAAGTGGTTTGCCAAGTAAGACAGAATAGAGATGTTCTGCTCTTTCGCCGCCGCCAGATCCGCCGGGGAGAGGCTCAGCACGCAGCTGAACACGAAGAACATTACGGTCAGTACCATCATGATGTGCGCGCGAGCCAGGATGCTGGAGCACTTCTTCTCTGCGCCATTGCCGTACTCTTCACGCTTCGCTACTGCGAAGGAAGAGATGATTGGCGAGTGGTTGAAGGAGAACACCATCACCGGGATCGCCAGCCACAGGGTCAGCAGCAGACCGTTGCCGGTCGTGGATGCGCTGCTCAGAGACAGGGTTTCCAGCGCAGCGCCGTTCCACTGTGGGATCAGGTACAGAGCCAGCACCATCAGAGCCGCAACAAACGGGAACACCAGCACGCTCATCGCTTTCACAATCATCTGCTCGCCGAAGCGCACGATGGTCATCATACCGACGATCAGGATCAGGGACAGAATCGCACGCGGCGGCGGGGTCATCTGAAGCTGGTGCATCATAAAGCTTTCTACGGTGTTGGTGATAGCAACGCTGTACACCAGCAGAATCGGGTAAATCGCGAAGAAGTAGAGCAGGGTAATCAGCTTACCTGCGCCGACGCCGAAGTGTTCTTCAACGACTTCAGTGATATCTTCGCCCGGGTTTTTACCGGACAGCACGAAGCGGGTCAGGCCTCGGTGCGCAAAGAAGGTCATCGGGAAGGCGATGAGAGCCATGATGATCAGCGGGATCATACCGCCGACACCTGCGTTGATAGGAAGGAACAGTACACCAGCGCCGATTGCTGTGCCGTACAGGCCAAGCATCCACATGGTATCCGTTTTGCGCCAACCGCTTCGGGATTCAATCGAAGCAACGGTGCTGGTTTGAGTGGTTTCCATCTGTATCTCCTGGAGGAAGCAAATTGTCAGGTTTTTAGTCAAATCCGATGAAAAAGCGCCTGACGGTAATATGAAATTCGTTCAGTGACGGTTTTTTAATAATTTTTGCCCGTAACTATTGGCGGGCGGAAAGATACATTCTAGTTATGAATCTATCAGTGATCGCGATCCCAAATGCAATAATCCACTTGTGATGTGGGTATCTTTAGACCATTTATCTGTTAAAAAAACATCAAAGAGAATTTACGGGCGCGAAGGCTACCATTAACGACATGTTTTCGAAAAGGTCGACCCGCGAGATAGGTGTCTTTCGCTGTAAAGAAATGGGATTTTAGGATTTTCTGGCGGGTAATTTCGATTAAGACTGATTATTTACGGTTTCAAAAACGAGGTAATCGTTTGCGCAGGCGTCAGATTTGTTAATAACATTGAAGATCGCTATGAATTGCAACACGAATAAAAAAGCCGGATGACGATCCGGCTTGAGAGGAGAGGAATGTCGCTTTACTTGATGATTTCGTAACACGGAATATAGGCAGAGCCTGGAAGCTTCATGCGGTGCTGAGCGACAAAGCCCTGCAACATATCATCCATGCGGCGCATCATCTCCGGATCACCGTGGATCTTATACGGGCCAAACTCTTCAATTGCGCGTATCCCCACCTCTTTCACGTTCCCCGCCACGATGCCAGAGAAGGCGCGACGCAGGTCGGCAGCCAGCACTTCCACCGGCTGATCCGGATAGAGTTTGAGGTTCGCCATGTTCTCATGCGACGGCTCGAAGGGGATCTGAAGATCCGGTGCGATACGGATGGACCAGTTAAAGCTGTAGGCATCACCGGTATCACGACGATTCTCTTTCACCAGCGGCATCGCTTTTTTCATCTGACGGGCCACTTCTGCGGCATCGTCAATAATAATGCGGTAGTGACGGCGCGCGTCTTCGCCCAGCGTATGCACGATAAACTCGTCCAGCACGCGGAAGTAGTCGGCGCTCTCTTTCGGGCCGGTCAGGATCAGCGGCAGAACCTGATCTTTGTTGGCCGGATTCATCAGGATCCCGAGCAGATAAAGCAGCTCTTCCGCCGTACCTACGCCGCCCGGGAAGATAATAATGCCGTGCGCGATACGGACAAACGCCTCAAGACGTTTTTCGATATCCGGCATAATAATCAGTTCGTTAACCAGCGGGTTAGGCGGCTCAGCGGCGATGATCGACGGCTCGGTCATGCCGATAAAACGGCCTTCTTTATAGCGTTGCTGCGCGTGACCTACTGCCGCGCCTTTCATTGGTGCTTCCATCGCGCCAGGACCGCAACCGGTACAGATATTCAGTTCGCGCAGGCCGAGCTGCGTCCCCACGCGGCGGGCATACAGGTATTCGGTTTCGTTAATAGAGTGACCACCCCAGCAGACGACCATGTTCGGCGCTTCGCCCACGTGCAGGGCGCGGGCGTTACGCAGAATAGAGAAGACCAGGTTAGTGATATGAACGGAACTTTCCAGGTCAAGATGCTGGAAACGTCCGGCGTTGCTGATCTGTCCGTTAACAAACAGAATGTCGCGCAGCACGGCAAACAGGTTGGCCTGAAGTGAGCGAATAATACGCCCGTCGACAAAAGCGTCTTCCGGCGGGTTGATCACTTCCAGCTTCACCCCGCGCTCGCGGCGCAGCACGTTGATATCAAAACTTTCGAAGCGGGACAGCAGCTCTTTACTGTTGTCGGTCAGGCTTCCGGAGTTCAGTACGGCAAGTGAACAGTTACGAAACAGTTGATAAAGGTCGCTACTGGCGGTGCGTTTAAGCATGTCCACTTCCAGCTGCGACAACATATCCATAGAGCCAAGCGGGCTAATATGTGTAATCAAGTGAGCTCCTTATGGGACGATTATCGTCTTTCCCTGTTGATTACAATAGCCCTGGCTTATGACGTTTCACAACACTTCGGGCGGAATACCGCCCGCATATTGTGAAAATATTTATCTTACTGGCGCACCAGCCGTCCGGTGGCAGGCACAAAATCGGTATTGGTGCGCCACGGATTGATATCCAAACCGCCGCGACGGGTGTAGCGGGCGTAAACGCTCAGCTTTTCGGGCTGGCAGAAACGCTGGATGTCGTTGAAGATGCGCTCCACGCACTGCTCGTGGAATTCGTTGTGATGACGGAATGATACCAGGTAACGCAACAGCTTTTCACGGTCAATCTGTGGGCCGCGGTACTGGATCTGTACCGAGCCCCAGTCCGGCTGATGGGTGATAAGGCAGTTGGATTTCAGCAGATGGCTGACCAGCGTCTCGTTGACCACTTTTCCGCCCGCCGCGTTTTCCAGGTAGTCGGTGCTAAATTCATAGCTTTCCACCTCAATGTCCTGATCGTCGATGCAGGTGCCGTGGAAATGGGCGACAGGCTGTCCTTCCAGCTCATGCAGACGGTATAACGAGACGGTTACGTTCCCCTGCGCGCACGCGCTTAAATCACGTTCAAGCGTCTGTTGCACCTCGTCCCAGCTGTTGAATTTGGTCTGGTTAAAGCTGTTGAGATAGAGCTTAAAGCTCTTGGATTCGACCAGGTTTACGCTGGCGTAATCCAGCTCGACGTGGCCCACGGCCACCTGCGGCAGACCGCGCGCATTCAGCCAGGAGAGTTCGTACAGCGTCCAGATGTCGCCGCCGACAAACGGCAGCGCGTCAGCGTGCAGCCCGAGAGGATCGCGGTTCAGACTGCGCGGCACGCCCTGCAACAGGCTTGCATCGTAGGTGTCGCGGTAATCGGTCGATTTACCCAGCGTTAAGCCCGTTAACGCCTGATGATTTTCGTAAGACATGTTTCATAGCCACTTTACAGGTACACTTATGGGCTGAGTTTATCCTGTCTTACAAGAAGAGAGAAATCGGTGGATATCGAAACTGCAAATGCCCTGACGTCCTTCACGACCCGCTATTGCGATGCCTGGCATGAAAAGCGGGGGACGTGGCCGCAAAGTACTGACTTATATGGCGTGCCGTCACCGTGCATTATCGCTTCGCAGGATGGTTACGTTATTTGGCAACCGAAACCGTTCACGGGCGAGCAGAATGTAAATGCGGTTGAACGCGCGATGGACATTGTGATACAACCTGCGCTTCATGCATTTTATACCACGCAGTTTGCCGGGGATATGACTGCATGTTTTGCAGGACAGCCGTTGACGCTGCTGCAAACCTGGAGCGAAGACGATCTGCAACGCGTTCAGGAAAACCTCATTGGTCACCTGGTCACGCAAAAACGCCTTAAGCTCTCTCCGACTCTTTTTATTGCGACGCTCGACAGTGAAATGGACGTCATTTCTGTCTGCAACCTGTCTGGCGAGGTCATCAAAGAGACGCTCGGCACCCGCAATCGCGACGTTCTCGCGCCTTCACTTGCGGATTTTCTTACCCAAATTGAGCCGCTTCTGTAATCCATGATGCTACTGGACGTGTGAGAGATCTCTTACACGCTCTGTGAGACATCGCCGAAACAGTTAGCGTTGCCTTAGGAATTTCAGATTAATATTAACTTTTCTTTCAACAGGTTAGTGTTTTTCTGAAAGGAAATCCCCCGTTTCGCCTGGCTTACATTGCTTACAAGGTGGGTTGTAAGACGAAGCAGAATAGCGGATTCTATCTGTGTCGACAGGATGCCGACACGAGAAACGAACATCAGGATGATGGCGTTTCTTACCAGGGACACGTCAGGATGACGCCGCAGGAAGGCTTCAGGATGAAGCAAAGTGGATCACGCAGGATGCGTAAGGGACACCTCCAGGAAGGAGAACGAGAGCCGGTCAGGATGGTCGGTGGGTCAGGATGGCCAGGACGTTTCAGGATGAAACCTACACATCAGGACGATGTGAGCAGGAAGCAAAAGGTAAATGGATGACCAGGCCTTCGGGCATCAGGAAAAGTTGTCACGGATGAGCAGGGAGCACGTATTGTAGCTGGAATGCTGCGAAACGAACCGGGAGCACTGTTTTTACAGTGCTCCCTTTTTTTATTTCTGTCGTCCGCAATGCTATGCTTCGCGCCATTCCGTTTTTCAGTTGAGGTATATATGTCGCATCATGACAACGTTCGTGCGCAGTTGCACGCCATCGAAGCCCTTATGCGCCACCATCAGCTGTGGCAGGATAACGCGCCGCAGCCAGACGCGTTCGCCAGCACCCAACCGTTTTGTCTGGATACGCTGGCCCCGTTCGAGTGGCTCCAGTGGGTCTTAATTCCGCGTATGCACGCGCTGCTGGAAGGTGGTCACGCGTTGCCCGCGTCTTTTGCCGTCTCTCCCTATTACGAAATGGCGCTGGAAGCGACCCACCCGGCGCGTGCCATGATGCTGGTGGAGCTGGAAAAGCTCGATGCGCTTTTCGCCGGTGACGATGCATGACGCTTGAGATCCTTTATCAGGATGAGTGGTTAGTGGCGGTGAATAAACCGTCCGGCTGGCTGGTGCACCGTAGCTGGCTCGATCGCGATGAGAAAGTCGTGGTCATGCAAACCGTGCGCGATCAGATCGGTCAGCACGTCTTTACTGCCCATCGTCTGGATCGGCCAACCTCTGGCGTTCTGCTGATGGGGCTTTCCAGTGGGGCGGGTCGACTGCTTTCGCAGCAGTTTGAGCACCACCAGATGCAAAAGCGCTACCACGCCATCGTGCGTGGCTGGCTGACGGATTCCGCCACGCTTGATTATCCGCTGGTGGAGGAACTGGATAAAATCGCCGATAAATTTGCCCGCGAAGATAAAGGCCCGCAGCCTGCGGTGACCGACTATCGCGGTATGGCGACCACAGAACTGCCGGTGGCGACCAGCAAATTTCCGACCACGCGATACAGTCTGGTTGAGCTTTCGCCCAAAACCGGGCGCAAGCACCAGCTTCGCCGCCACCTTGCACATCTGCGCTACCCGATTATCGGCGACAGCAAGCACGGCGATCTGCGCCAGAACCGCAGCGCGGCCGAGCACTTTGGCTGTAACCGGCTGATGCTGCACGCCAGCGAGCTACGCCTGACGCACCCGTTTACCGGCGAACCGCTGACTATTCGCGCAGGGCTGGACGAGGTCTGGATGCAGGCGCTGTCACAGTTTGGCTGGCTGGGACAACTCCCCGAAAATGAAAGGGTTGAGTTTGCCGCAGGCAACGTTCAGGATGAAAAGCAAGCGCAATAATTACGGGAGCAAAGCATGGCTGAAGTAGGCATTTTTGTCGGCACGATGTACGGCAACTCGCTGCTGGTGGCGGAGGAAGCGGAAGCAATCCTTGTAAACCAGGGCCATAAAGCAACGGTCTATGAAGATCCGGAGCTGGCGGACTGGGAAAAGTATAAAGATAAATACATCCTGGTGGTGACCTCCACCACCGGGCAGGGCGATCTGCCGGACAGCATCGTCCCGCTTTTCCAGGGCATTAAAGACCAGCTCGGCTATCAGCCAGATGTTCACTATGGCATCATCGCCCTCGGCGATAGATCTTACGCTAATTTCTGCGGCGGCGGTAAACAGTTCGACGCGCTGTTGCAGGAACAGAGCGCTCAGCGCGTCGGAGAGATGTTGCTGATTGATGCGGGTGAACACCCTGAGCCAGAAAGCGAGTCAAACCCGTGGGTCGAGCACTGGGCAACGCTGCTTAAATAACCCTGCGCTATACCAATGCCAGGCCGGGTCAGGCGTAGCCGCCTCCCGGCATTACACCCCGCCCCAAACGCCATTTCCGTGAACCACCTTCCACTCCTCTGGGCTTATGCCCTAAACAACCTCCCTCACGCCCTTCAATACTGTGTTTTTGCACGGTGAGGTGAAGAGGCACTCCTTCATATACTTTTCCCGTCACTATAAAACGGCTTCTGGCCGTACCAAAACCAAACACAAATCTCTCATTCTGATTACCCTACAGGTGCTGTACAGAATGAACCAGGCGAAAGCTATGTTTCAGGAGTGCAACAATGAGTACATTAAGCCACGCGGCGAGCAGCGCTGAGAAGCGCACCAACGCCCGCTACTGGATAGTGGTGATGCTGTTTATCGTCACCTCTTTCAACTACGGCGACCGTGCCACGTTATCCATTGCCGGCTCTGAGATGGCAAAGGACATCGGACTTGATCCGGTAGGTATGGGTTATGTTTTCTCCGCATTTTCATGGGCCTACGTAATCGGCCAAATCCCTGGCGGCTGGCTGCTGGACCGCTTTGGTTCAAAACGGGTCTATTTCTGGTCCATTTTCATCTGGTCGATGTTTACCCTGTTACAGGGCTTCGTGGATATCTTCAGCGGCTTCGGCATTATCATTGCGCTCTTTACCCTCCGCTTCCTGGTGGGCTTAGCGGAAGCGCCATCATTCCCTGGCAACAGCCGTATTGTGGCCGCCTGGTTCCCGGCGCAGGAGAGGGGAACGGCGGTAGCCATCTTTAACTCGGCGCAATACTTTGCGACGGTTATTTTCGCGCCAATCATGGGCTGGCTGACGCACGAAGTGGGCTGGTCGCACGTCTTCTTCTTCATGGGCGGGCTGGGGATCGTCATCAGCTTCATCTGGCTGAAAGTGATCCACGAACCAAACCAGCATCCGGGCGTGAACAAGAAAGAGCTGGACTACATTGCTGAAGGCGGGGCGCTGATCAACATGGATCAGAAAACCCAGAAAGCAAAAGTTCCGTTCAGCCAGAAATGGGGGCAGATCAAACAGCTCGTCGGCTCACGAATGATGATCGGTATCTATCTCGGCCAGTACTGCATTAACGCCTTAACCTACTTCTTTATCACCTGGTTCCCGGTTTACCTGGTGCAGGCACGCGGGATGTCGATTCTGAAGGCGGGGTTTGTCGCCTCCGTGCCGGCCATCTGCGGCTTCGTGGGTGGGGTGCTTGGCGGGGTCATCTCCGACTGGCTGATGCGTCGTACCGGTTCGCTGAATATTGCGCGTAAAACGCCAATCGTGCTCGGCATGCTGCTCTCCATGACCATGGTGTTCTGTAACTATGTCAGCGCGGAGTGGATGATTATCGGCTTTATGGCGATGGCCTTCTTCGGTAAAGGCATTGGCGCACTGGGCTGGGCGGTGATGGCAGATACCGCGCCGAAAGAGATCAGCGGCCTGAGCGGCGGTCTGTTCAACATGTTTGGCAACATTTCCGGCATTGTCACCCCAATCGCTATCGGTTACATCGTCGGCACCACTGGCTCCTTCAACGGCGCGCTGATTTATGTGGGCGTCCATGCGCTGGTGGCGGTACTCAGTTATCTGGTGCTGGTGGGTGACATCAAACGAATCGAACTGAAACCTGTTGGGGAGCGCGGATGATGACAACGCAATCAAGCCCGATCGTGACGGAGATGAAGGTCATTCCGGTGGCGGGGCAGGACAGCATGCTGCTCAACATTGGTGGCGCGCATAACGCCTGGTTCACCCGCAACATTGTGGTGCTGACCGACAGCGCAGGGAATACCGGCGTCGGGGAAGCGCCTGGCGGAGAGGTGATTTACCAGACGCTGGTCGACGCCATCCCGCAGGTGGTTGGGCAGGAGGTCGCCCGCCTGAACAAGGTGGTTCAGCGGGTGCATAAGGGTAACCAGTCGGCGGATTTTGATACCTTCGGCAAAGGCGCCTGGACGTTTGAACTGCGCGTTAACGCGGTGGCGGCGCTGGAGGCGGCCCTCCTCGATTTACTGGGCAAGGCGCTGAACGTGCCGGTCTGCGAACTGCTGGGGCCAGGCAAACAGCGTAATGCGGTAACGGTGCTGGGCTATCTGTTCTACGTTGGCGACCGGACGAAAACCGATCTGCCGTATCTGGAACGCTCGCCGGGCAGCCACGAGTGGTATCACCTGCGTCATCAGGAGGCGCTCTCTGACGAGGCGGTGGTACGCCTTGCAGAGGCGGCGCAGGATCGCTACGGCTTCAAAGACTTCAAGCTGAAAGGCGGCGTTCTGCCCGGCGAGCAGGAGATTGACAGCGTGCGCGCGTTGAAAAAACGCTTCCCGGAGGCACGCATCACCGTCGATCCGAACGGCGCCTGGCTGCTGGATGAAGCTATCACGCTGTGCAAAGGGCTGGGCGACGTGCTGACCTACGCGGAAGATCCGTGCGGCGCCGAGCAGGGATTTTCTGGCCGCGAGGTGATGGCCGAATTCCGCCGCGCTACCGGGCTGCCGGTTGCGACCAACATGATCGCCACCAACTGGCGTGAAATGGGCCATGCGGTGATGCTGAATGCGGTGGACATACCGCTGGCGGACCCGCACTTCTGGACCCTTTCCGGCGCGGTGCGCGTGGCGCAGCTGTGCGATGACTGGGGGCTCACCTGGGGCTGCCACTCCAATAACCATTTCGACATTTCGCTGGCGATGTTTACCCACGTTGGCGCGGCGGCGCCGGGCAACCCGACCGCCATCGATACGCACTGGATCTGGCAGGAAGGCGAAGCGCGCCTGACCAAAAATCCACTTGAAATCAAAAACGGCACAATTGCCGTACCGGATGCGCCGGGGCTGGGCGTGGAGCTTGACTGGGATCAGATCCACAAGGCGCATGAAGCGTATAAAAAACTGCCGGGCGGCGCGCGCAACGACGCAGGCCCGATGCAGTACCTTATCCCCGGCTGGACATTTGACCGTAAGCGCCCTGTATTTGGACGTCACTGATAAAAGGATCGAACGATGAGCACATTTTCTACCCCTGTAGTCACCTCCATGCAGATCATTCCTGTCGCGGGACATGACAGCATGCTGATGAACCTGAGCGGCGCCCATGCGCCGTTCTTCACCCGTAATATTGTGGTGATCAAGGACAACTCAGGGCATACCGGTGTCGGTGAAATCCCGGGCGGGGAGAAGATCCGTAAAACGCTGGAGGACGCCATTCCGCTGGTGGTGGGTAAAACGCTGGGCGAGTACAAAAATGTGCTGACTCGCGTGCGTACGACCTTTGCCGATCGTGATGCGGGTGGCCGTGGTCTGCAAACGTTTGATCTGCGCACCACTATCCATGTGGTCACGGGCATTGAAGCCGCGATGCTGGATCTGCTGGGCCAGCATCTTGGCGTCAATGTCGCCTCCCTGCTGGGCGACGGCCAACAGCGCAGCGAAGTGGAAATGCTCGGCTACCTGTTCTTTATCGGCAACCGCAAACTCACCCCGCTGCCGTACCAGAGCCAGCCGGACGAAAAATGCGACTGGTATCGTGTGCGTCACGATGAAGCGATGACCCCGGACGCGGTAGTGCGCCTGGCGGAAGCCGCGTATGAAAAATATGGCTTTAATGACTTCAAGCTGAAAGGCGGTGTACTGGCGGGTGAAGAAGAAGCAGAGGCGATCGCCGCGCTGGCGAAGCGCTTCCCGCAGGCGCGCGTCACGCTGGATCCGAACGGTGCCTG
Source organism: Enterobacter cloacae complex sp. P18RS (assembly GCF_014982105.1). Taxonomy (NCBI): domain Bacteria; kingdom Pseudomonadati; phylum Pseudomonadota; class Gammaproteobacteria; order Enterobacterales; family Enterobacteriaceae; genus Enterobacter; species Enterobacter cloacae complex sp. P18RS. The sequence continues at coordinate 20,592 of NZ_JADCKV010000030.1, read as the reverse complement.
GTCGCTTGATGAGGCGATAAAAATCGGTAAGCAGCTTAAAGGCGTGCTGGCCTATGCGGAAGATCCGTGCGGTGCAGAGCAGGGGTTCTCCGGACGTGAAGTGATGGCGGAGTTCCGTCGCGCCACCGGGCTGCCAACCGCCACCAACATGATCGCGACCGACTGGCGTCAGATGGGGCGCTGCAATCGGTGGACATTCCGCTGGCAGACCCGCACTTCTGGACGATGCAGGGCTCGGTTCGCGTGGCGCAGATGTGCCATGAGTTCGGCCTGACCTGGGGCTCGCACTCCAACAACCACTTCGACATCTCGCTGGCGATGTTCACCCACGTGGCGGCTGCCGCGCCGGGCAACATTACCGCCATCGACACCCACTGGATCTGGCAGGAGGGCAACCAGCGCCTGACCAAACAGCCGTTTGAAATCAAAGGCGGTATGGTACAGGTTCCTGCTACGCCGGGTCTGGGCGTAGAACTGGATATGGACCAGGTCATGAAAGCACATGAGCTGTACCAGAAACACGGTCTGGGTGCGCGTGATGACGCGCTGGCGATGCAATACCTGATCCCAGAGTGGACATTCGACAATAAACGTCCGTGCATGGTACGATAAGCACATTGGGACCGCTCCCATGAGTGGTCCCTTACGTGGTGTATGCTTAACGTAACTAACATGCGTAAGGATGGCTTATGAAAATTGTTATCGCTCCGGACTCGTATAAGGAAAGCTTGAGCGCGCTGGAGGTGGCGACAGCGATAGAGGTCGGTTTTCGCGACATTTTCCCGTCAGCGGACTATGTCAAATTACCGGTTGCCGATGGTGGCGAAGGGACGGTGGAAGCGATGGTGGCAGCCACGCATGGGCGTCTTATCCATGTTCCCGTTACCGGGCCTTTGGGTGAACGCGTGGAAGGGTTTTTCGGGTTATCCGGAGACGGGAAAAGCGCCTTTATCGAGATGGCGGCAGCGAGCGGTCTGGAGCTTGTTGCTCCCGCAAAGCGTAACCCGTTAATCACCACCTCCTGGGGAACCGGGGAACTGATCCGTCACGCGCTGGATGCGGGCGTTAAGCATATCATTATTGGCATTGGAGGCAGCGCGACCAATGACGGTGGCGCAGGCATGGTGCAGGCGCTGGGCGTAAAACTGCTGGATGCGAAAGCGCAGCCCGTAGGGCCGGGCGGCGGCGAACTGGCAAGCCTTGCACATATCGATCTTAGCGGGCTGGATAAGCGGCTGGCAGACTGTCGAATTGAAGTGGCCTGCGATGTAACCAACCCTCTGATCGGCGAGACAGGCGCTTCTGCGGTATTTGGTCCGCAGAAAGGGGCGACGCCGGAGATGGTCAGGACGCTGGACAACGCGCTGGCGCATTACGCAAAAATTATCGCCCGGGATCTGGATATTGACGTCTTAAACCTGGCGGGCGGCGGTGCGGCTGGCGGAATGGGGGCGGCGCTGTATGCATTTTGCGGCGCACAGCTCCGTCAGGGGATTGAGATTGTCACCGATGCCCTGCATCTTGATGAACAGGTCGCGGACGCCGATCTGGTGATCACGGGCGAAGGGCGTATCGACAGCCAGACGATCCACGGCAAAGTGCCCGTTGGCGTGGCGAGAGTCGCGAAACGCTATAACAAGCCAGTTATCGGCATTGCCGGCAGCCTGACGGCGGATGTTGGCGTGGTGCATGAGCATGGACTGGATGCCGTATTCAGCGTGATCTACACCATCTGCTCGCTGGAGGATGCGCTGGAAAATGCGCAACAGAATGTACAGTTGGCCGCAAGGAATATTGCGGCGGTGATAAAGATGGGGCAGGGGATGTCGCGTTAACGTTCGTTCTCCTGTAGGCCCGGTAAGCGAAGCGCCACCGGGCTTTGGTCTTAGCTCCCCAACACCTTCATTGCTTCCCGCGTCACGTTGTCCATCTCGTCCAGCAGCTCCAGGAACTCCGGTTCGAGATCGGATTCTGGCGTACCCGCGCGGAGCTGCTGTTCAAGCAACTGGCAGAGATTTTTCAACCGCGGTACGCCGCTGTAGCCGCAGCTGCCATGCAGTTTATGAATGGCTTCCAGCAGTCCTTCGGGGTTTTCACCCACCAGCTGTTCTTCAACCTTGTTACGGATCTCAGGCAGGAAGTCCGCCAGCATTTGCAGCATATCGCGGGCCAGATCGGGTTTGCCTGCCGCCTGGCGCAGCGCCAGTTGCCAGTCAAACGTGGCATTCTGGTTAACGCTGATCTCCGGCGATTCAGCTGTGATGGTGTATGTCCCGCCAATGTGCCCCGGCTTGTAGCGCAGCAGCAGGCTGTGCAGCTTCTCTTCGTCGATCGGTTTCGCCAGATAATCGTTCATGCCCGCACCCAGCAGTTTCTCCTTTTGCCCCGCCATCGCGTGCGCCGTCACGGCAATCACCGGCGTCTGCTGCTGGTGCGGAAGCTGGCGAATCAACTCGCAGGCACGGATGCCATCCATGCCCGGCATCTGAATATCCATCAGGATCAGGTCGAACTGCATCTGTTTGGCTTGTTCCACGGCTTCGGCGCCGCTGGTACACAGCTCAACATGCTGAACCTGATCCTCAAGCAGCACGCCAATCAGCTTCAGGTTCGCCGGGTTATCGTCCACGGCCATCACCGTCATCGGCAGCTTATGTTCGTCGTTTTCCAGCGGCAGGGACTGATGCGTCAGACGGCAATATTCGGTCAACGCAGGTAACAGCCGTGTGGCGGTGAGGGGTTTCAGCAGACACGCCGCCGCTCCGTCGTTTTTCAGCTCTTCGGCGTTGATTTGGGCGTGGCACGGCAGCGCCAGCAGCAGGTAGTCCGTCATTGAGGCCGCCTTCGCCAGGCGTTCCTGCTGCATGGTCAGTTCTCCGGTAAACGTCACCGGAATCCCCAACAACAGGATATCGTAATGATCGTTCGCCAGCGCGGAGAAGGTCGGGCTGTAGATGACCTCCAGCGGCGTGCTGCTTAATACATCAAGCGTACACTGCGCCGCCGCGGCGTTCGGTTCCACATAGGCCAGACGCATCCCCTTCAGGCAGCCGGTGACCGGGCCGTCGGTCTGCACGTTCGGGTTAAGATCAAGGTTGATATGGAACCAGAAGGTTGAGCCCCGGTTAGGCTGGCTGTGGAAGGAGATATCGCCTCCCATCTCTTTCACCAGCTTTTGGGTGATCACCAGCCCCAGGCCCGTTCCGCCGTGACGACGGGAAATGCTCGCATCGGCCTGGCGGAAAGCCTGGAACAGACGCGTCTGATCGCGCTCCGGAATACCGATGCCGGTATCCCGGATCTGCACTTCAATCTGGACTTTGTTATTACTGAGCGCCCTTTTTTCGACCAGAATGTCGATGTTGCCGCTCTCGGTGAACTTAATCGCGTTGCCCACCAGATTGGTAATGACCTGTTGCAGGCGCAGCGGGTCGCCAATGACGTTATCCGGCACATCATTTTTAATATTGAGCGTCAGTTCCAGACCCTTATCATGCGATGAGTGGGCAAGAAGCGTGACCACGTCATCCAGCGTGCTGCGCAGCGGGAAGGGAATACTCTCCAGAATCAGCTTGCCCGCTTCCAGCTTCGAGAAGTCCAGTACGTCGTTAATAATGGTCAGCAGGTTGTTGGCTGAGCGTTCAATGGTATGCAGATGGTCACGCTGGGTCGGGTTCAGCTCGCTTTTGAGCGTCAGACGGGTGAAGCCAATCACCCCGTTCAGCGGCGTGCGCAGCTCGTGCGACATGTTCGCCAGGAACTCAGACTTAATACGTGCCGCCTCCTGCGCACGTTTTTTCGCCAGATCCAGCTCCACGTTCTGGATCTCCATCTGCTCCAGCGTTTCGCGCAGGTCAGAGGTGGCCTGGTCAACGTTGTGCTGCATCTCTTCGTGATAAGCCGCCAGCGACATCGCCATTGAGTTGATGCCATTTTTCAGCATATCCAGCTCGCCGAGCATAAAGCCTTCCACGCGGCTGTCGAGCTGACCCCGGCGGATCCGGTCAACGGTATTCACCATGTTGCGGATAGGCCCCGTGACGTCGCGCATCAGTCGCCAGCCGAAGATCAGCGCGATGCCGATACAGAACAGCATCATCACGCCGGAGATGAATATTTCTTTGTACTGCTGGAGCCGTACCGACTTAAGATCCAGCTCCAGCGCCACATATCCCAGCATATTATTGCTGGACTTCGCATCGGACTGGGCGGATTCATCGGGTGAATAGCTTTCGGAGATAATCGGCGTGCGCAGGATCATGATATCGCCGCGCCGCAACACCGTAAGGTGACGCGGGAAGGGGGTACCATCCGGGATTTTCAGCGACGTGGGATCCAGATGGAAATTCGAGGTGACGAACAGACGGTTATGCTCATCGTAAACGGAAATGGCGCGCACAATCTCTGAATGACGGCGGTGCAGCACGCTGATTAACTGACCAATGGATTCACGGTTTTGCAGGTTCATACCGTACTCGCTGGAGACGGCCAGCGGTTCGATAATGCTGGCCCCGGCATCTTCAAGCTGTCTCTGCAAATCGTTATAGCGATGCACCACAAAGAAAATGCTCAGCAGCAAACCGATGAGAACGGTAGGAGCGAGGATCAAAATCATCATGCGCGCGCGCAGGCTGTAGTTGGTCATGGAGTTCCGTTATGGGACAATCAGGCTAATTATGTTTATTTGAGAACAATCTCGGCGATGGCGCAATTCTACTCTGCAAAACGACGCGTGACGACGCGTCAGATCATAACTGTTGAAGCCACGGACCTCGATCCTTTTGGACAGGGGGTGGCGCGTCACAAGGGTAAGACACTGTTTATCACAGGTTTGCTGCCAGGAGAACGCGCAGATATTACGCTGACGGAAGAAAAACGTCAGTATGCGCGCGGTCAGGTCAAGCGCCGTCTTAATGATAGCCCGGAGCGCGTGATGCCTCGCTGCCCCCATTTTGGCGTCTGCGGTGGCTGCCAGCAACAGCATGCCAGCACAGAATTACAGCAAAAAAGTAAAAGCAGCGCGCTGGCCCGCCTGGTCGGACACGACGTGAATGACATCATTGCCGATCGGCCCTGGGGCTACCGTCGCCGCGCTCGGCTGAGCCTCAGCTACCAGTCCAAAACCGAGCGGCTGGAGATGGGTTTTCGCAAAGCCGGCTCCAGCGATATCGTCTCTGTCACGCAGTGCCCTGTTTTGGTGCCCCATCTTGAGGCGTTGCTCCCGGACGTGCACCACTGTCTTGCATCGCTGGATGGCGTGCGTTCGCTGGGCCATGTCGAACTGGTGCTGGCCAACAGTGGCCCGCTGATGGTACTGCGCCACACCGCGCCGCTGTCAAAGGCAGATCGCGAAAAACTGGAACGCTTTTCGCATTCTCATGAGCTTGCGCTTTTCCTCGCGCCGCAAAGCGAGATACTTGAGCAGGTCAGCGGAGAAGCGCCCTGGTATGCGTCAGACGGGCTACGCTTAACGTTCAGCCCGCGGGATTTTATCCAGGTTAACGACGGCGTGAACCAGCAGATGGTGGCGAACGCGCTGGCGTGGCTGGACGTACAGCCCACTGACCGGGTGCTCGATCTGTTCTGCGGTATGGGGAACTTTACCCTGCCGCTGGCCCGCAAAGCAGCAAGCGTGGTCGGGGTGGAAGGCGTTGAGGCGCTGGTGGTGAAAGGCCAGGAAAACGCCCAACAGAACGGCTTGCAAAATGTGACATTCTTTCATCAAAATCTTGAGGATGATGTTACTCAGCAACCGTGGGCTAAGCAGGGCTTTGATAAGATCCTGCTCGACCCGGCGCGCGCAGGTGCGCCGGGCGTGATGCAGCATATAATTAAACTCGCGCCTGAACGCGTGGTCTATGTTTCCTGTAACCCGGCGACGCTTGCCCGTGACAGCGAAGCATTATTGAGCGGGGGTTACCAGATTCGACGTCTGGCAATGCTGGACATGTTCCCGCACACTGGTCATCTGGAATCGATGGTGTTGTTCGAGCACATCTAATGAGTTTGGCTTGTCGACTTCGACAGGCCCTTGTCCCTAAAGGAGAGGACGATGGTTGCGGTAAGAAGTGCACATTTAAATAAAGCTGGTGAGTTTGACCCTCAAAAATGGATCGCAAGTCTGGGGATTTCCAGCCAGCAGTCGTGTGAACGCTTAACCGAAACCTGGGCCTATTGTTTACGCACAACGCAGGGGCATCCGGACGCTGAACTGCTGTTGTGGCGCGGCGTGGAGATGGTTGAAATTCTCTCCATGCTGAACATGGATATCGAAACGCTACAGGCCGCACTGCTGTTCCCCCTGGCGGACGCCGACGTGGTGACGGAAGACGTCCTGCGTGAAAGCGTCGGCCAGTCCGTCGTGGCGCTTATCCACGGCGTGCGTGACATGGCAGCCATTCGTCAGCTTAAAGCCGCCCAAACGGACTCTGTCTCTTCCGAGCAGGTGGATAACGTCCGTCGCATGCTGCTGGCGATGGTAGATGATTTCCGCTGCGTGGTTATCAAGCTGGCCGAACGGGTTGCCCATCTGCGTGAAGTGAAGGATGCGCCGGAAGACGAGCGCGTCCTGGCCGCTAAAGAGTGTACGAATATCTATGCGCCGCTGGCGAACCGTCTCGGTATCGGGCAACTGAAGTGGGAGCTGGAAGATTACTGCTTCCGCTATCTGCATCCGGCGGAATACAAACGCATTGCAAAATTGCTGCACGAACGCCGCATTGACCGCGAGCACTATATCGAGGAATTTGTCAGCGGGCTGCGCCAGTCGATGAAAGAGGAGAATGTGCGCGCCGAGGTCTACGGGCGTCCAAAGCACATCTACAGCATCTGGCGCAAAATGCAGAAGAAACATCTCGCCTTTGACGAGCTGTTTGACGTGCGCGCCGTACGTATCGTGGCAGAGCGTCTCCAGGACTGCTATGCCGCGCTGGGGATAGTGCATACTCACTTCCGCCATCTGCCGGATGAGTTCGATGACTACGTCGCCAACCCCAAACCAAACGGCTATCAGTCTATTCATACCGTGGTGCTCGGCCCTGGCGGCAAAACGGTGGAAATTCAGATCCGTACCAAACAGATGCACGAAGACGCCGAGCTGGGCGTGGCGGCGCACTGGAAATACAAAGAGGGTACCTCCGGCGGCGGTCGCTCCGGTCACGAGGACCGTATCGCCTGGCTGCGTAAGCTGATTGCGTGGCAGGAAGAGATGGCCGACTCCGGCGAAATGCTCGACGAAGTGCGCAGTCAGGTCTTCGACGATCGCGTCTACGTCTTTACCCCGAAAGGGGATGTTGTTGATTTGCCGGCAGGCTCCACGCCGCTCGATTTCGCCTACCACATCCACAGCGATGTGGGGCACCGTTGCATCGGGGCGAAGATCGGCGGACGTATCGTACCGTTTACCTACCAGCTCCAGATGGGCGATCAGATTGAAATCATCACCCAGAAGCAGCCAAACCCAAGCCGCGACTGGCTGAATCCGAACCTCGGTTACGTTACCACCAGCCGTGGGCGCTCTAAAATCCACGCCTGGTTCCGCAAGCAGGATCGTGACAAGAACATCCTTGCCGGTCGTCAGATCCTGGACGACGAGCTGGAACATATCGGGATAAGCCTGAAAGAGGCGGAGAAGTTCCTGCTGCCGCGCTACAACTTCAACGAGCTCGACGAACTGTTAGCGGCGATTGGTGGCGGCGATATCCGCCTGAACCAGATGGTGAACTTCCTGCAAGCGCAGTTCAACAAGCCAAGCGCAGCGGAGCAGGATGCGGCAGCGCTGAAACAACTCCAGCAGAAAACCTACGCTCCGCAGCAGCGCAGCAAGGACAATGGCCGCGTGGTGGTTGAAGGGGTGGGTAACCTCATGCACCATATTGCCCGCTGCTGCCAGCCGATCCCGGGAGACGATATTGTCGGCTTTATCACCCAGGGGCGTGGGATCTCGATTCACCGCTCCGACTGCGATCAGCTTGCAGAGCTGCAATCGCATGCGCCGGAACGTATCGTGGAAGCCGTCTGGGGGGAGAGCTACTCGGCGGGTTACTCGCTGGTGGTGCGCGTCACTGCCAACGACCGCAGCGGCCTGCTGCGCGACATCACCACCATTCTCGCCAACGAGAAGGTCAACGTGCTGGGCGTTGCCAGCCGCAGCGATACCCGCGAGCAGCTTGCCACCATCGATATGACTATCGAAATCTATAACCTTCAGGTGCTGGGCCGCGTACTCGGCAAACTGAACCAGGTGCCGGATGTGATTGACGCGCGTCGTCTGCACGGCGGCTAAACATCCTCTTCTGTAGGCCGGGTAAGGCAACGCCGCCACCCGGCTCAGGCATTTAATGGAATCTGTTATGACTCAAATCGACCGCCTGCTTGGCATCATGAAACGCCTGCGCGATCCGGAAAACGGCTGCCCGTGGGATAAAGAGCAGACTTTCGCCACCATTGCGCCTTACACGCTGGAAGAGACCTACGAAGTGCTGGACGCGATTTCGCGCGAGGATTTCGACGACCTGCGCGGTGAGCTGGGCGACCTGCTGTTCCAGGTGGTGTTCTACGCGCAGATGGCGCAGGAAGAGGGGCGCTTTAACTTTGACGATATCTGCGCCGCTATCAGCGACAAGCTGGAGCGTCGTCATCCGCATATCTTTGGTGATGCCTCCGCAGGCAACAGTGCGGAAGTGCTGGCGCGCTGGGAGCAGATAAAAAGCGCCGAACGCGCTGAAAAATCCCAGCACTCGGCGCTGGACGACATTCCCCTGAACCTTCCCGCGCTGATGCGCGCGCACAAAATTCAAAAGCGCTGCTCGGCGGTAGGGTTTGACTGGAACTCTCTCGGCCCGGTGCTGGAAAAAGTGCACGAAGAGATCGACGAAGTGATGCATGAAGCGCAGCAGGCCGTTGTGGATGAAGCAAAGCTGGAAGAGGAGATGGGCGATCTGCTGTTTGCGACCGTCAACCTTTCGCGCCACCTCGGTGTAAAAGCGGAAACCGCCCTGCAAAAAGCGAACATTAAATTCGAACGACGCTTTCGCGAAGTTGAGCGGATTGTGGCCTCGCGCGGCCTGGAAATGAGCGGGATTGACCTCGACGCGATGGAAGAAGTCTGGCAGGAAGTAAAACGCCAGGAACATGATCTCTAACGAGATTTTGCGATCAAGCGCAATTTGTGTGATTTTTTAAATGACAAGCGCTTGATTTGCGTCAAAAACATTTACCCAAAAGGGGCTATTTTCTCACTCCTTATGTTTGTCATGGCCTGGAGTGGAGACGGAGAATGAAAGTTTGTGGCGCTCGTCGTGTTCGGGTATACTACTTTCCCGTCCTGGTTATTCCATCGTTTCACCCTAACTTCTCAGGTTCAGCATGACAACGAACTATATTTTTGTGACCGGCGGGGTCGTATCCTCTCTGGGTAAAGGCATTGCCGCAGCCTCCCTCGCAGCCATTCTTGAAGCCCGTGGCCTCAATGTGACCATGATGAAACTGGATCCGTACATCAACGTCGATCCTGGCACCATGAGCCCAACCCAACACGGGGAAGTGTTCGTTACTGAAGACGGCGCTGAAACCGATCTGGATCTTGGCCACTACGAGCGTTTCATCCGTACCAAAATGACCCGTCGTAACAACTTTACGACTGGCCGTATCTACTCTGACGTTCTGCGTAAAGAGCGCCGTGGTGACTACCTGGGCGCGACCGTGCAGGTCATCCCACACATCACTAACGCCATCAAAGAACGTGTCCTTGCCGGTGGCGAAGGGCATGACGTTGTGCTGGTTGAAATCGGCGGTACCGTAGGGGATATCGAATCCCTGCCGTTCCTCGAAGCGATTCGTCAGCTGGCGGTAGATATTGGTCGTGAGCACGCGCTGTTCATGCACCTGACGCTGGTGCCTTACATGGCAGCAGCAGGTGAAGTGAAAACCAAACCGACTCAGCACTCTGTTAAAGAGTTGCTCTCCATCGGTATTCAGCCTGACATCCTGGTTTGCCGTTCCGATCGCGCGATTCCGGCGAACGAACGCGCGAAAATTGCATTGTTCTGTAACGTGCCTGAAAAAGCCGTTATTTCAATGAAAGATGTCGATTCCATTTATAAAATCCCGGGCCTGTTGAAATCACAGGGTCTGGACGATTATATTTGTAAACGATTCAGCTTGAACTGTCCGGAAGCTAACCTGTCTGAATGGGAGCAGGTGATTTACGAAGAAGCCAATCCGGGCGGCGAAGTGACTATCGGTATGGTCGGCAAGTACATCGAACTGCCGGATGCCTATAAGTCAGTTATCGAAGCGCTGAAACACGGTGGTCTGAAGAATCGCGTCTCTGTGAACATCAAGCTGATTGATTCACAGGATGTGGAGACGCGCGGCGTTGAAATTCTTAAAGATCTGGATGCTATCCTCATCCCTGGCGGCTTCGGCTACCGTGGTGTTGAAGGCAAGATCGCCACTGCACGCTATGCGCGTGAAAACAATATTCCATACCTCGGTATCTGCCTGGGTATGCAGGTTGCGCTGATTGAATTTGCGCGCAACGTAGCGGGAATGGAAAACGCGAACTCTACGGAATTTGTGCCAGACTGTAAGTACCCTGTTGTGGCGCTGATTACGGAATGGCGCGACGAAGACGGTAACGTCGAAGTCCGTACCGAGAAGAGCGATCTGGGTGGCACCATGCGTCTTGGCGCACAGGCCTGCCAGCTGTCCGACGATAGCGTGGTACGCAAGCTGTACGGCGAGCCGGTCATCACCGAGCGCCATCGTCACCGCTATGAAGTCAACAACATGTTGTTGAAACAAATTGAAGCTGCGGGTCTGCGTGTTGCGGGCCGTTCCGGGGATGATCAGTTAGTCGAGATCATCGAAGTGCCTAACCATCCGTGGTTCGTGGCCTGCCAATTCCACCCGGAATTTACTTCAACGCCGCGTGACGGGCATCCGCTGTTTGCAGGCTTCGTGAAAGCCGCCAGCGAGTACCAGAAGCGTCAGGCGAAGTAAAAAAAGTTAGAACGGCAACGCGTACCTTTGGTACGCGTTGTTTGTCTGGAGTTTTAGTTTAACTTGTACTGAGGAAAATCTAATGTCCAAAATCGTTAAAGTCATCGGTCGTGAAATCATCGACTCCCGTGGTAACCCGACCGTTGAAGCTGAAGTTCATCTGGAAGGTGGTTTCGTCGGTATGGCAGCGGCTCCATCAGGTGCTTCTACAGGTTCCCGCGAAGCGCTGGAACTGCGTGATGGCGACAAATCCCGTTTCATGGGCAAAGGCGTACTGAAAGCGGTTGGCGCTGTTAACGGTCCTATTGCTCAGGCTATCGTTGGCAAAGATGCTAAAGATCAGGCTGGCATCGACAAGATCATGATCGATCTGGACGGTACTGAAAACAAATCTAACTTCGGTGCGAACGCAATCCTGGCCGTTTCCCTGGCGAACGCCAAAGCGGCAGCGGCAGCTAAAGGCATGCCACTGTTCGAGCACATCGCTGAACTGAACGGCACCCCAGGCAAATACTCCATGCCTGTACCAATGATGAACATCATCAACGGTGGTGAGCACGCAGACAACAACGTTGATATTCAGGAATTCATGATTCAGCCAGTTGGCGCGAAAACCCTGAAAGAAGCGGTACGTATGGGTTCTGAAGTGTTCCACAACCTGGCTAAAGTTCTGAAAGCTAAAGGCATGAACACGGCTGTTGGTGACGAAGGCGGCTACGCGCCAAACCTGGGTTCTAACGCAGAAGCACTGGCTGTTATCGCTGAAGCAGTTAAAGCAGCAGGCTACGAGCTGGGCAAAGACATCACCCTGGCGATGGACTGCGCAGCATCTGAATTCTACAAAGACGGTAAATACGTTCTGGCCGGCGAAGGCAACAAAGCGTTCACCTCTGAAGAGTTCACCCACTTCCTGGAAGACCTGACCAAACAGTACCCAATCGTTTCTATCGAAGACGGTCTGGACGAGTCTGACTGGGATGGTTTCGCATACCAGACCAAAGTACTGGGCGACAAAATCCAGCTGGTTGGTGACGATCTGTTCGTAACCAACACCAAGATCCTGAAAGAAGGTATCGAGAAAGGCATCGTTAACTCCATTCTGATCAAATTCAACCAGATCGGTTCTCTGACCGAAACGCTGGCTGCGATCAAAATGGCGAAAGACGCTGGCTACACCGCGGTTATCTCTCACCGTTCTGGCGAAACTGAAGACGCTACCATCGCTGACCTGGCTGTGGGTACCGCAGCTGGCCAGATCAAAACCGGTTCTATGAGCCGTTCTGACCGTGTTGCTAAATACAACCAGCTGATTCGTATCGAAGAAGCGCTGGGCGAAAAAGCACCTTACAACGGTCGTAAAGAGATCAAAGGCCAGGCATAAGCCTGAACCTTCGTTCTTATGAAAAAACCCGCTTCGGCGGGTTTTTTGTTTTCTATAGCAGAAGCGGCAACGTGGCGCTTGCCGTTTGCTGGCTGACGTCACCGTAATGGCTGTCTACTGCAATAAGGGAAGTGGTTAGCAGTTCAACCAGCAGCATCACGCCAACCTTGGCGTTGAGCGCACCCGCGCTCAGCGGTCCCTCTGGCTTGGCTGCAACCAGCTGTAAATCGCTCAGGGAGGCCAGCGGGCTGCGGGGCGTATTGCTGAGCGCCAGTACCTTAACGCCGCGCTTGCGGGCGAGTTTCACCACGTGAAGCAGATCCCGTGTAGAGCCGGAACTTGAGATGGCCACCACCAGCGTCTCTTTCGAGAGCGTCGTCGCATTCATGGCGGCGCGATGCATATCGCTAAACAGCTGTGCAGGTTTGCCGAGTCGCAGCAGCTTGTAATGCAAATACTCCCCCAGAATTGCGCTGGCCGCCACCCCGTAAATTTGCACTGACTGCGCCTGATGCAGGGCCAGTGTCGCCTGTTCAAGCTGGGCCCGGTCGAGGAGTTTTGCGGTATCTTGCAGCGCCTGGACAGACTCATCCACCACGTTATCTATTGCATCTCCTGCCTGACGCTCCGGCAAACCCTGCTGAATATCCAGCGCAAGCGCCATTTTAAATTCGTTATATCCCTTACAGCCCAGCGTGCGGCAAAGGCGTGTGACGCTGGCCTCGCTGGTGCCGCTTTCACGCGCCAGCTCGGTGATCGTCAGGTAGAGCACCCTGGCAGGATCGTTGAGGACAAACTCCCCCAGTTTTTGTTGCGTTGGGCTGTACCCGGAAGCCTCCTGGCGTAGCTTCAGCAGCAGGTTTTCATGGTCCGACATGCTAGATCCTTAATGCGTTTCTCTGCCAACTAGTGTGGCGGAAAGCGGGGGAGAGATGCCAGTCATTTCGAAAAAGTATGATCGGTGTCCTGGTTTTTGGTGGTAATTTTCACAATTAAAAATATATATGGTAAAAATTTTCATCAATAACCAGGGGGATAAAAAAATGATGCAAATGTTCAGCGGAGCGTCTTCCGGCGGATGGTTTGAAAAAGCGCAGCGCTTCGGCAAATCCTTTATGTTACCCATCGCCATACTGCCCGCAGCAGGTCTGTTGCTGGGGATCGGCGGGGCGCTATCGAATCCAAATACGCTTACTGCGTATCCATTTTTAGACGTTGGCTGGCTACAGGCCATCTTTACCATCATGAGCAGCGCAGGCTCGATTGTGTTTGCAAACCTGTCGGTACTGTTTGCTGTTGGGGTCGCCGTTGGGCTGGCGAAAAATGATAAAGGCACGGCAGGGCTGGCGGCGTTGCTCGCTTATCTGGTGATGAATGCCACTATCAATGCGCTGCTGATCCTGACCGGAAAACTGGCGCATGAGAACCCGGGCGCCGTAGGGCAGGGCATGACGCTGGGTATTCAGACGCTTGAAACGGGCGTGTTTGGTGGGGTAGTTATTGGGCTGGTGACCTGCGCACTGCATCATCGGTTTAATAAAATCGCGCTTCCGCAATTCCTGGGCTTTTTTGGCGGCTCACGCTTCGTTCCCATTATCAGCTCACTGGCGGCGATACTCGTCGGCGCGCTGATGACCGTGGTCTGGCCGCATTTTCAGAAGCTGATCTTTGGCCTCGGCGGGCTGGTGGATGCCACCGGCTATCTGGGGACTTTGCTGTACGGCTTCATCCTGCGCATGCTTGGCCCGTTTGGTTTGCACCACATCTTCTATCTTCCGTTCTGGACCACCGCGCTTGGCGGCAGTGAAATTGTTAACGGTCACCTGGTTGAGGGCACGCAGCGGATCTTCTTCGCCCAGCTCGCCGACCCGAACACGCAGCATTTCTATGAGGGCACGTCGCGCTTCATGTCCGGGCGCTTTATTACCATGATGTTTGGTCTGCTCGGCGCCTGCCTTGCGATGTACCACACGGCCAGGCCGGAGAACAAAAAGCGGGTTGCCGGGCTGCTGCTCTCTGCGGCGTTAACCTCATTCCTGACGGGAATTACCGAGCCCATAGAGTTCTCATTCCTGTTTATTGCCCCGGTGCTGTACGTCATTCATGCGCTGTTTGACGGGCTGGCGTTCATGCTCGCGCACATGCTGCACATCACCATCGGACAAACATTCTCCGGCGGGTTTATTGATTTCGTGCTGTTCGGCATTTTGCAGGGGGAAGCGAAAACTAACTGGATGTTCGTCCCGCTGGTGGGCGTACCGTGGTTCTTCCTTTACTACTGTACCTTCCGCTATCTGATCAAACGTTTTGATTTTGCCACGCCGGGCCGTGAAAAGGAGGCGTTGGCTGACGAGGCTACCCTGCCGCAAAGCGAGCGCGCCGCGGCGGTGATCGCCGGGCTGGGAGGAAAAGACAATCTGGATGACGTTGACTGCTGCGCCACGCGCCTTCGCGTCACGGTGAAAGACGGTAGCAAAGTCAATGAATCTGCACTGAAAGCGACCGGCGCCCGCGGCGTAATCGTCCGCGGCAACGGTGTCCAGGTCATCTATGGACCGCACGTCACCATTATCAAAAACGAAGTAGAAGAGATCTTATCGTAATGAAAACTGTACTGGATAACCTGAAAGGAAAACTGGTCGTCTCCTGCCAGGCGCTGGAAAACGAACCGCTGCACAGCCCGTTTATTATGTCGCGAATGGCGCTGGCGGCGGCCCAGGGCGGTGCCGCTGCGATCCGCGCCAATAGCGTGGTGGATATTGAGGCTATCAAAGGGCTGGTCTCACTGCCGGTAATCGGCATCATCAAACGAGACTATCCGGACAGCGAGGTGTTCATCACCGCAACGCTCAAAGAAGTGGATGAGTTGATGGCGGTCGGCCCGGAGATCGTTGCGCTGGATGCGACCGCCCGGAAACGGCCCGGTGGCGGATCGCTGGACATGCTGATCGCGCAGATCCGCACCCGTTACCCTTCGCTGCTGCTGATGGCGGATATTGCCACCGTGCAGGAGGCCGTGGCCGCGCAGGCGCTGGGGTTTGATTGCGTCGGAACCACCCTTTACGGTTATACGGCGGAGACTGCGGGCCATTCGCTACCGGAAAATGACTGCGCGTTTTTGAAAGAGGTGCTGTCTGCCGTCACGATCCCCGTGATTGCTGAAGGTAACGTGGATACGCCTGAACGCGCGGCCAGGTGTCTGGCGCTGGGGGCGCACACGGTTGTCGTCGGCGGGGCGATCACCCGACCACAGCAAATTACGGAACGGTTTATGGCGGCAATTGGCGCGCAAAGCACCGATGGAGCATGATCATCTGACGGGGATCTGCGATACTTATCGTTTATCCCCTTAACAGAGTTGACTATGCAGTACCCGATTAACGAGATGTTCCAGACCCTGCAAGGCGAGGGTTACTTTACCGGCGTTCCCGCTATCTTTATTCGTTTACAGGGATGCCCGGTTGGCTGCGCCTGGTGTGATACCAAACATACGTGGGATAAGCTCGCAGATCGGGAAGTGTCGCTGTTCAGCATTCTGGCGAAAACCAAAGAGAGCGATAAATGGGGCGCGGGCAGCGCGGAAGATCTGCTTGCCATCATTGGTCGTCAGGGCTGGACGGCGCGGCATGTGGTGATCACCGGCGGGGAACCCTGCATTCACGATCTGATGCCGCTCACCGAACTGCTCGAGAAGAACGGCTATAGCTGTCAGATCGAAACCAGCGGCACCCATGAAGTGCGCTGCTCCCATTCAACGTGGGTCACGGTTTCACCAAAAGTGAATATGCGCGGCGGGTATGACGTACTGTCGCAGGCGCTTGAGCGTGCTGATGAGATCAAACATCCGGTGGGGCGCGTGCGTGACATCGAAGCGCTGGATGAACTGCTGGCGACGCTGACGGACGAAAAGCAGCGCGTGATCGCGCTACAGCCTATCAGCCAGAAAGACGATGCGACCCGTCTGTGCATTGAAACCTGTATCGCCCGCAACTGGCGGCTGTCGATGCAGACGCACAAATATCTGAACATTGCCTGATACTTTTGTGGCCCCGCTTAACGCGGGGCTTTTGTTGTTGGCAGTAAAGCCCAGGTCACGACTGCCGACCCAAGGCAAATCGCACTGTTGAAAAGCAAGGCATACTGCGCGGCACTGGCCGTTCCCATCGGCAGCCATAGCGCGTACAGCGATGCGGTGACCGCGATACCCATTGCGCCGCCCAGGGAACTGCCCATCTTATAGATCCCAGAAGCCACCCCCACTTTGTTTTCAGGGGCATTCATTACCGCCGTGTCCGTTGAGGGCGTAGCGTAACATCCGAGCCCCAGCCCGAATAAAATATTGCTCAGAAAAACGGTAACAATGTAGACCTCTTTGCTTAAGAAGGTGCATGAAATCAGCGAAATACCTGTTGCGGTCAGCAGCGGGCCGGTCATCATCGGCAGCCTGGCGCCATAGCGCTGAAGCAGTTTTTCACCCACCCGGATCATCGCCAGTACGGTAACCAGATACCCCAGCGTCATCATGCCGGTCTGTAGCGGTGACAGATGATGGCCCTGCTGCAACCAGATGCTGGCGATCATCATGGTGCCAATGCAGCCGTTGAGCAGGAAATTTGAGAATACCGAGGCGCTATAGGCCCGGTTTTTAAACAGGGCGAAATCGATCAGCGCCGCATCGCCTTTCCGCCGCCCGGTAACGATAAAGCACATCAGTGCAATCACGGCTCCACACAATACAAGAAGCGATAAACTGCTGCTCCAGCCCCAGCTGTGTCCTTTGCTGATAAACAGATTGAACAGCACCAGCATAAGGACAAAACTCACCAGGCCGCTGATATCCAGTTTGTGTCGACACGCATCAGTGCTGCAGCTTTCCGGCGTGGCGCGGATAAGCAATAGCGCGACCAGAGCCACCACCATCGACAAAATAAAAATCCAGCGCCAGCCCAGCGTGGTGGCGATGGCGCCTCCCACAAACGAGCTCAGGCCACTCCCGCCCCATGAACCGATAACCCAGAAACTGATTGCGCGCTGGCGTGCTTTACCTTCATACCAGGTTTTAATCAGCGCCAGCGTGGCGGGCATGATGCAGGCCGCTGATAGCCCCTGTATCGCTCTTCCCAACAAAAACAGGACGGGCTCCCATGAAATGAACAGCAGACCACTCCCGATCATGCTCAGGATCAGGCCAATCATGGTCAGGCGCATGCGCCCATACTTATCGGCAAACCCACCGCAGGCGACGACAAAACAGCCGCTGAACAACGCGCTCAGGCTGACGGCCAGCGTAAGGGTTTCGAGGGCAATATCGAGGCTATTCTGCATGGCCGGAACCACGTTGATAACCGACTGGGCAAACAGCCAGAATGTCAGAACGCTCATGACGATACCCGCCAGCAGCCGATCGTTACCGGCGTAGGCGGATGCGCCTGTCAGGGAAACGGTACTCATAGTGCAGCCCTCCCGGGAAGGTGCGAATCAGCGCAGATAGTGTTCGGTCAGTGCGGCCCACAGCGCCGCGCCGGTGAGGAGAATGTTGTCGTTAAAGTCGTAGCCCGGGTTATGTACCATGCAGCGGTCAGGCTCATCCCCGGCGCCAAGCGTGAAATAGCATCCATTGGGATTTTTCTCGAGCATGAAAGCAAAGTCCTCGCTGCCCATAAACGCATTGACCTCCGCGACGGCATCCTGACCGAACAGATCGGTGGCGACGCTGCGCACCATCTCGTTGGCTTGCGGATTGTTTTTCAGCACCGGGCTGCCGTTAATGTGTCGAATGGTGGCCGTCGCATTGAAACTTTCCGCCTGTGCAACGGCGATATCATGGATACGCTGTAGCACGGTTTGCCGCACGCGTTCATCCAGCGTGCGTACGGTAAGTTTCATCAACACTTTGTCGTTGATAATGTTAGGGGCGTGCCCGGCCTGAATGCTGCCTACGGTAACGACGGCTGGCTGGAAGGGGGTAATGTTGCGCGAAACAATCGACTGCAACGCGATAGTGATATGACAGGCAACCAGGGTGGCGTCAACGGTATGTTCTGGCACCGCGCCGTGACCACCCAAGCCGTTAACCTCAATATGAAGGGTGTCGGAAGAGGCCATCATGGCGCCATCGCGCAGACCAATTTTTCCGAGGGGCTGTGACGGCATATTGTGTAGACCAAAGATGTGGTCGCAGGGGAACAGGTCAAACAAACCGTCCTCTACCATAACGCGTCCGCCATACAGAAGTTCTTCCGCGGGCTGAAAAATAAGGTGCAGCGTGCCGTTAAAATTACGGGTGCGTGCCAGGTACTCCGCTGCATACAGGAGCGTTGTGGTGTGGCCGTCATGACCGCAGCCGTGGAATTTACCCTCAACGGTACTGCTCCACGCCTTGCCGTTGTTTTCCTGCATTGGCAGCGCATCCATATCGGCGCGCAGGCCCAGGCGTTTATGCCCGTTACCCACCTTCAGTGTGCCGACCACACCGGTTTTCGCCAGGCCGCGATGAACCTCATATCCCCATTCCTGAAGCAGAGCTGCAACGCGATCGCTCGTGTTGTGCTCCTCAAAACCAATTTCAGGATGCTGATGAAAATAGCGACGTAATTCAGTGAACCTGGCTTCGTTGCCACGCAGAGCTTCGATAATTGGATGTGTCATTTTTGTTATCCTTTTTCTGCCAAACGATGATAATTTCGAGTCTATGACGATCGTCCCGCCTGAAAATGCATTTTTTTGTTGTAAAGTGACGGCTTTACTTTGATTGTTTTTCATACAATTCAATTATGACAAAAAAGATCAGGTCATTTTTTGTCTTTGGTGAGGGGTAAGATGGCGCAACGGGGAGATGAGTTTTGGATAGAGATTCAGGACATTCGCCACTGCGTGGAGGATGAAGGCGATACGCTAACGTTGCTCTGGGTGCTGGAAGGGCGGGCAGAGCTGAACACCGATGTGGGACGTGACATCCTGGAGGCCAATACCCTTGCTATCATCAACCGTCATCGGCGCTGGCAGTTCACGAGCGAAACGGCAAATGTCACCCTGCGCGTAACCCTTTCCGGGCGCTGGGTCGTCCAGCTCTGCAATGATTTTTTTGCCCATGATTATGCTGTACCGGCAGAAGCCGGAGGCGTCTGGCCCCAATGCGATGCGCTTCGCGATCTGCTGCGCCAGCTTCTTGTGGTCACCCTCATCAACGACCCGCACCGCTACCGGCTGGAGGCGTACCGCTGGCTGAGCGAGATATTGCTGTTGCTGACCAGCCGCTTTCAACAGCCCGCCCGTATGCTGTCACGGGAACTTTCCTCAGCGCACAGCAAACGCATCGCCCGGGTGATAGAGCGGATCAATGCCAGTTATTCCCGCCGTATTACGCTTGCGGAAATCGCCGCGAGTGAATATGTCTCTGAAGCCTGGCTCTCTCGTCTCTTTCGCAAGGAGGTGGGGATCAGTTTCATGCAGTACATCACCCACCTGCGGCTGGAAAAGGCGGCCGACGCTCTCCGGCTGACGAACCGACCGCTGCACCAGATTGCGCTTGAGCAGGGTTTCGCCAGCACGCGTATGATGAGCGATCGGTTCAGGCGTGTTCACAATATGTCTCCGGGTGAGTTTCGTAAGGCCCGGCGCCAGCACCCGGAGGCGGCACGTATTCGGACGGACAGGCGTGAGCAGCGCTATCCGGTCGCCGTGGACAAGCTGTTTAGCCTGCTCAATGAACCGGTGGCGCGCGGTTGGGGAGCCTCGCCGCTCATCGTTCATCCGCAGCAGGAGCAGAGCCTGGATCTTGAGCAGCTCAATCCTCTTTCTGCCTCGCTGCGCCGTATGCGGGTGGGCATTACCCTGCGTGAGCTCGACGATTTGCTGCGTGAGGACGTCCGACAAAATCTGGAGGCGATAAATGAGGCCATTCCCATTGAGGGAATTGATATCGCCGAACCTTTTCTCAGCAGTCGTCTGTTTGCCACCGGGTGGGATGACCCCCAGATGGCGGGCTACGCCTGCTGGTACAATCTGCATCAGCTCTTCACCTGGCTGGCAAAAAAGCAGTGGACGGTGCTACTGCACACCGGCGTAACGACCCGTCGCGATCTTCTTACCCGTTTTTTACAACAGTCGGTTAATCATTTTTCGCCAGAGATCACCGCGGGCTGGCACTTCGTCATGCACTGGTCAACACAGGCAAGTGAGGAGACCCGGGAGCAGGTCTGGCTGGC
>NZ_JADCKV010000003.1:150612-176269 GCF_014982105.1 Enterobacter cloacae complex sp. P18RS | reverse complement strand
CTTTACAGGGATGTTACCTCCGCCCGTCCCCGATAAGCCGGAAGGAATAAGCCGAAGGTACCGCGAAGCGGCGATTTTCCGCCGGAAGCCCGGGTCGCCAGGGTGGTGGCGACTGAGCCACCCTGGCACGTTCACCGCTCATGTCGTGACAGAGTAGCAAGGAACATAAAGTGAACGGAATGACCACCAGAGCCGTATGTTCCCCCTCACCCCAGCCCTCTCCCTCAAGGGAGAGGTGGCCGTCTGTGCAGGCATTATTTTGTGGGGAACCCTTAGCCCACAGGGAGAGGGAAAACACCTTAACGGCTCACCACCTTCAACAGGATCTCACCGTACACCGGCATCAGCGGGTGGCGAATCAGCGCCACCAGCGCCACGACAGCCACTCCCAGCGTCAGCGGGGCCAGCCAGAGCAGGCGCGTGCGCGGAAGATAGCGCGTCAGGCGATCAACACTGGCTTTCGCGCTGCGCCACAGGCGCCAGCAGAGCCAGACCGCCAGCCACAGCAGGACCGCCGTTCCCAGCAGCAGCCACTTGAACTCGCCGCTTTGCATACCGTCAGGAATATCGATGGCCGCGCCCGCCAGGATCCCCGGCAGGAAGTAGAACGGCGGCCAGAAGACGCAGCCGATGATGTTCGGCACCACAAACTTCGCGACGGGCAGATCCAGCATCCCGGCCACCATCGGCACCAGCGGGCGCGTTGGGCCAACAAAGCGCCCCACGAGGATGGTGAACATGCTGTGCTGGTGCAGCGCGTGCTCGGTTTTATCCAGCAGCGCTTTGTTTTTTTTCATGAACGACCAGCGGTGCAGCGGCTTCTTAAAGCGCCAGCCCAGCCAGAAGGAGATCCAGTCCCCCAGCAAACAACCGATGATACCGGCCATCCACGCCTGCCAGAAATTGACCTCGCCGCTGCCGATAAGCGCCCCAAGCCCTGCCATCATCACGGTGCCGGGCAGGATCAGCCCCACCAGCGCCAGCGACTCCAGAAACGCCACCAGCGCCACGGCGATGAGCGAATACATAACGGACTGGGTAATAAAATGTTCCAGCAATGCCTGCATAACTATTCCGGTCAGAAAACGAATCAGCGATTCTGCTTAGCGCCCTGCACCGCGTCAAGGCATCAATTGTCTGAATAGTTTACAAGATGCGCCTGAAGTTCACCTGAATGTTTACCGATTATTCACATCCCGCACGGAATTCGCTCGGGCTGGCACCGGTGCACTTCTTAAACACGCGAGAGAAATAGAGCTGATCTTCAAAGCCGACGTTACGCCCGACGGTGGCGATAGGCATTCGGGTGGTGCTGAGCAGCAGTTTCGCCTGGCTGATGCGCTGATCCTCACGCCAGCTGAGTACACTCACGCCAAGCTGCTGGCGGAACAGATGAGAGAGCCGTGACGGCGACAGACACACATGCTGGGCGACGCTGGCAATATCAAACTGGCTGTCGGCAAGGTGGTCGCTGATGTACTGGCAGGCGTCGCGGACGCGGTTGTCCAGCGGCGGATTAAGCGACTCGTTGATGGCCTCCATGCGGCGCAGCAGAACCTGTTCAAGCAGGTTGATGGCCAGCAGTTCGGCGTAGCGCCCGCCCGCCTGCCCTGCCTCAATAATCTGTGCGAACAGCTCACGGAACTGCGCCAGATGCGCCTCATCCGGGCGATATAAACCGGTATGGGCGAAGATGGCCGGCCACGAGAGCCACTCCTGCCAGTAGGCGCGCGGACGGAAATAGACCCACTGGTGATACCACTCTTTGGCATCCGGATGGCGCCCGTAGTGGTGGATCTCCCCCGGCGGGAACAGCAGCATATCACCGGGGCGGCAGATAAACTGCTGATCCCCGTTTTTGACGACCCCTTCTCCGCGTACGGTCAGGTTGAGGATATATCCCTTCATGCCAAGAGGGCGATCGACGTAAAAATCGAGATATCCCTCGGCCTCAATTGGCGTCAGCCCCGCCACCAGATGGGCGTTAAATGAGTAGCCCGGCAGTAAGGGATCGTTTTGCGGTTCGGCCATAGATTCAGTTCTCCCAAGGGTCCTGAAGGAAACCAATTGTCCATATCGATAAAAGCAGTATAAAAATGGCCCGCGAAAAGATCCAAAAAGCATCACGCCTCTTTTACGTCCGCCATGTTTCAGCCTTTCCCCCTGATTTCTCCGCCAGTACGGGCAGATAAGCAGTAACAAAAGTGTCTATAAGTGCGGCAGAAATGTCCACATAGAATATTTGCACGGCGTCACACTTTGCGTGGCTACAGCAATTTAGTCCATAAGATTAGCGGATCCTGCCTGACGATTTTTGTCCCCAGTCTCTAATGTTCTTCCATACCTGTTTTTTGGATGGAGCAACACCATGGCAATTGCAATTGGCCTCGATTTTGGCAGCGACTCAGTTCGCGCGCTGGCAGTGGACTGTACGACTGGCCTGGAGATAGCAACCAGCGTTGAGTGGTATCCGCGCTGGCAAGAGGGGCGCTACTGCGATGCGCCGAACAACCAGTTCCGCCACCACCCGCGTGATTACATTGAATCAATGGAAGCGGCGATCAAAACCGTGCTGGCGGAGTTGACGGACGCCCAGCGGGCCGATGTCGTGGGGATTGGCGTCGACAGCACCGGCTCAACGCCTGCTCCTGTCGATGCCGAAGGCCGCGTACTGGCGCTGCGACCGGAGTTTGCCGACAACC
Source organism: Enterobacter cloacae complex sp. P18RS (assembly GCF_014982105.1). Lineage (NCBI taxonomy): Bacteria > Pseudomonadati > Pseudomonadota > Gammaproteobacteria > Enterobacterales > Enterobacteriaceae > Enterobacter > Enterobacter cloacae complex sp. P18RS. The sequence continues at coordinate 173,567 of NZ_JADCKV010000003.1, read as the reverse complement.
CGAACGCCATGTTTGTGCTGTGGAAAGACCATACCGCCGTGGAAGAGGCGGAAGCCATCACCCGCTTATGCCATCAGCCGGGCAAAACTGACTACTCACGGTATATCGGCGGAATTTACTCCAGCGAGTGGTTCTGGGCCAAGATCCTGCACGTTACCCGCGCGGACGCGTCGGTCGCACAGGCAGCGGCATCATGGATTGAGCTATGCGACTGGGTTCCCGCCCTGCTCTCCGGCATCACTCGCCCGCAGGATATCCGCCGCGGCCGTTGCAGCGCCGGGCATAAATCGCTGTGGCATGAAAGCTGGGGGGGGCTGCCTCCGGCAGCGTTCTTCGATGAACTCGATCCGATCATCAACAAAAACCTGACATACCCGCTGTTTACCGACACCTTCACCGCCGATATTCCGGTCGGCACGCTCTGCGAAGAGTGGGCGAAACGCCTCGGTCTGCCGCAAAACGTGACCATTTCCGGCGGCGCGTTCGACTGCCATATGGGTGCCGTGGGCGCGGGTGCGCAGCCCAACACGCTGGTGAAAGTTATCGGCACCTCCACCTGTGACATTCTGACGGCAGATAAAGCCAGCGTCGGCGACCGCGCGGTGAAAGGCATTTGCGGTCAGGTTGACGGCAGCGTGGTACCCGATTTTATCGGCCTCGAAGCGGGTCAGTCCGCCTTCGGCGATATCTACGCCTGGTTTGGCCGTGTGCTCGGCTGGCCGCTGGATCAGCTGGCTGCCGCGCGTCCTGAACTGAAAACGCAGATTGCCGACAGCAAAAAACAGCTCCTGCCGCAGCTCACCGAAGCCTGGGCAAAAAATCCGTCTCTCGACCACCTGCCGGTGGTGCTGGACTGGTTCAACGGGCGTCGTACGCCGTTTGCCAACCAGCGTCTGAAAGGGGTGATTACCGATCTCAACCTCGCGACCGACGCGCCCGCGCTGTTTGGCGGCCTGATCGCCGCCACCGCATTCGGCGCGCGCGCCATTATGGAGTGCTTCACCGGGCAGGGCATTGACGTAAACAACGTGATGGCGCTGGGGGGCATCGCCCGTAAAAACCCGGTGATTATGCAGGCCTGCTGCGACGTGCTGAACCGGCCGCTGCAAATTGTGGCCTCCGATCAGTGCTGTGCGCTGGGCGCCGCGATTTTCGCTGCCGTGGCCGCAGGCGTACATGCGGATATCCCGACCGCGCAACAGCACATGGCGAGCGCCGTCGAAAGTACGCTCCAGCCGCAGACTCAGCAGGCACAACGCTTTGAACAGCTTTATCAGCGCTACCAGCAATGGGCAAAAAGCGCCGAACTTCACTATCTCCCTGTCGCCGCCCCGGCCAAAAGCACCGCGGATACTACGGCAACCCTGACACATTAAGGACACGATAATGACCATTTTTAATAATTATGAAGTGTGGTTTGTGATTGGCAGCCAGCATTTGTACGGACCGGAAGCGTTGCAGCAGGTGACGAAACACGCGGAGCACGTTGTGAATGCGCTGAACGCGGAAGCCAAACTGCCGTGCAAACTGGTGCTGAAGCCGCTGGGTACCACCCCGGACGAAATCACCAACATTTGCCGCGATGCCAATTACGATGACAAATGCGCTGGCCTGGTGGTGTGGCTGCACACCTTCTCGCCAGCCAAAATGTGGATCAACGGCCTGGCTATCCTCAACAAACCGCTGCTGCAATTCCACACGCAGTTCAACGCCTCCCTGCCGTGGGACAGCATCGACATGGACTTCATGAACCTGAACCAGACCGCGCACGGCGGCCGCGAGTTCGGCTTCATCGGCGCGCGCATGCGTCAACAGCATGCCGTGGTGACCGGGCACTGGCAGGACGGTCAGGCACAAAAACGCATTGGCTCCTGGATGCGTCAGGCGGTATCTAAGCAGGATACCCGCCACCTGAAAGTGGTGCGTTTCGGCGACAACATGCGCGAAGTGGCGGTCACCGACGGTGATAAAGTGGCCGCGCAGATTAAATTTGGCTTCTCCGTCAACACCTGGGCGGTGGGCGACCTGGTGCAGGTGGTGAATGACATCAGCGATGGCGACGTTAACGCGCTGGTGGACGAGTACGAAAGCAGCTATCGCCTGACGCCTGCGACACAGGTCAACGGTGACAAGCGCCAGAACGTGCTGGATGCCGCACGTATTGAGCTGGGCATGAAGCGTTTTCTGGAACAGGGCGGCTTCCATGCCTTCACCACCACCTTTGAAGATCTCCACGGCCTGAAACAGCTCCCGGGTCTGGCGGTACAACGTCTGATGCAGCAGGGCTACGGCTTTGCGGGCGAAGGCGACTGGAAAACTGCCGCTCTGCTTCGCATCATGAAGGTGATGTCGACCGGTCTACAGGGCGGCACCTCTTTTATGGAGGACTACACCTACCACTTCGAGAACGGCAACGATCTGGTGCTCGGCTCGCACATGCTGGAAGTGTGTCCATCCATCGCGGTTGAAGAGAAACCGATCCTCGACGTGCAGTACCTCGGCATTGGCGGCAAAGCGGATCCGGCCCGTCTGATCTTCAACACCCGTACCGGCCCGGCCATTAACGCCAGCCTGATTGACCTCGGCGATCGTTTCCGCCTGCTGGTGAACTGCGTCGATGCGGTTGAAACCCCGCATTCTCTGCCGAAACTGCCGGTCGCCAACGCTTTGTGGAAAGCACAGCCTGACCTGCCAACCGCCTCGGAAGCCTGGATCCTGGCCGGCGGCGCGCACCACACCGTATTCAGCCACGCGCTTGACCTGAACGATATGCGTCAGTTTGCCGAGCTGCACGACATCGAACTGACCGTGATTGATAACGACACCCGTCTGCCAGCCTTTAAAGACGCGCTGCGCTGGAACGAAGTCTATTACGGTTCAAAACGCTAAGCCCTGAATGCCCGGTGGCACTTCGTTTACCGGGCCTACGGTTCTGTAGGCCGGATAAGCGCAGCGCCATCCGGCAGGAGACGACAATGTTAGAAGATCTCAAACGTCAGGTACTCGAAGCCAACCTGGCGCTGCCAAAACATAACCTCGTAACCCTGACATGGGGCAACGTCAGCGCCGTTGACCGGGAAAAAGGGGTGTTCGTGATCAAGCCTTCCGGCGTGGATTACACGGTAATGACCGCAGAAGACATGGTGGTGGTCAGCATCGAAACGGGTGAAGTGGTTGAAGGCAATAAAAAGCCCTCCTCCGATACGCCCACTCATCGCCTGCTGTATCAGGCCTTCCCGACCATCGGCGGGATTGTGCATACCCATTCGCGTCACGCGACCATCTGGGCGCAGGCGGGCCAGCCTATTCCGGCCACCGGCACCACCCACGCGGACTACTTTTACGGCACCATTCCCTGCACGCGTCTGATGACCGATGCGGAGATCGGCGGTGAGTACGAATGGGAAACGGGGAACGTGATTGTCGAAACCTTCGAAAAACAGGGAATCGACGCGGCGCAAATGCCCGGCGTGCTGGTGCACTCCCACGGCCCGTTTGCCTGGGGTAAAAACGCGGAGGACGCGGTGCACAACGCGATCGTGCTGGAGGAAGTCGCCTATATGGGGATCTTCTGCCGCCAGCTGGTACCGCAGCTGCCGGATATGCAGCAAACCCTGCTGGATAAGCATTACCTGCGTAAGCACGGTGCGAAAGCCTACTACGGGCAGTAAACCCTTGCCCGGTGACGCTGCGCTTACCGGGCCTGCGGAACCTGTAGGCCGGATAAGCGCAGCGCCATCCGGCGGAACAGACACTGTATAAAACCCCAGCAAACATCCCTCAACCAGGCTATAATCAGGCCTGGTTTGTTTTATGGGATAACGCCGTGACGCAGGCGCAAGAAGGCTTTTTACTGACCAGACACTGGCGGGATACCCCTCAGGGTACTGAGGTTGAATTCTGGCTGGCAACGGACAACGGCCCGCTAAACGTTACGCTCCCGCCGCAGGAGTCCGTGGCCTTTATTCCTGAAGCTCACGTCGAGAAAGTGAAACAACTGCTACGCGGCGAAAACAACTGGCGCCTTACGCCGCTTCAGCTGAAAGATTTCCACCGCCAGCCGGTTTACGGCCTCTACTGCCGCGCCCATCGCCAGTTAATGCGCTATGAAAAGCTGCTTCGTGAAGCAGGCGCGACGCTTTACGAGGCCGACATTCGCCCGCCTGAACGCTTTCTGATGGAGCGGTTTATCACCGCCCCCGTCTGGGTAGATGGCACCGCGCAAAACGGCAGGATCGTTAACGCGCGCCTGAAGCCTAATCCGCACTATCGCCCGCCGCTAAAGTGGGTGTCGCTGGATATTGAAACCACCCGCCACGGCGAACTGTACTGCATTGGCCTGGAAGGCTGTGGGCAGCGGGTTGTCTATATGCTCGGGCCGCCGAACGGCGATGCGTCCGCGCTGGATTTTAATCTGGAGTACGTCAACAGCCGCCCGCAACTGCTGGAGAAGCTTAACCAGTGGTTTGCCGAGCACGATCCGGATGTTCTGATCGGCTGGAACGTAGTGCAGTTTGACCTGCGCGTGCTGCAAAAACATGCCGAGCGTTACCGTATCCCGCTGATTCTGGGGCGCGGCAACAGCGAGCTGGAGTGGCGTGAGCACGGTTTTAAGAACGGTGTTTTCTTCGCGCAGGCTAACGGTCGCCTGATTATCGACGGTATCGAGGCGCTGAAATCCGCCTTCTGGAACTTCTCTTCCTTCTCGCTGGAAGCGGTCGCCCAGGAACTGCTCGGCGAAGGTAAATCCATCGACAATCCCTGGGACCGAATGGACGAGATCGACCGGCGTTTTAATGAAGATAAACCCGCGCTCGCCACCTATAACCTGAAAGATTGCGAGCTGGTGACGCAGATCTTCCACAAAACCGAGATCATGCCCTTCCTGCTGGAACGCGCAACGGTGAACGGCCTTGCGGTCGACAGGCATGGCGGCTCGGTAGCGGCCTTCAGCCACCTCTATTTCCCACGGATGCACCGGGCGGGTTATGTCGCCCCTAACCTCGGCGACGTGCCGCCGCAGGCCAGCCCCGGCGGTTACGTGATGGATTCACGGCCCGGACTGTATGACTCGGTGCTGGTGCTGGATTATAAAAGCCTGTACCCGTCCATTATCCGCACGTTTCTGATTGATCCGGTGGGGCTGGTGGAGGGGATGGCGCAGCCAGACGATGCGCACAGCACCGAAGGTTTTCTTGGGGCACGCTTCTCGCGGGAAAAACACTGCCTGCCCGAAATTGTGGGAAACATCTGGCACGGCCGCGACGAGGCGAAACGCCACGGCAACAAGCCGCTCTCACAGGCGCTGAAAATCATTATGAACGCCTTTTACGGCGTGCTGGGTACCAGCGCCTGCCGCTTCTTTGATCCCCGGCTGGCGTCTTCCATCACCATGCGCGGGCACGACATTATGCGCCAGACCAAAGCGCTGATTGAATCCCGGGGCTATGACGTTATTTATGGCGATACCGACTCCACCTTTGTCTGGCTGAAAGCGGCCCATTCAGAAGACGACGCCGCGCGAATCGGCAAAGAACTGGTCGCCTACGTGAACGACTGGTGGCGCGAAAATTTGCAAAAAGAGCGGTTAACCAGCGCGTTAGAGCTGGAGTTTGAAACCCATTTTGCCCGCTTTTTAATGCCGACCATTCGCGGAACCGACCAGGGCAGCAAGAAGCGCTACGCCGGGCTGATTCAGGAAGGTGACACGCAGCGGATGGTCTTTAAAGGGCTGGAGACGGTGCGCACCGACTGGACGCCACTGGCGCAGCAGTTCCAGCAGACGCTCTACCTGCGGGTGTTTCGCAACGAGCCCTATCAGGACTACGTGCGCGACACCATCGCCAGCCTGATGGCGGGTGAGCTGGATGACCAGCTGGTGTATCGCAAGCGCCTGCGCCGCCCGCTGGCCGAATATCAACGTAATGTTCCTCCCCACGTACGCGCAGCGCGGCTGGCGGATGAAGAGAATGTTCGCCGGGGCCGTGCGCCGCAGTATCAGAACCGGGGTACGATCAAATACGTCTGGACAACTAACGGCCCGGAACCCGTTGATTACCAGCAGTCTCCGCTCGATTACGATCACTACCTGACCCGCCAGCTTCAGCCGGTTGCGGAGGGAATTTTACCGTTCATCAATGACGACTTTGCTACACTAGTGACAGGACAACTTGGGCTATTTTGACGCGTGACGAAACCGTTGCCATCCAGTACCATAGCGCCCTTTCCATTCCCGGACCCATTTTTCGATGACCGTCTTTTTTGACGGGGTCGAACTATTGCCTGCAATTAAAGATTAGAGCCGAACAACTATGCCTTTTACACTTGGTCAACGCTGGATCAGCGATACAGAAAGCGAACTTGGATTAGGAACCGTCGTTGCCGTCGATGCGCGCATGGTTACCCTCCTTTTCCCTGCTACCGGTGAAAACCGCCTGTACGCTCGCAATGACTCCCCTGTTACCCGCGTAATGTTCAATCCGGGCGACACCGTGACCAGCCACGAAGGCTGGCAGCTGAAGGTTGAAGACGTAAAAGAAGAGAATGGACTGCTCGCCTACATTGGAACGCGTCTTGATACCGACGAGACGAATGTTATCCTGCGTGAAGTGCTGCTCGACAGCAAACTGGTTTTCAGCAAGCCGCAGGACCGTCTGTTTGCCGGGCAAATCGACCGAATGGATCGCTTCTCCCTGCGCTACCGCGCGCGTAAGTTCCAGAGTGAACAGTACCGCATGCCGTGGAGCGGCCTGCGCGGCCAGCGTACCAGCCTTATTCCCCATCAGCTGAATATCGCCCATGACGTGGGCCGTCGCCATGCGCCTCGCGTGCTGCTGGCTGACGAAGTGGGCCTGGGTAAAACCATCGAAGCAGGCATGATCCTGCACCAGCAGCTGCTCTCTGGCGCTGCCGAGCGCGTGCTGATTGTGGTGCCGGAAACGCTGCAACACCAGTGGCTGGTCGAGATGCTGCGCCGCTTTAACCTGCGCTTCTCCCTGTTCGACGACGAGCGCTATGCCGAAGCCCAGCACGACGCGGACAACCCGTTTGAAACCGAACAGCTGGTGATCTGCTCCCTGGACTTCGTACGCCGCAGCAAGCAGCGCCTGGAGCACCTGTGCGACGCAGAATGGGATCTGATGGTCGTCGACGAAGCGCACCACCTCGTCTGGAGCGAAGATGCGCCAAGCCGTGAATACATGGCGATTGAGCAGCTTGCCGAGCGCGTACCGGGCGTTCTGCTTCTGACCGCCACCCCGGAGCAGCTGGGTCTTGAGAGCCACTTCGCCCGTCTGCGCCTGCTCGATCCGAACCGATTCCACGATTTTGAGCAGTTTGTTGAAGAGCAGAAAAACTACCGTCCGGTGGCGGACGCCGTTGCGCTGCTGCTGGCCGGTAATCGTCTCTCTAATGATGAACTTAACACCCTCAGCGATCTGATCGGCGAGCAGGATATTGAGCCGCTGCTTCAGGCCGCGAACAGCGACAGCGATAATGCGGGATCTGCGCGTAAAGAGCTGATCGACATGCTGATGGACCGTCACGGCACCAGCCGCGTGCTGTTCCGCAACACCCGTAACGGCGTGAAAGGCTTCCCGAAACGCGAGCTGCACACCATCAAACTGCCGCTGCCGACCCAGTACCAGACGGCGATTAAAGTCTCCGGCATTATGGGCACCCGTAAATCAGCGGAAGATCGCGCGCGCGATATGCTCTACCCGGAGCAAATTTATCAGGAATTTGAAGGCGACACTGGCACCTGGTGGAACTTCGATCCGCGCGTGGAGTGGTTAATGGGTTATCTGACCGCGCACCGTTCCCGGAAGGTGCTGGTGATCTGCGCCAAGGCAGCCACCGCCCTGCAACTTGAACAAGTGCTGCGCGAGCGAGAAGGTATTCGCGCCGCCGTGTTCCATGAAGGCATGTCTATTATCGAGCGCGACCGCGCTGCGGCGTGGTTTAGTGAAGAGGACAGCGGCGCGCAGGTTCTGCTGTGCTCCGAAATCGGTTCTGAAGGCCGTAACTTCCAGTTCGCCAGCAATCTTGTGATGTTCGATCTGCCGTTTAACCCGGATCTGCTGGAGCAGCGTATCGGCCGTCTGGATCGTATCGGTCAGGCGCACGATATTCAGATCCACGTTCCGTATCTGGAGAAAACCGCCCAGTCCGTTCTGGTTCGCTGGTACCACGAAGGCCTGGATGCGTTTGAACATACCTGCCCGACGGGCCGCACCATTTATGACCAGGTGCATAGCGATCTGATCGGTTACCTTGCGGCGCCGGAAAACACCGAGGGCTTTGATGAGCTGATCAAATCCTGTCGAGAGAAGCACGACGCGCTGAAAGCTCAGCTGGAGCAGGGTCGCGATCGCCTGCTGGAGATCCACTCCAACGGCGGTGAAAAAGCGCAGCAGCTGGCCGAAAGTATCGAAGAACAGGACGATGACACCAGCCTGATCAGCTTCTCCATGAACCTGTTCGACATCGTCGGCATTAACCAGGACGATCGCGGCGAGAACATGATCGTGCTGACCCCGTCCGATCATATGCTGGTGCCGGATTTCCCGGGCCTGCCGGAAGACGGCTGCACCATCACCTTTGAGCGTGATGTGGCGCTTTCCCGCGAAGATGCACAGTTCATCACCTGGGAGCACCCGCTGATCCGCAACGGTCTGGATCTGATCCTCTCCGGCGATACCGGCAGCAGCACCATCTCCCTGTTGAAGAACAAAGCCTTGCCTGTGGGCACGCTGCTGGTGGAGCTGATCTACGTTGTGGAAGCGCAGGCGCCGAAACAGCTTCAGCTTAACCGCTTCCTGCCGCCAACTCCGGTGCGTCTGCTGCTGGATAAAAACGGTACGAACCTGGCCGGCCAGGTGGAGTTTGAAAGCTTCAACCGTCAGCTGAGCGCGGTGAACCGCCATACCGGCAGTAAGCTGGTGAATGCGGTGCAGCAGGACGTGCATGCCATTCTGCAACTGGGTGAAGCCCAGGCCGAAAAAGCGGCCAGAGTGCTGATCGATGCGGCGCGTAGCGAAGCCGATGAGAAGCTTTCTGCCGAGCTGTCGCGTCTGGAAGCGTTGAAAGCAGTGAACCCTAACATTCGTGACGATGAGCTGGCCGCCATTGAGAGCAACCGCCAGCAGGTGCTGGAAAGCCTGAATCAGGCGGGATGGCGTCTCGACGCCCTGCGTCTTATCGTTGTGACGCATCAGTAAGCGGAGCGCAAGATGGTAATGGAGCCCTACAATCCCCCGATGGATCCGTGGCTGGTCATTCTGTATCAGGACGAGCACATTATGGTGGTTAACAAGCCGAGCGGCTTGTTATCCGTGCCGGGGCGTCTGGAAGAGCATAAAGACAGCGTGATGACGCGTATCCAGCGTGATTATCCCCAGGCCGAGTCTGTCCATCGTCTGGATATGGCGACCAGCGGCGTGATTGTGGTGGCTCTGAATAAAGCGGCAGAACGCGAGCTGAAGCGTCAGTTCCGCGAGCGCGAGCCGAAGAAACAGTATGTCGCGCGCGTCTGGGGCCATCCGGCGCAGGCGGAAGGGCTGGTGGATTTACCGCTGATTTGCGACTGGCCGAACCGGCCAAAGCAGAAGGTGTGTTACGAAACCGGCAAGGCCGCGCAAACCGAGTATGAAGTGCTGGAGAACGCGCCGGATAACACCGCGCGCGTCCTGCTGAAGCCGATTACCGGGCGCTCCCACCAGCTGCGTGTGCATATGCTTGCGATGGGTCACCCCATTCTGGGGGACAGGTTCTATGCGCCGCCGGAAGCGCTGGCGTTAGCGCCGCGCCTGCAACTGCATGCGCAGACGCTCACCATCACCCACCCTGCTTTCGGCAACGCCATGACGTTCAAAGCCCCGGTGGACTTCTGAAAAAATGGCCCGACACTGTCGGGCCATTTTTTTATTTAAAACCTTTCTGCTCTTTAATTAGCTCGTAGGCTTTCTGGATTTCCTGCGCTTTCTGTTTCGCCATCTCCATCATCTCTGGCGGCAGGCCTTTCGCCACCAGCTTATCCGGATGGTGCTCGCTCATCAGCTTACGATAGGCGCGTTTGATGGTCGTAACATCGTCAGACGGCTTCACGCCGAGGACGTTACAGGCATCTTCAAGCGTAGGGCCACGCTGCGCCTGCTGCCAGCCGCCGCCGGACGATTGCTGCTGATAACCGCCGCCAAAGTGCGCGCCGCCCTGCATCATGCGCAGGAACTGATCGAACTGCATGCGGGAAATGCCCAACTCTTCAGCAATCACATACAGGACGTCCCGTTCATTCGGATGCAGAGAGCCATCCGCGAAGGCGGCCTGGATTTGAATTTCCAGAAACATCCGAATTAAATCAAAACGCCCGAAACAGATGCTACGGAACTGCCGCATTTTTTCACGCAGCGGGTAGTGATCTGATTTACCAATCCGAAACGCATTCTGCGCCGCGATGCGGGATTCGCCGTGCAGATTCATGCGATCCATAAAGACGCTGGCCACCTGAATATCGGCTTCCGTTACGCGTCCTTTTGATTTGGTTAAGTGCCCCATCACCTCGAAGGTGGTGGAGAAAAAGAGTGACTGGCGCTCGCGCTGGTTAGCAAACCAGGCCATTTTGCGGCTGCGTGCTTTATCAAACATATGGCCGATAATGAGGCCAAGAACGACACCCCAGAATCCGGCACCCATAATAATTGCGAACGCAACGCCGATTATTTTACCCCAATACTGCATATACTCCCCGAATGGTCATGTTCCTGGCCGACGCAACGCCATCATTACAGTGGTCGCGCCACGGTCAATTGAGGGACATCGCCTATAATTTGCATTATCATACTCGTCATTCGATAGCGAGCCTAACACTCTGGCGCGCAAACGGGCAGGATTAACGCTGGTACTGCGCTGATGAGTAAGATAGTCTCTGAGCGTTTGTAAGCCGTAGCCACTGATGACGGAACAATAAAATACAACGTATGAAAAAACGTATCCCCACCCTTCTGGCCACAATGATTGGCACCGCCCTGTATAGCCAACAGGGGCTCGCAGCCGATCTCGCCTCGCAGTGTATGCTTGGCGTCCCAAGTTACAATCGCCCACTGGTGAAAGGCGATACGAATGACTTACCCGTCACCATTAATGCCGACAGCGCAAAAGGTAATTATCCTGACAATGCGACCTTTACGGGCAATGTCGATATTAACCAGGGAAACAGTCGCCTGCTTGCTGACGAAGTGCAATTGCACCAGAAGCAACCGGAAGGTGCTCAGGCGCCTGTCCGTACGGTGGATGCGCTGGGTAATGTGCACTATGACGACAATCAGGTCATCCTGAAAGGTCCGAAAGCCTGGTCGAATCTGAATACCAAAGACACCAACGTCTGGGAAGGTGATTACCAGATGGTCGGTCGTCAGGGGCGCGGTACCGCGGACCTGATGAAGCAGCGCGGCGAAAACCGCTACACCATTCTCGAAAACGGCACGTTTACCTCCTGTTTGCCAGGGTCAAATACCTGGAGCGTTGTGGGCAGTGAAGTGATCCACGACCGTGAAGAACAGGTTGCAGAGATCTGGAACGCCCGTTTTAAACTCGGCCCGGTGCCCATTTTCTATAGCCCTTACCTGCAACTGCCTGTGGGTGACAAACGTCGTTCAGGTTTCCTGATCCCGAACGCCAAGTACAGCACGTCGAACTACTTTGAGTTCTACCTGCCGTACTACTGGAACATTGCGCCCAACATGGACGCCACGATCACGCCGCACTATATCCATAAGCGCGGTAACATCATGTGGGAGAACGAATTCCGCTATCTGACCAAGGCGGGCGCGGGTCTGATGGAATTTGATTATCTGCCATCAGATAAGGTGTTCCAGGACGAGCATCCGAGCGAAGGTGATAAGCACCGCTGGATGTACTACTGGAAGCACGCCGGGGTATTGGATCAGGTGTGGCGCTTCAACATCGACTACACCAAAGTCAGCGATCCGTATTACTTCAACGACTTTGATTCTAAATACGGCTCCAGTACCGACGGTTACGCCACGCAGAAATTCAGCGTGGGCTACGCCATTGAGAACTTTGACGCGACGGTGTCGACCAAACAGTTCCAGGTATTTGATACACAATCGCGTAGTACCTATGGTGCCGAGCCGCAGCTGGACGTGAACTGGTATCAGAACGATGTGGGTCCTTTCGACACGCGCGTTTATGCTCAGGCGGTCCATTTCGTCAACACCAACTCGGATATGCCGGAATCAACGCGTCTGCATATCGAGCCGACGATCAATCTGCCGTGGTCAAACGACTGGGCGAGCCTGAATACCGAAGCTAAGCTGATGGCCACCCACTACCAGCAGAAAAATCTGGACTGGTATAACAAACGCTATGGCACCGATCTTGAAGAGTCGGTAAACCGTACGCTTCCGCAATTCAAAATGGACGGGAAGCTGATCTTCGAACGTGATATGGGCCTTCTCGCCGATGGATACACCCAGACGCTTGAGCCGCGTATGCAGTATCTGTATGTGCCTTATCGCGATCAGAGCAAAATTCAAAACTACGACTCTTCCTTCCTGCAATCAGACTACAGCGGCCTGTTCCGTGACCGTACCTACGGCGGGCTTGACCGTATTGCGTCTGCTAACCAGTTAACGACTGGCGTCACAACGCGCGTATATGATGATGCTGCCGTTGAACGTTTTAACGTTTCTGTTGGTCAAATCTACTATTTCACCGAGTCTCGTACCGGTGATGACGACATTAACTGGGAGAAAGACAACAAAACGGGCTCACTGGTATGGGCGGGCGACACCTACTGGCGCATGACGGATCGTTGGGGTCTGCGCGGTGGTGTTCAGTACGATACACGACTGGACAATATCGCGACGGGCAGCGCAGCCATCGAATACCGTCGTGATGAAGACCGCATGTTGCAGTTGACGTACCGTTACGCCAGCCCGGAGTATATCCAGGCGACGCTGCCAAACTATGCGAATACAGACCAATACAAAGACGGTATTTCACAGGTGGGTACCGCCGCGAGCTGGCCGATCGCCGATCGTTGGTCAGTCGTCGGGGCCTACTACTATGACACGAATGCCCAAAAACCTGCTGACCAGATGCTGGGTCTGCAATACAACTCCTGCTGTTACGCAATACGTGTCGGTTACGAACGCAAACTTAACGGCTGGGATACGCAAAACAGTCAGGGCAAATATGATAACGTGATCGGCTTTAATATCGAGTTGCGCGGCCTGAGTTCTAACTACGGTCTGGGCACGCAGCAGATGCTGCGCTCGAACATTCTGCCGTATCGTAGTTCATTGTAATGTGCTTGATTTACAACGTAATCCGCTTTGCGGTTAATTGAAATGGAAAAAGTATGAAGAACTGGAAAACGCTGCTACTCGGTGTCGCTATGGTTGCGAATACCAGCTTCGCGGCCCCACAGGTTGTCGATAAAGTCGCGGCTGTGGTTAACAACGGCGTCGTGCTTGAAAGTGACGTTGACGGTTTGATGAAATCTGTAAAGCTCAACTCGGGCGAAGCAGGTCAACAGCTTCCGGATGACGCTACGCTGCGCCACCAGATCCTGGAGCGTCTGATCATGGATCAGATTGTTCTTCAGATGGGCCAGAAAATGGGCGTGACGATCTCTGACGAGCAGCTCGATCAGGCGATCGCCAACATTGCAAAGCAGAACAACATTACCCCGGATCAGATGCGTAGCCGCCTGGCCTACGACGGCATCAGCTATGCCACCTACCGTAATCAGATCCGTAAAGAGATGCTGATTTCAGAAGTGCGTAACAATGAAGTCCGTCGCCGCGTCACCATCCTGCCTCAGGAAGTGGATGCCCTGGCAAAACAGGTAGGGAATCAGAATGATGCCAGCACTGAGCTTAACCTGAGCCACATCCTGATCCCACTGCCGGAAAACCCAACCTCCGATCAGGCGGCTGAGGCGGAAAGCCAGGCGCGCGCTATCGTTGAGCAGGCGCGTAATGGCGATGACTTCGGCAAGCTGGCGATCACCTATTCCGCTGACCAGCAGGCGCTGAAAGGCGGCCAGATGGGCTGGGGCCGTATTCAGGAGCTGCCATCCCTGTTTGCCCAGGCGCTGAGCACGGCGAAGAAAGGCGACATCGTCGGTCCAATCCGTTCCGGTGTGGGCTTCCACATTCTGAAAGTGAACGACCTGCGCGGCCAGAGCCAGAACATTTCGGTTACCGAAGTGCATGCCCGTCATATCCTGCTTAAGCCGTCTCCGATCATGACTGACGATCAGGCCCGTGCGAAGCTGGAACAGATCGCCGCAGACATCAAGAGCGGTAAAACCACCTTCGATAAAGCGGCAAAAGAGTTCTCTCAGGATCCTGGCTCTGCAAACCAGGGCGGTGACCTGGGTTGGGCGGCAGCGGATATTTACGATCCGGCTTTCCGCGATGCGTTAATGAAGCTGAATAAAGGCCAGATGAGCGCGCCGGTACACTCCTCCTTCGGCTGGCATCTGATCCAGCTGATGGACACGCGCAACGTGGATAAAACCGACGCGGCGCAGAAAGACCGTGCGTATCGCATGCTGTTTAACCGTAAGTTCTCTGAAGAAGCCGCAACCTGGATGCAGGAACAACGCGCCAGCGCTTACGTGAAAGTGTTGAGCAACTGATGATACCGCATCGTGTTGTGATCACCCCCGGCGAACCCGCCGGGATTGGGCCTGACCTTGTGGTTCAGCTCGCCCAGCGCAGCTGGCCGGTAGAGTTGGTTGTCTGCGCAGATGCAACACTGTTACAAGACCGGGCAGCTTTGCTCGGTCTGCCTTTAACGCTCCTCCCTTACGTTGAAGGCCAACAGCCCGCACCGCAGCAGGCGGGGACTCTCACCCTGCTTTCTGTTCCGCTCCGTGCGCCTGTTGTCCCCGGTGAGTTACACACCGAAAACGGCCACTACGTTGTCGAGACGCTGGCGCGCGCCTGTGACGGTTGCCTTCAGGGCGAATTTGCCGCCCTGATCACCGGTCCGGTGCATAAAGGCGTGATCAATGACGCGGGCATTCCGTTTACCGGGCATACCGAATTTTTCGAAGAGCGTTCGCACAGCCCGAAAGTGGTGATGATGCTGGCAACCGAAGCAATGCGCGTTGCGCTGGTAACAACGCACCTGCCGATCAAAGCCATTCCGGATGCCATTACGCCTGAACTCCTGCGTGAGATCATTGGCATTTTGCATCACGATCTGCAAACCAAATTCGGCATTCCGCAGCCGCATGTGCTGGTTTGCGGCCTGAATCCGCACGCGGGTGAGGGCGGACATATGGGCACCGAAGAGATCGACATCATCATTCCGGTGCTTGAGGAGATGCGGGCGAAGGGGATGAACCTCAGCGGGCCTCTGCCTGCCGACACCCTTTTCCAGCCCAAATACCTGGATAATGCCGACGCCGTACTCGCGATGTACCACGATCAGGGTCTGCCCGTGCTAAAATACCAGGGCTTTGGCCGCGGGGTGAATATCACCCTCGGTTTACCCTTTATTCGAACGTCCGTTGACCACGGTACTGCGCTGGATCTGGCAGGCCAGGGAAAAGCGGATGTCGGCAGTTTTATTACGGCGCTTAATCTCGCCATCAAAATGATTGTTAATACTCAATGACTAATCGAGTCCATCAGGGCCACTTAGCCCGTAAACGCTTCGGGCAAAACTTCCTCAACGATCAGTTTGTGATCGACAGTATCGTTTCTGCCATTAATCCGCAGAAAGGTCAGGCCATGGTCGAAATCGGCCCGGGTCTTGCCGCGCTGACCGAGCCGGTAGGCGAACGCCTCGACGAACTGACCGTTATCGAACTCGACCGCGATCTGGCCGCGCGTCTGCAAACGCACCCGTTCCTCGGGCCGAAGCTGACGATTTATCAGCAGGATGCGATGACCATGAACTTTGGCGAACTGTCAGAAAAAATGGGACAGCCGCTGCGCGTGTTCGGTAACCTGCCGTACAACATCTCCACCCCGCTAATGTTCCATCTGTTTAGCTATACTGATGCCATTGCCGACATGCACTTCATGTTGCAAAAAGAGGTCGTTAACCGTCTGGTTGCAGGGCCGAACAGTAAAGCGTATGGTCGTTTAAGCGTGATGGCGCAATATTACTGCAACGTGATCCCGGTATTAGAAGTACCGCCTTCCGCATTCACGCCGCCGCCAAAAGTAGATTCTGCGGTTGTGCGCCTGGTGCCACATAAAACGATGCCGTACCCGGTCAAAGACCTGCGCGTGCTGAGCCGTATCACGACAGAAGCCTTTAACCAGCGCCGTAAAACGATTCGTAACAGCCTTGGCAATCTGTTTACCGTTGACGTATTAGCTGAGTTGGGCATCGACCCGGCAATGCGTGCGGAAAATATTTCCGTAGAGCAGTACTGCAAGCTGGCTAATTACATCAGCGACAATGCGCCGCCGAAGGAGAGCTAAGCCATGATTGATTCGCCCCGCGTCTGTGTTCAGGTTCAAAGCGTCTACATTGAGTCCCAATCCACACCGGATGAAGAACGTTTTGTCTTTGCTTATACCGTAACCATTCGCAATCTGGGGCGGATGCCTGTGCAACTGCTCGGGCGCTACTGGCTTATCACCAACGGCAATGGCCGTGAAATTGAAGTCCAGGGCGAAGGCGTGGTCGGTGAACAACCCCATATCGCCCCTGGCGAAGAGTATCAGTACACCAGCGGCGCGGTCATTGAAACGCCGCTGGGTACCATGCAAGGCCATTATGAAATGGTCGATGCCGACGGCAATGCTTTCCGCATTGCTATTCCCGTATTCCGTCTCGCCGTACCTACACTTATTCATTAATCTAATGTCTACATATCTGATTGGCGACGTTCACGGTTGCTACGATGAACTGATCGCATTATTAAAACAGGTCGACTTCACCCCCGGGCAGGACACGCTCTGGCTGACGGGCGACTTAGTGGCGCGCGGTCCCGGTTCCCTGGACGTCCTCCGCTATGTCAAATCGCTGGGTGACAGCGTGCGCATGGTGCTGGGCAACCACGATCTGCATCTGCTGGCCGTATATGCCGGGATCAGCCGTAATAAGCCGAAAGATCGCATTACCCCCCTGCTGGAAGCACCGGATGCCGATGAGTTGCTCAACTGGCTGCGTCGCCAGCCGCTGCTACAGATTGACGAAGAGAAAAAACTGGTGATGGCGCATGCCGGCATCACGCCTCAGTGGGATCTTGAGACGGCAAAAACCTGCGCGCGCGACGCCGAAGCGGTGCTGGCGAGCGACTCCTACCCGTTCTTCCTTGATGCGATGTACGGCGACATGCCAAATAACTGGAGTGATGACCTCAGCGGCCTGGCACGACTGCGTTTTATCACCAATGCTTTTACGCGGATGCGCTACTGCTTCCCGAACGGGCAACTGGATATGTATTGCAAAGATACGCCTGAAAATGCCCCTGCGCCGCTTAAGCCATGGTTTGCGATTCCGGGCCCCGTGACAAACGAATACAGTGTGGTATTTGGACACTGGGCATCGCTGGAAGGAAAAGGCACCCCGGAAAATATCTATGCGCTGGATACCGGATGCTGCTGGGGCGGGGATTTAACCTGCTTACGCTGGGAAGATAAAACCTACTTTGTGCAGCCATCCAATCGACAGCTGGACTTAGGCGAGGGTGAGGCAGTCGCCTCCTGAAGATGTTTATCCTCTCCCTTCGGGGAGAGGATAAAACCGTTAACGACGTTCCAGAATTTCGAAGCAGTAGCTGTGTGAGTTCTGCGCATCCGCATCGTGAAACTCACTGAATACGGACTCCCACTCGTCCGGATCGTAATCCGGGAAATGAGTATCCCCTTCCACTTCCGCATCAATGTGCGTCAGATACAGTTTCTGCGCTTTAGGCAGGAACTGCTCATACACACGCCCCCCGCCGATCACCATGATCTCTTCGGCATCGCCGCAGGCGGCAATTGCTTCATCAACGGACTTAACCCACTGAACGCGATCGTCAGTGCCCGGCTGGCTACTGATCACAATATTCTTACGACCCGGCAGTGGACGACCAATCGACTCCCAGGTCAGGCGGCCCATCACTACCGGCTTGTTTAACGTAGTACGTTTAAACCATGCGAGATCGGCAGGCAGGTTCCACGGCATGGCGTTTTCCATGCCGATAACGCGGTCTACCGCCAGCGCTGCAATCAGACTGATCATTGAAAATTTCCCGGATGCAAAAAATTGCCGCCACTATACGGAAAGCTTAATCTTTCGTCGACTGGCGGCAGGGTAAAGAATTAGAAATTTTTTAATATTGCTGGCAACTCCACTTCACGCAGAGGGTTTACTCTCCGGTTCATCCGCAGGATCACCAGTATGCTTGCCCTCTTCCGTTCCTTGCCAGCCGTGGCGCTGAACCAGCGACAGATGATTACGATCCTCGTTGATGATCTCCGTCAGCATGGTGCTGGTGCGTTTAAACACCGCAGCGCGTTCGGTTGCCGTACTGCTCGCCATCGCCACCATCTCTTCCACCATCTCATGATTAAAACGGCGGAACAGATCGGCACGCTCACGTGCCTCATACGCGCCAAGCCCCAGGCTTTCCAGCGCCATGCGGCCAGATTTGAGCGCCCCTTCGAAGGTTTCACGTTCAGGGGCTGCCACACCCGCCTGACGCAGCTGGATGTAGTGATCCACATCGCGCGCACGGGAGATAATGGTCAGATGCGGAAAATGCTCTTTGACCAGCTCAACCATCTGCATACTGGTCTCTGGATCGTCAATGGCATTAATCAACACCTCGGCTTTCGCCGCCCCGGCGGATTCCAGCAGATCGACGCGGGTCGCATCACCGTAAAACACTTTCATATCGAATTTACGCAGCGTATCGACATGGTCAGGATCGTGATCGAGAATGACCATTTTGACACCGCTGGAGAGCAGTAAACGGCCAGTAATCTGCCCGAAGCGGCCAAATCCGGCGATGATCACCCGCGGCTGCTCCTCGTCGATCTCATCGGCTTCTCGCTCCTGTTCGCTTCCCGTTTTTTCCAGACGCGTCAGCAGCACCAGCAGGATCGGCGTTGCGGCCATCGACAGCGCAACCGCCAGCGTCAGCGCTTTTGCCCATTCCGGATCGAGTACATTTGCCATCTGCGCTGCGCCAAAGACCACGAAAGCAAACTCACTCCCCTGCCCCAGCAGCACGGCAAACCAGCGGCGTTGCGGTTTTGGCACATTTAACGGGCGGGCAATCAGCCACAGCATCGCCATTTTAATGACCAGGAAACCCACCAGCAGAATGATGATGCGCAGCGGATGGGTTACCAGCGTCCCGAAGTCGATAGACATCCCGACGCCGATGAAAAACAGCCCCAGCAGCAATCCTTTAAACGGCTCGATATCGCTTTCCAGCGCGTGACGGTATTCGGAGCTTGCCAGTAAGACTCCCGCGAGGAAGGCGCCCATTGCCATCGACAGCCCGGCCTCTTCCAGCAGCAATCCAAAACCAAACACCAGGAATAACGCAACGGCGCTGAATACTTCGCGCAGGCCAGAGCGAGCAACAAAGCGCAGCAGCGGACGCGTTACGTAGCGACCAAGCAGAACAACCAGCGCCAGCGCACCGGCAACCTTCAGCGCTGATAAGGCAAATGCTCCCAGCGTTGTTGATGCGCCGCTGGCTGCCAGCAGCGGGATCATCGCCACCAGCGGGATGGCGGCAATATCCTGGAACAACAGTACGGAGAAGGTGCTGCGCCCCATTTGCGACACCGTCAGGTTACGCTCGTTCATTGCCTGCATGGCAATTGCCGTCGAGGAGAGCGCCAGCGTCATGCCGATCAGCTCCGCGACTTTCCACTCCATCCCCAGCAGAATGCAGAACCCGCCCAACAGCAGACCGCAGGCCAGCATTTGCAGGGCGCCTCCGCCAAACACCGAGGCGCGTAGCTTCCACAGCCGCTGCGGATCCAGCTCCAGACCAATCAC
This sequence comes from Enterobacter cloacae complex sp. P18RS, assembly GCF_014982105.1. Classification (NCBI taxonomy): domain Bacteria; kingdom Pseudomonadati; phylum Pseudomonadota; class Gammaproteobacteria; order Enterobacterales; family Enterobacteriaceae; genus Enterobacter; species Enterobacter cloacae complex sp. P18RS. The sequence continues at coordinate 153,566 of NZ_JADCKV010000003.1, read as the reverse complement.
AAACAGCATCAGCACCACGCCAATCTCCGCAAAATGCAGGATCGACTCGGCATCCGTCACCAGCCGAAAGCCCCAGGGGCCAATCACACACCCGGCAATCAGATAGCCGAGCACTGAGCCCAGCCCCAGACGAACCGCCACGGGCACAATTAATGCCGCCGCGCCGAGGTAAATCAGCGCCTGTATCAGCGTATGGCTATCCATTGTGCGCCTCCTGCCACTCAAGTAAACGTTGTTTGTAGTGACGAGCCTGCGCCTGCAAGGTTTCATCGTCGCAGACAAAGGTACAGTGCATCGCAAAAGGCGGAAGCCAGTTCAGACCGCAGTAAAGGGCAGTAGCCTGGAGCGGCTGCGCCAGCACGTCAAATCCGGGGAAGGCGCCAATCTCAAAGTGGCTTTCCCCCCCGCCGGTGGTAACAGCCCACATCAGGCTTTTGCCCTGAAGCGCGTTGCCGTTGTGTCCATATGCCCAACCGTGGGAGAAAACTTTGTCGATCCACAATTTCAGCAGCGGAGGCGTGCTGTACCACTGCATCGGATGCTGCCAGACGATCAGATCGGCACGGGAGAGCGCCTCCTGTTCGGCAGCGACATCGATATTGAAATCAGGGTAGAGTTGATAGAGGGAACGTATCTCTACGTTTTCAAGCGTCCTTGCCTGCTCAAGCATCCGCTTATTCGCATGCGAGTGCTGCGGATAGGGGTGCGCATAAATTATCAGAATCATGTATATGCCCGTCTTTTACTTTTCTTGTAGCAATGAGTGTAGACAGTTACCACCCCGACTTAAAGGGGTCATCTTACGCTTCAAAGTAAATCGCAAGTATTGGCAATCATCACCAGCTTAACAGCGATTACGGCGCTAAAGAAAGAAAACGACGCGTACGACAAATTCATGCCGCAAAATAATAGTAACAACTCATATTGCCAACAGATATTTTTAGAGGACCTTAAGTCATTCTTTAATAAAACAGTCTGTACATAACCCATTGAAAAAATAATAATTTTACGCTCTTTGTTTTGAGCTCATTATTTAGGCGGTCGATATACGTTTCACACACGTGTCGAATATTCCTTCTCACTCAAATGGATGTGTACATGAGCAACAAACCCTCCCAATTAAATAATACAACCAAAACTCTGGGAAAGATATTTCCTGCCTTGTTGATATGCACCCCTGCGGTTGCGTTTTCTGCAACGATTGACCAATCAACTTCTGTTCCTCAAGATTTCTCAGCCGATGCTGAATATGTTATAAATAAAGACGTGACGATATCTTCCGCAGATAGTGAAGCGGCGGTATCTGTCACTGGGTTTACTACCACTAACGCCACTAATAATGGGAATATTTCTGGCACGGGAAATGGCCTGAATATAAATACTGGTGTACAGCGCATTGTAATTAATAACGACATCGGCGCAACCATTTCCTCCACCACCGCGAATGCGGTGAATATTCAGTCAGTACTCGGTGATTTTAATAATAGTGGAAACATTACTGGCTCGGAAAATGGCATTTTTGTCAGTGAAAACTCCTCCGCAGTAAATATTACCAATACCAGCACCGGAACGATAAAAGGAAAAACAGGTCTTAGTACTCAGGTTGGTATTGGCATTAATAACAGTGGCGAAATTATCGGTACAAACGGTGATGCTATTACGGCAAATGATGGTAACACTAAGATTTTTAACAGTGCCACTGTGCAGGGAACCCAGTACGGAATCAATGTAAAAGATACAGCAAAATTAGATATCAAAAATAGCGGAACGATTAGTGGTGAAACAAACGCTATTATGTTTGCCAGCGATAAAAATAACACGCTACTGCTCGACACTGGCTCCAACCTCATCGGTGACGTAATATCCACAAATTCCAGAGGAAATACCCTGACGTTGATCGGCACGGGTTCGGAAGACAGTAACTTTGTTGGTCTGAATGAAGACGACGGCTTTGCCAGCGTCACAATGAACGGCGAAAATTGGGCGCTGTCGGGCGATCTCGATATTATTGGCTCTGGCGATTCCTTGCTGATAGACACGGGCACGTTAACCCTGTCAGGCGCGGTATCGAATACCGGTAATACTCGGGTGGCCAAAGATGCTTCGTTGCAACTGGGCGATGGCGAAAAAACCGCGACCCTCAGCGGTGGGCTCACCAACAACGGTACCGTCATTTTTAACCAGGGAAGCGATTTCACTTTCGCCACCGACATGACCGGTAGCGGTAACGTCGAAAAAGTTGATTCCAACACCCTGACCCTGACGGGCAAAAATAGCTATACAGGGGATACGGTTCTGCACGGCGGCACCACGCTGGTCTCCACCGGCGCAACGCTCGGCGTCAAGGGCAGTAACGCCACCGTTACCGTTGAAAATGGCGCGACCTTTGCCACCGCAGGCGAAGTGAACAACAACATCGCGGTTCTTAGCGGCGGTACGCTGGCGGCATGGAATGCAGTCCAGGGTAACTCCACGCTCAGCGCTTCCGGCGTCGATACCATCAACGGCAACGTGACTAATGGCGGCACGCTGTTACTCAGTGCGGCTAATAATAGCGTTGGCAATAATTTTACGATTAATGGCGACTACACCGGCTCTGACGGTAGCCAGATCGTGATGAACAGCACCCTGGGTGAAGATAATTCACCAACTGATCACCTCACTATTACGGGCAGCAGCTTCGGTCAGTCCGGCATCAGCATCACCAACATTGGCGGCGCAGGCGCGCAAACTATTAACGGTATGGAAATTGTCAGCATCGGCGGCAGTTCCGAAGCCCAACTGACGCTGGCAAAACCGGTCGTCGCAGGCGCCTGGGAATATAACCTCTACCAGCACAGTGACGGCAACTGGTATCTGGAATCAAAGGCGACGCCTTCTGATGAGCCTTCCGACGACACCGATGACGGTGGCAATACTGATGATGGCGATAACACCGACAACGGCGGCAACAC
>NZ_JADCKV010000003.1:123462-150504 GCF_014982105.1 Enterobacter cloacae complex sp. P18RS | reverse complement strand
ACCGACAACGGCGGCAACACTGACAACGGCGGTAACACCGATAACGGCGGCAACACTGACAACGGCGGTAATAATACGCCGGAAGTCATGGCACCTGAAGTGGGTGCTTACTTAGGTAACTACCTTGCCGCACAGGGCATGTTCCTGCATAAGCGTGACGATCGCGACCAGATCACCTTCCGCAATGAAGACGACCTGAACACCTGGATGTACGTTAAGGGTCGCTATCACGAGAACGATGCGGGTGGCGATAAAGTCAGCTACGACACCACCACCACCGTACTGCAAGTCGGCAGCGATTTCATGAGCAAGCCAATGGATAACGGTATCCTGCGTGCTGGCGGGATGTTCGGTGCAGGCCAGGCGAAGACCCACTCTGATGCGAAGCACAACGTACGTGACGCACAGGGTAAGGTTGATGGCTTCAATGTTGGGCTGTACGCCACCTGGCAGGAAGATCAGAAATTACGTCTGGGCAGCTACGTTGATACCTGGGCCGCTTACAGCTGGTACAACAACAACGTCACCAGCAATCGCAACGATGAAGACTACGATAGTGAAGGTTTCGCCGCGTCTGTTGAAGTCGGCCACGCGTGGATAATCCAGTCTGAAAATGAACGCACCTGGAAGATCGAGCCGCAGGCGCAGGTGATTTACAGCTATCTCGATCAGGAAAATCATACCGATCGCGACGGCGTACGCGTCACTACCCTGGACAATGACAGCGTCTTTGGTCGTCTCGGCGTTAAAGCAAGCTACTTCCAGCAGAAGGACGTCAAGGCCTGGCAGCCGTACGTTGCGGTTAACTGGTTGAAAGGTGCTGGTCAAAACGATCTGGCATTCAACGACGAGACCGTCAGCAACGATACGCCGGAAGATCGTGGTCAGTTAGAGTTGGGCTTAACCGGCAACCTGAACGAAACCACGACGATCTCCCTGCGTGCCAGCGGCGAGTGGGGTGAAAACAGCTATGCCGCCTACGGCGGTCATATTTTGTTAAACCATCGCTGGTAATCGATCATCCTGAAGCAAAAAAGCAGTGGCATGTGCCACTGCTTTTTTTTAGTTATCCAGCTCGCCCATTGATTTAACCTGGTCACGGTTAATCTGTTCAGTTTGACCGGTTTCGGCGTTTTTGTACGATACCAGACCGGTATCGTCATCCACCTGCGGTTTCCCGTCAGTAACAATCGTTTTGCCATCGGTGGTTTTTACGGCCTGATTGGACGAACAGCCCGCCACGGTGAACATTGCGGTGGCAGCCAGAACGGAAGCGATCAGTAGTTTATTTTGCATGGTGTATTCCCCTGCTCTCAGTTGAATTTTCGTTATCGACCTAACTATTTTAGGCTAACTGACTGAAAGCGGATGAAAAACCAGAAGGTTCTTAAGATGGGAAAATTGCCCGGTAACCGGATGGCACCGGGCAATGTGTGTTACTTGCTAATCTGAGCGTGCATTTCCTGCACCGAAATCACCTTCTCGGTGGCATCCGCATTCAGCGCCATGGCCGTCGCGAAACCGCCGTTCAGGGTGGTGTCGTAATGCACTTTGTACTGGAGCGCGCTGCGGCGAATCAGTTTGGAGTCTTCAATCGCCTGGCGACCTGCGGTGGTGTTAATGATGTAGGTGTACTCGCCATTCTTAATGCGGTCCTGAATGTGCGGACGACCTTCATGCACTTTGTTCACCAGACGCGGGTTGATACCCGCTTCACCCAACACAATCGCCGTACCGTGAGTGGCGTCCAGCTCGAAGCCCTGTTTCAGCAGCTTGGCAGCCAGGTCAACCACGCGCTCTTTATCGCCTTCGCGAACGGAGAGCAGCGCACGGCCAGATTTTCTCATGGTGGAGCTACTGCCCAGCTGCGCTTTCGCAAACGCTTCTGCGAAGGTACGGCCAACGCCCATCACTTCCCCGGTAGAGCGCATCTCTGGCCCTAACAGCGGGTCAACGCCCGGGAATTTATTGAACGGCAGTACCACCTCTTTCACCGAGTAGTAAGGCGGGATAATTTCTTTCGTGACGCCCTGCTGAGCCAGCGTCTGGCCAGCCATCACGCGCGCCGCCACTTTCGCCAGCGGAATACCGGTCGCTTTGGAGACGAACGGTACGGTACGCGCCGCACGCGGGTTGACTTCAATCAGATAGACTTCGTTGTCTTTTACCGCGAACTGAACGTTCATCAGGCCGCGAACCTGAAGCTCGAAGGCCAGCTTCTGCACCTGCTGGCGCATTACGTCCTGAATCTCCTGGCTCAGGGTGTACGCTGGCAGAGAACAGGCGGAGTCACCGGAGTGCACGCCCGCCTGCTCGATGTGCTCCATGATGCCGCCAATCAGCACCCTTTCGCCGTCGCAGATGGCATCCACGTCGACTTCAACCGCGTCGTCGAGGAAGCGGTCGAGCAGCACTGGCGCATCGTTGGAAACGCTCACCGCCGTCTGGAAGTAGCGACGCAGGTCCGCTTCGTCGTAGACGATTTCCATCGCGCGGCCGCCCAGTACGTAGGATGGACGCACCACCAGCGGGTAGCCGATCTCTTTCGCTTTCTCAACGGCCATTTCAATTGCGGTCACGGTGGCGTTCGCCGGCTGTTTCAGTTTGAGACGGTCAACCGCCTGCTGGAAACGCTCGCGGTCTTCCGCACGGTCAATCGCATCCGGGCTGGTGCCGATAACCGGCACACCTGCTGCTTCCAGCGCGCGCGCCAGCTTCAGCGGAGTCTGGCCGCCGTACTGCACGATCACGCCTTTTGGCTTCTCGATGCGCACGATTTCCAGCACGTCTTCCAGGGTGACCGGCTCGAAGTAGAGGCGGTCGGAGGTGTCGTAGTCGGTCGAGACGGTTTCCGGGTTACAGTTGACCATAATGGTCTCGTAACCGTCTTCGCGCAGCGCCAGTGAGGCGTGTACGCAGCAGTAGTCAAACTCGATGCCCTGGCCGATACGGTTTGGACCGCCGCCCAGCACCATAATCTTGTCGCGGTCGACGGACGGGTTCGCTTCGCACTCCTCTTCATAGGTGGAGTACATGTATGCGGTATCGGTCGAGAATTCAGCCGCACAGGTGTCCACGCGCTTGTAGACCGGGTGCAGGTCGTACTGGTCGCGCAGCTTGCGGATTTCCGCTTCACGCACGCCCGCCAGCTTAGCCAGACGCGCATCGGCGAAGCCTTTACGCTTCAACATGCGCAGGAAGTCTGCGTCCAGGCCGTTGATGCCCAGCTCCGCCACTTTCTCTTCCAGACGCACCAGCTCTTCAATTTGCACCAGGAACCAGCGGTCGATGTTAGTCAGGTTAAATACGCCGTCGACGGACAGGCCCGCGCGGAAGGCATCGGCGATGTACCAGATACGCTCTGCGCCCGCGTCTTTCAGCTCGCGGCGGATTTTGGTCAGCGCTTCCGGGTCGTCCAGGCTGACTTTCGGGTCAAAGCCGGTCGCGCCCACTTCCAGGCCGCGCAGTGCTTTTTGCAGGGATTCCTGCTGCGTGCGGCCAATCGCCATGACTTCACCAACGGATTTCATCTGGGTAGTCAGACGGTCGTTGGCACCGACGAATTTCTCGAAGTTAAAGCGTGGAATTTTGGTCACAACGTAGTCGATGGACGGTTCGAAGGACGCTGGCGTGCGGCCACCGGTGATATCGTTCATCAGCTCGTCAAGGGTGTAACCCACCGCCAGTTTCGCCGCCACTTTCGCAATCGGGAAGCCGGTGGCTTTGGAGGCCAGTGCGGAGGAACGGGACACGCGCGGGTTCATTTCGATAACAATCAGACGGCCGGTTTTCGGGTTCACCGAGAACTGCACGTTAGAGCCGCCGGTTTCCACGCCGATTTCACGCAGTACCGCCATCGAGGCGTTACGCATGATTTGGTACTCTTTGTCGGTCAGCGTCTGAGCTGGCGCAACGGTGATGGAGTCACCGGTGTGGATCCCCATCGCGTCGAAGTTTTCGATGGAGCAGACGATGATGCAGTTGTCGTTTTTATCACGCACCACTTCCATCTCGTACTCTTTCCAGCCAATCAGCGATTCATCAATCAGCAACTCTTTGGTTGGGGAGAGATCCAGGCCGCGCTCGCAAATTTCTTCAAACTCTTCGCGGTTGTAGGCAATGCCGCCGCCGGTGCCACCCATGGTGAAGGAAGGGCGGATGATGCACGGATAACCCACTTCAGCCGCAACGGCCAGCGCTTCTTCCATATTGTGCGCGATACCGGAACGTGCGGTATCAAGGCCAATTTTTTTCATTGCCACGTCGAAGCGGCGACGGTCTTCTGCTTTATCAATCGCGTCGGCGGTCGCACCGATCATGGTCACGCCGAACTCTTCCAGCACGCCCTGACGCTCCAGCTCCAGCGCACAGTTCAGCGCCGTCTGGCCGCCCATGGTCGGCAGCACCGCGTCCGGACGCTCTTTCTCGATAATTTTGCGTACCACTTCCCAGTGAATCGGCTCGATGTAGGTCGCATCCGCCATTTCCGGGTCGGTCATGATGGTGGCCGGGTTAGAGTTTACCAGGATGACACGGTAACCCTCTTCACGCAGGGCTTTACACGCCTGCGCACCGGAGTAGTCGAATTCGCAGGCCTGGCCGATGACAATCGGGCCAGCGCCAAGGATCAGGATGCTTTTTATGTCTGTACGTTTTGGCATGGTCTTCTCAGCTCCTGATTATTTAGCGGTCTTACGGTATTGCTCGATAAGTTCGATGAAGTGATCGAACAGCGGCGCGGCATCGTGAGGGCCCGGGCTGGCTTCAGGGTGGCCCTGGAAGCTGAACGCAGGCTTATCGGTGCGATGGATACCCTGCAAGGTACCATCGAACAGTGACTTATGCGTTACGCGCAGGTTAGACGGCATCGTCGCTTCATCCACAGCGAAGCCGTGGTTCTGCGCGGTGATCATCACCGTGTTGTTGTCGATATCTTTCACCGGGTGGTTACCACCGTGGTGGCCAAACTTCATCTTGACGGTGTTCGCTCCGCTCGCCAGCGCCAGCAACTGATGGCCGAGACAGATGCCGAATACCGGGATATCGGTTTCAAGGAAGGACTTGATGGCGTCGATAGCGTAGTCGCACGGCGCCGGGTCGCCAGGACCGTTAGAGAGGAAGATGCCGTCCGGGTTCATCTTCAGAACATCTTCCGCAGACGTTTGTGCCGGGACGACCGTCAGGCGGCAGCCACGGTCAACCAGCATACGCAGGATGTTGCGCTTGGCGCCAAAATCATAGGCCACCACGTGGAACGGCAGCTCGCTTTCCGGTTTCGCTTCCGGCAGGTCGCCTTCCAGCGTCCAGCTTCCCTGCGTCCAGCTGTAGGCTTCAGCGGTGGTCACTTCTTTCGCCAGGTCCATACCGTTCAGTCCCGGGAAGGCTTTCGCTTTTTCCAGCGCCAGCGTCGCATCGAGGTTATCCCCTGCGATGATACAACCGTTTTGTGCACCCTTCTCGCGCAGCAGACGCGTCAGCTTACGGGTATCGATATCGGCAATCGCCACAATGTTGTGGCGCTTCAGGTAAGAAGAGAGGTCTTCGGTGTTGCGGAAGTTGCTGGCAATCAGCGGCAGGTCGCGAATGACCAGGCCTTGCGCATGTGCCTGAGAGGATTCTTCGTCAGCCGCATTGGTGCCGACATTGCCGATATGAGGATAAGTAAGAGTAACGATTTGGCGAGAATAGGAAGGATCAGTGAGGATTTCTTGATAACCGGTCATTGAAGTATTGAAAACGACTTCCCCAACCGCCGAACCCGTTGCCCCTATGGCCCGACCGATAAACTGGGTTCCGTCTTCCAGAACCAATAGCGCTGACTTAATCAAAACACCCTCCAGAGAATATTCACTCACTTTATTTGCATATTAATTCATAACCATGTCATGGATCAATGCAAATGTGTTGCCAGCGGATTTTTGGCAAACGGCGGCATTCTGGGGATTTGCCATGTAAAAGTCAACTTAAAACGGGAGTTTTGTATATTCTTTTGCAAGCCTGGCGGTCTGAACTCAGATTAAGCGGCAAAAAGATCAACTAAATCACTGTAGAAACCGCTTGCGCATGCAGTTTAATAGAAAGGAACGTCTTGCAGGAATAAAAAGTGGACCAAATGGTCAAAATTTACAGTTCAGCAACAGAAATTATAGAGAAAACACTTACTTTAAATCAGTTAGACACAATAAACACCCCAAACAGACAAAATAAAAGGGCAATAAAATATTGCCCTATGCAATCAAGTAATTACGACTGCAATAACCACATCACGAAGGGTAATAATGCTTACAAATTGTTGAGTTCGAGGACATCTCGCATATCAAAAAGACCATTACGCTTACCTTTCAGCCACAATGCCGAACGTACCGCCCCGTTTGCAAATGTCATGCGGCTGGATGCTTTATGAGTGATTTCGATCCTTTCGCCAATATCGGCGAACATAGCGGTATGTTCACCGACGATATCACCCGCGCGAACGGTGGCAAACCCAATGGTGCCAGGCACGCGCTCGCCAGTGTGGCCTTCGCGAGAATAGACCGCGATGTCTTTCAAATCTTTATCCATTGCACACGCAATCGCTTCGCCCATCGCCAGCGCCGTGCCTGACGGAGCATCGACTTTGTGGCGATGGTGCGCTTCGACGATTTCAATGTCGGTGTAGTCGCCCATCACCTTCGCCGCCTTCTCCAGCAGTTTCAGCATGACGTTTACCCCCACGCTAAAGTTTGCCGCAAAGACAATCGCAATCTCAGTGGACGCATCCTGAATGGCTTGCTTACCGGCCTCGTCAAAACCGGTGGTGCCAATCACCATCCCTTTACCGTGCTGACGGCAAAACGCCAGGTGAGCCAACGTGCCTTCAGGGCGGGTAAAATCGATAAACACGTCAAAGTCTTCTTTCACCGCCTCAAGGCTGCTCTGCACGGTAACGCCCGTTTGACCTGCGCCCGCCAGCTCGCCTGCATCGGCTCCCAAAAGCGATGAACCTTCACGCTCCAGCGCCGCGCCAAGCGCCACGCCATCCATCTGTAGTGCCGCCTGAATCAGCTGACGGCCCATACGTCCACCCGCGCCCGCAATGGCGACGCGGATCTGTGCATCATGCATAGTTATTCTCTTACGTTAAAATGATGTAAATCGTTTTCAGATTAACCAGCCTTTGCACAGGCTGCCACAGAAAACGCCGATAATTAGAATTTAATGATAAACAGGGTGAGATATCAGTGAAAGACATGATCGTCAGCGAAAACCACATGATTCCCGCACCACCAGCGCAGGCGGCAGAATGATTCGTTTGGCGGGTTCGTCGTTGCCCTGTATGCGGCTGTAAAGTAACTCCCCTGCCTTACGACCAATCTCTTTCGCCGCCACCGATACGGTGGTCAATGCGGGCTGCACCAGAGCCGCTTCGGTAATATCATCGAAACCGACCAGCGCAAAATCACGTCCCGGCTCACGGCCCATCTTGCGTAAGCTTTGCATCACCCCCAGCGCCACAACATCCTGATAGCAAATCGCCGCACTGATGTGTGGATGCTCGAGAAGTAACGCCTCTGCCACGCGCGCGCCGTCGCTTTGGCTGGCGTGAGAGGTTCTGATCCAGGCAGGATTCGGCGTCACGCCGTATTCCAGCAGCTTGCTGGTAAAGCCCCCGATACGCTGCGCCCGAGAGCCCGAATTCTGGCTCCCTCCAATGAACGCAATGTGCCGATGGCCCATTCTGAGCAGATGCTCCGTCGCCATCTGCGTGCCTAAGAAGTTATCCGTTCCGACAAAATCAAAATCCGGATCGTTCAGCGGGCGCACAACCATGATAGCCGGAATATTGCGCCGCTTCAGACCCTCAAAAAAGGCCTGGGGCGTTTCCCGAGCCGCACACAGCACCATACCGCCGACGTTATTACGCATCAGTGAATCAACAAATTTTTGCTGTCGCTCTGCCGATTCCTCGCTATTCGCAAGAAAAAGCATCAGCTCGTGGCGCTCCATTTCATGACTTAGCCCTGCCGTCATCTCGCTGTAAAAAGGGTTGGTGATATCGTGCAAGAGCAGCCCGACCTGGTTACTGCTGCGGTTACGTAAATTGGCTGCCGTCTGGTTATAGACATAGCCGGATTCATCCAGCGCCTTAAGCACACGTTCGCGCGTGCTTTGCGAAATGCGGCCTTTGTTGCAGAGCACCATCGAGACCGTCGCCGTTGACACGCCGGCGCGTTTCGCGACATCGGCCAGTGTAATTCCCGTCATGTTGTCTCCTTCATCATCACTACAGGTTAATCGAATAACCTGTTTTTTGCATTTTTCCCTGTGAGACTCTTCACATTACCGCTGTTGTTCTGGATTCGATTCGCATTTATGGCGGGTTAATCGCGTTAACCACTCTTCTCAAATACGGTTAATCGAATAACCTTAAATAACGATTACGGAGGATACAATGACAACCTACGACAAATTCCCCACGGTGGCGATACAGGGTTTTGATGACAGCGCCTGGCAAGGCTGGGAAGCAATAACCCGCGTTCTTGAGTCAAAAACCCAACAGCGCAGCCGCACGGTGCTGGTGATTGACTGCTATCCGGGCGTGCGCATGACCGAGCTTGAAGAGAACGTGCTGCCGCGTCTACGCCCGACGCTGGCGATCAATGCTGAACAGGCGCGACGGGATGAGTGTGCCATTCATGAGATGCTGGCACGCAACCTCACAGACGATCGCGTCTTTGGCGTTCTCTCCTGCCACCAGCTTGGAGAGTTTTTCGATCCCGCGCGTCTGGAGGCTTTGCAGGTTCGGGTGAGCCAGTGTTCCGGGGGGCTGATTGTGATCTACGGTCCCGGTGCGACGCTTGTCCATCCGGGTGATGTGCTGGTGTATGCCGATCTGCCGCGCTGGGAGATCCAGCAGCGTATGCGCCGGGGTGAGACTGGGAACTGGGGCGCAGATAATCAGCAGGAAGATATGCTTCGTCGCTACAAGCGCGCCTTTTTTGTCGAATGGCGCGTCTTCGATCGCCACAAAACGCCGCTGCTCAGGCGCACCGATTTTTTACTGGATACAACCCAGACGAACCAGCCCGCGATGGTCAGCGGCGAGGCCCTGCGAGCCGGGCTGAAGCAAACTACCACCCAGCCTTTCCGCGTGGCGCCCTTTTTCGATCCTGGCGTCTGGGGCGGCCAGTGGATGAAACAGCAATTCGATCTCGATCCCTCTGCACCCAATTACGCGTGGTGTTTTGACTGCGTGCCCGAGGAGAACAGCCTGTTACTGCGTTTTGGCGCAGTGCGGATCGAGATCCCCTCTCAGGATCTGGTTTTGCTTGAGCCCCGTGCTCTGCTGGGCGAGAAAGTTCACGCACGTTTCGGCGCGGAATTCCCGATCCGTTTTGACTTCCTCGACACCATGGGTGGCCAGAATCTGAGCTTCCAGGTCCACCCCATTACCGAGTACATCCAGCAGCAGTTTGGGATGCACTATACCCAGGATGAGAGTTATTACATTCTGGAAGCGGAGCCGGGTGCCGTCGTCTATCTGGGGACCAAAACCGGCACAGACCCTGAGGCCATGATGGACGATCTCAGGCGCGCGGGTCGCGGTGAAAAACCGTTTGATGACGACCGCTTCGTTAATCAGATCCCGGCAAAAAAGCACGATCATTTCCTGATCCCGGCTGGGACGGTGCACTGCTCCGGCGCGGGTACCATGGTGCTGGAGATCAGCGCTACGCCGTATATTTTCACCTTCAAACTGTGGGACTGGGGCCGCCTGGGCCTGGACGGGCTGCCGCGCCCGGTACACCTGGAGCACGGTGAAAAGGTGATCGACTGGCAGCGCGACGCGCAGTGGGTTCATCAGCATCTGGTGAATCAGTTCGAACCTGTCGCGGAAGGAAACGGCTGGCGTGAAGAGCGTACTGGCCTGCACGAGCGTGAATTTATCGAAACCCGCCGCCACTGGTTTAGCGAACCCGTTTTGCACCACACCGGCGGCGGTGTGAACGTGCTGAATCTGGTAGAGGGCGACGAAGCAATTGTCGACAGCCCAACCGGTGCATTTGAGCCGTTTACCGTCCATTACGCCGAAACCTTCATCATTCCGGCAAGCGTAGGTGACTATCGCATTTCACCTTCAGCCCGTGCTTCCGGACACCCCCTCGCGACTATCAAAGCCTGGGTAAGGAGCTAACGATGATTCATTTTATTGTCGCCACTCATGGGCCGTTAGCCGCCGCGCTGCTGGAGAGCGGCCGGATGGTATACGGCGAGCTCCCCGGCATACACGCCGTTTGTCTGACCGAACAGGCGGGAATAGAGGGCTTCCGGCAGGATTTCATCTCCACACTGGAAGCGGCAAGCGTCAACGCTGACGGCGTGCTGGTGCTGTGCGACATGCAAAGCGGCACGCCGTGGAACGTGGCCTGTGAGGCCGCGTTTAACCCATATACGCAGCCGCCGGTCGCCGTGGTGGCTGGAGTCAACTTCCCGATGCTGCTGCAAACCGATGAGGTGATGATGGCTCGCGATGTTCATCAGGCTGCCGGGCAGCTTATCGAACTTACTCTGCCGACGCTGGTACAGGCGAAACCGGCAGATACTGCACAGACAGACGATTTTTAAGGAGCCGCATATGAGTATTTCTTTTGTACGCATTGACGATCGCGTGATCCATGGGCAGCTCATTACACGCTGGGCCAGGGAGCTGCCCTGCGACGGCATCGTTGCCATTGACGATGCCGTTGCGGCCGATCCGCTGTTATCGTCGGTCATGAAAGGAGCCGTATCAGATACTAAAGTGTGGCTGTTCGATACGGCAACCGCGATCGAAAAACTGCCAAAAGTGATTGCCAGCGAAAAGCGCTATTTCGTGATTGGCAAATCTCCACTCACGCTACAGCGCATTGAGCAGGCGGGCATTAGCCTGAAAAACAGCAATGGAAAAATTAACGTGGGCCCGATGAGCGCCCGGGCTAACACGATCACCATCGGCCCGAATCAATCGGTAACCCAGGATGAAGCGGCGGCGTTCGAGTGGCTGACCGGGCAGGGACACGCGATTGAATTCCGCCTGGTTCCCGATGCCAGTTTTTATACCTGGCAGGATGCCAGACAAAAGCTGAAATAAGGAGCAGATCATGATTATCGAAGCGGCTTTAATTGGCCTGCTGTGTTATCTGGGCGCACTCAGTAGTCCGTGGCTTTTAGGGCTGACGGGCGGCTGGTATCTCATCTCCCGACCGCTCATTTCCGGGATGCTGGTTGGCCTGATCCTGGGCGATATCAAAACCGGGATTATGATTGGCGTAGCGGTGCAGGCGGTTTATATCGCAATGGTGACACCCGGCGGCTCGATGCCAGCAGATTTAAACTTTGTGGCTTATCCGGCCATTGCACTGGGAATACTTTCCGGCAAAGGACCTGAGGTTGCCGTCGCGCTGGCGGCGACTATTGGGATCGCCGGAACCATTCTCTTCAATGCGATGATGGTGCTGAACTCCTTCTGGAACCATCGTGCGGATGTGGCGCTGGAGAACGGCGACGAGCGCGGGATCTACCTCAACAGCGCCATCTGGCCGCAGGCGATGAATTTTGTGCTGCGCTTTGTGCCTACCTTTATCGCCGTCTTTTTTGGCGCACAGTACATTAGCGGGTTTATGGACAGCCTGCCGCACATCGTCCTCTCCACCATGAATGTGCTGGGCGGCATCTTGCCCGCCGTCGGTATTGCCATCCTGCTTAAGCAGATCATCAAAAGCTATACCATGCTCATCTACTTTCTGGTGGGCTTCGTTTGCATCGTTTTCCTGAAACTCAATATGGTCGCGCTGGTGATCGTGGGCGCCCTGCTGGCACTGATTCATTACAACTATAAACCCGAGGCACCGCAGGCCGTGGCTTCAGCACCTGTCCCTGACGACGAGGATGAATTCTGATGGAAGAACGTAAACTCACCCGCAAGGATCTGCGCCGCTGCTGGCGAGCGTGGATGATGCACAACCTCTCCTCAATGAGCTTTGAACGCCTTGAATCCTTCGGCTTTTGCCTGAGCATGCTGCCGGTCGCAAAAAAGCTCTATCCCGACCCGGTACAACGTACCGAGATGCTGCGCCGTCACGCGTCGTTCTACAACACGGAGCCACAGATTGGCGCGATCGTTAACGGTATGGCGCTGGGGCTGGAGGAGAAAAAAGCCAACGGCGAGCCGATTGACGGTGAAACCATAAATACCCTGAAGGTAGGCCTGATGGGGCCAATTGCCGGGATCGGCGATTCGATGATCCCCGGCATGCTGATCCCGATCCTGCTTAGCATTGGGATGGCGCTGGCGGCAGGCGGAAATATCCTCGGTCCACTGTTTTATACCGTTGCCTGGCTGGCCATCATTATCCCTGGCTCCTGGTTCCTGTTTCTCAAAGGCTACCAGATGGGATCAGGCTCCGTGGAGATGCTGGTCAGCAGCAAATCTACCCGGCTACGGGAAGCGCTCTCGCTACTGGGCGTATTTGTCATGGGCGGCGTGGCGGCCAGCTACGTGAAGCTCGGCACCGGGCTGGAGTTCATCACCCGGGACGGGGTAAACATTCACGTTCAGCAGATGCTGGACGGTATTTTCCCGCAGCTGCTTCCGCTGGCGGTGGTGCTGGGGACCTGGTATCTGATGGCAAAACGCGGCGTGTCGCCGGTAAAAGCCATGATATTGCTGCTTATACTGGCAGCGCTTGGCGTGGCGTCCGGTTTGTTTGCAGGATAAGAAAACCGGGGCAATGCCCCGGCTTCTTTATGGATGGAAGTTATTCCACAGTTCTGCGACTTTATCCGGACGCGAAATAAACTGGAACCGTGCGGGGTCATCAATAAACTGCTGATAAACAGGCGCATCAGTAATGCCAAATTCCGGATAACTTCTCGGCGTAATCATCTGCAAGCGCCCTGGTCTGTAGTGACTGTTATGCTGCCAGACAATATGATTACCCTGAACTAAGGGATACCAGGCCAGACCTTTTCGCGCACGAACGGCCTCATACTCAAAGCCATATTCCCGATCGCACCACGCACCAAACGTCAGCGGCTCATTGGGCGAGGCCGAAATCGTCGCATGGCCCCATCCGGGAGGGACCAGTACCTTTTCACCCGGCCCCGCGAGTACCGCAAAACATCGTCCCGGATCGTCGTCCACATACTCCTGCATGTAGATAATCGCTTTACCCTGCCAGATTTCGTACAGCTCAGGGGGCGACCATCCGCTGTGCTGGCTAATACGGTGAACATGCCCCTGGCTGCGGACCGGCTCATCGCCAAGCGTGCCTGCCGCGTAGGTGACCACACCAAAAAGCAGCATGCGTTTTTCGAGCTCCGGCCTGTCCGCCAGACGCGCCACGTCCATCGCGATGGCATATACCTGTTCAGGCCCTTCGCAGTCCGGATTGCGCAGCGACGGGCGGATCTGATCCAGTGTTCTGATCTCCGGCATCGGCCCGGTAACATCCTCTCCGTAGCAAAAACCGAGCGGCTGACGGTTGATGGTCATATCAAGGCCATAGTTAGCCATGGCGCACCTCGTAACCTTCCCCGGAGGCAAAGATCCGCAGGGTGAAGCCCTCTGCCAGCGCCGCATAGTCGTGTCCCGCAATGCTCGGCCAGACGGCAAGGGAGGATAGCGTCTCGTTGCCAGTGTTAATCAAACGATGCGCTGTAAAAGGAGGAATAATATGCACGGAGCCAGCCGTCACCTGCTCAAGCCGCGCGTCGCCCGCCTCCGTTTGCAGCAGCAACAAGCCACATCCGCGCAGGCCAAAATAGACCTCGCCCTGTTCGCGGCGCTGATGAAAATGACCGCGAGTCATAAAGAACTCATCGCCCACGTTACCCGCACGCAGGTGAGTTACCCCAACGAAGAGTGCCCCTTCCCCTACGGGGGAGCCCAGTACGTCTACGTCATACACGCTTTTTTGAGGATTGCCGCACTTCCACGCCTCGCCGTCTGCGAAGATCCCAGGAAGATCCGCAAGACGAGTCGTTTTGCGGATAAGCGGCCCGCCGGCTAGCGCGCCGGTAGCCCACGTCAACTGAGGTGGCAAAAAGATGTCTGAATTCATATCGCTCTCCGGCCCGAGGAGAACAGCAATATCATGATGGCAGATTAAACGATTAACCTACTGGAAAAAGCGTCAAAATTGATGGTGAATCACAGTTAACCAGAAACAAAAATGCCGGAGGCTTTCGCCACCGGCATTTTGAAGATTGAGAGGACATTATTCCACTTCGCGGGCGTCGATTCGCAGCTCTTTCGGCACTTCGAAGACAATGTTCTCTTCACGGCCTTCCAGCGGCACCGCTTCGCCACCGCCCAGCTCTTGCAGGCGGGCAATGACGTTTTGCACCAGGATATCCGGCGCTGAAGCGCCTGCGGTAACACCGACGCAGGCCGCGTTTTTCACCCACGCTTCCTGAATGTCCGTTGCGTCGTCGATCAGAAAAGCTGCTTTCCCCATACGCTGCGCCAGTTCGGCCAGTCGGTTGGAGTTAGAGGAGTTTTTCGAGCCGACCACCAGCACCACATCCGCCTGTTCAGCCAGGGCGCGTACGGCTTCCTGACGGTTGGTGGTTGCATAGCAGATATCATCTTTGCGCGGCCCGACGATTTTCGGGAAGCGCTGGCGCAGGGCGTCAATCACGTCTGAGGTGTCGTCTACGGAAAGCGTCGTCTGGGTCATAAACGACAGACGGGCTTCGTTTTTCACGTCCAGCGTAAAGACATCTTCCGGTGACTCAACCAGATACATGCCCCCTTCCGGGTTGCTGTACTGGCCCATGGTGCCTTCAACTTCCGGGTGACCGGCGTGACCAATCAGAATTGACTCTTCACCACGACGGCTGGCGCGCGCCACTTCCATATGCACTTTTGTCACTAACGGACAGGTGGCATCGAATACGGTCAGATCGCGGCTTTTCGCCTCGTTGCGTACCGCCTGAGAGACGCCGTGCGCGGAGAAGATGAGGATTGCGCCGTCCGGCACTTCGCTGATCTGCTCGATAAAAATCGCACCGCGCTCGCGCAGGCTGTCGACCACGTAACGGTTGTGCACCACTTCGTGACGCACGTAAATCGGCGCGCCGTAAATCTCCAGCGCGTTTTCAACAATGCTGATAGCGCGGTCTACACCGGCGCAGAAGCCGCGCGGGTTAGCCAACAGGATCTGCATTTTACTCCTCCAGTGCCGGATCGATCTCCAGCACTTCGACATCAAAATGAACGGTACGCCCGGCAAGCGGATGGTTGAAATCGACGGTGATAGAATCGCCGTTGATTTCTCGGATCACGCCAGGCATTTCGCTGCCGTCCATAGCGGTAAAGAGCATAATCGCCCCGATTTCTGGTTCACCCGCATCCATAAACTCACGACGCGAGAAATACTGGATCAGGTCCGGGCTTGGCACGCCAAATGCCGCATCCGGCTCCAGCGAAAACGCTTTTTTCTCGCCCTCTTTCAGACCCAGAAGCTGCTGCTCAAGGCCTTCAGACAGGGAGGTGTCACCCAGACGAAACAGCGCCGGTTTGCCATTGTTGCGGGTGGATTCGGCCGTGGAGCCGTCATCCAGCTTCAGCGTGAAATGAACGAGAACCGCGCTGTTGCTCTGTACGGATTTAGACATGCAAATTGCTCGCTTGTTTTGGGTCACCTGTTGCCCGGTGGCGCTACGCTTACCGGGCCTACGGGGGCCACAAATTCTGTAGGCCGGGATCGCTACGCGTCACCCGGCTGGTTTTGTTACGCCTGCTCTTTCGCGGCCGGTTTAGGCAAGAAGCCTTCCAGCACGATTAACGCCGCACCAACGCATATTGCGCTATCGGCGAGGTTAAAGGTCGCGAAGTGCCAGTCGCCAACGTAGAAGTCGATCATATCGACCACAAAGCCGTGCCACAGGCGGTCAAACAGGTTACCCAGCGCGCCGCCAATGATCAGCGCGTAGGCGATGTTATTCAGCTTTTGCGTGGCCTTTGAGCGGTACATCAGCACCGCCAGCACGACGCAGATACCGATAGCGATACCCGCGAAGAACCAGCGCTGCCAGCCACCGCTGTCGGCAAGGAAACTAAACGCCGCACCATAGTTGCGGGCATAGTGCAGGTTAAGCGACGGAAACAGCGGGACCGTATCCCCCAGAGCGAAATTCTGGAGGATCAGGAACTTGCTGCCCAAATCAATAATCAGCACCACCACCACCAGCCACAGCCAGCGCAGTCCTGTTGAACAGAGAGTTTTACTCATCAGGCAAACTTACGTTTTTCGCCGTCACCGGCGACGTTGCTTACACAGCGACCGCAGATGTCTGCGTGTTCCGCCACCTGACCGACATCAGTGGTGTAATGCCAGCAGCGCGGGCATTTTTCACCGTCGGCTTTGCTCAGCGCGACCTTCAGTCCTTTGAGCAGTTCACTCTGCTGAGCATCAGCAGTAGCTTCGGCATAATCCGCAACTTTCGCACCGGAGGTCAACAGGACAAATCGTAATTCATCGCCCAGCGCGGTCAGCTTCGCGGCCAGCTCAGGCTCTGCGTACAGGGTCACCGTCGCTTCCAGAGAGCCACCGACTTTCTTGTCAGCGCGCGCCTGCTCGATAACCTTGTTCACTTCGCCACGCACTTTCAGCAGCTCGTCCCAGTAGGCATCGTTCATTGCTTCAGTGCTGGAGAGGTCGAACAGACCTTCGTACCACTCGCCGGTGAAGACATACTTCTCGCGGTCACCCGGCAGGTAACCCCAGATTTCATCCGCGGTGAAGGACATGATCGGTGCCATCCAGCGCACCAGCGCTTCTGCGATGTGGAACAGCGCGGTCTGGCAGCTACGACGCGCCACGCTGTCCGCTTTCGCGGTGTACTGGCGGTCTTTGATGATGTCGAGGTAGAACGAGCCCATCTCGATGGAGCAGAAGCGCATCAGGCGCTGCACCACTTCGTGGAAGTCGTAAGACTCATAGGCTTTAAGAATATCTTCCTGCGCCGCTTTCGCGCAGCCTACCGCCCAGCGATCGAGCACAACCATCTCTTCCGGCTTCACCATGTCTTTCACCGGATCGAACCCGTTCAGGTTCGCCAGCAGGAAGCGCGCGGTGTTACGAATACGACGATAGCTGTCAGCAGCACGTTTCAGGATCTCATCAGAGACCGCCATTTCGCCGGTGTAGTCGGTAGAGGCCACCCACAGACGCAGAATGTCCGCGCCCAGTTTGTTCATCACGTCCTGCGGAGAAACGGTGTTACCGATAGATTTGGACATCTTACGGCCCTGACCATCCACGGTGAAGCCGTGGGTCAATACCTGGCGGTAAGGTGCTTTACCCTTCATGGCGGTGGAGATCATCAGCGATGACATGAACCAGCCGCGGTGTTGGTCAGACCCTTCCAGATACATATCGGCAGCGTGACCAGCAAACTCCGGACGCACGTCAACCACGGAGGAGTGGGTAGACCCGGAGTCGAACCACACGTCCAGGGTATCCGGCACTTTTTCGTAGTTGTCTGCATCAGCGCCCAGGATGTCACGGGCGTCGAGATCCCACCACGCCTGAATGCCGTCAACTTCGACGCGCTTCGCCACTTCTTCCATCAGTTCCAGCGTGTTCGGGTGCAGCTCCTGCGTCTCTTTATGTACGAACAGAGACATCGGCACGCCCCAGGTACGCTGACGGGAGATACACCAGTCAGGACGGTTAGCCACCATGGATTCGATCCGCGCCTGGCCCCAGTCAGGGATCCACTGCACGCCTTTGATCTCTTTCAGAGACTGCGCACGCAGGCCTTTCTGGTCCATGCTGATAAACCACTGCGGGGTTGCACGGAAGATGATCGGGGTCTTGTGACGCCAGCAGCACGGATAGCTGTGCTGCATTTTCTCAACGTGCAGCAGCGCGCCGCTGGTGCGCAGCATATCAACGATGATGTCGTTAGCTTTAAAGACGTTGATACCGTCCAGCGCCGGGTAGGTGCCAGGCAGGTAAGAGCCGTCCGGGCCAACCGGATTAGCGATTTCCAGGCCGTACTTCAGGCTGATGTTGTAGTCGTCAGGACCGTGGCCACCGGCGGTATGCACCGCACCGGTACCCGCGTCCAGCGTGACGTGGTCGCCCAGAATCGCCGGAACGTCGAAGTCAAGGAACGGGTGTTTGAAGCGCATCAGTTCCAGCGCGTCGCCTTTTACGGTGCCCAGCACGGTGTAATCGGTGATGTTCGCGCGTTTCAGCACGCTTTCGACCAGGTCTTTCGCCAGGATAACCGCACGGCCATCAATCTGCACCAGCGCATACTCAAACTCGCCAGAAAGGGAGATCGCGCGGTTAGCAGGCAGCGTCCACGGGGTGGTGGTCCAGATCACCAGAGAGATCGGGCCGCTTACGCCAGGCAGACCAAATTTAGCTTTGATCGCATCCTGATCGACCGCTTCGAAGGCCACGTCGATAGAAGGCGAGGTTTTGTCGTAATACTCCACTTCCGCTTCTGCCAGCGCAGAGCGGCAGTCGACGCACCAGTGCACCGGCTTCGCGCCTTTGTGCAGGTGACCGTTGCCGATGATTTTACCCAGCGCTCGGATGATGTTGGCTTCGGTTTTGAAGTCCATGGTCAGGTACGGATGCGACCAGTCACCCAGCACGCCCAGACGGATGAAGTCAGCGCGCTGACCGTCAACCTGGGTGGCAGCGTATTCGCGGCATTTCGCACGGAATTCTGCGGCGGTGAACTTCTCACCCGGCTTACCGTACTCTTGCTCAACTTTCAGCTCGATCGGCAGACCATGGCAGTCCCAGCCCGGAACGTAAGGCGAGTCATATCCCGCGAGTCCTTTGGACTTCACGATAATGTCTTTCAGAATCTTGTTTACAGAGTGACCAATATGAATGCTGCCATTCGCATATGGAGGGCCATCATGCAGAATGAAGGTTTTTTTGCCTTTTTTGGCTGCACGAATGATGCCGTACAGGTCATCATCGGTCCAACGCGCCAGCATTCCCGGTTCACGCTTGGCGAGATCGCCGCGCATCGGGAACCCTGTTTCCGGCAAATTCAGGGTTGATTTATAGTCACTCATCAGATTCTCGGTTCCGTATTTATCACGTAGGCAGTTAAGCCGGTTCTAAAGCCCAAAAAACTCCCGGGCCGTTAATTCATCTCGCGCGATTTGCGCCTTAAGTTCATCCAGCGAAGCGAATCGCTGTTCATTGCGTATTTTTTTACGCAGTATCACATCTATATGGCGACCATACAGGTCCATTACAACGTCCAGCAGGTGTACTTCTAACTGTTGACGCACACCGGCAACCGTTGGACGTGTGCCAATGTTGGCGACGCCGTAGAAAGGCTTCTCGCCCAGTCCTGCCACTTCCACCGCATAGACCCCTTTAACCGGGGAGACCTGACGACGCAGCGGTATATTCGCCGTCGGGAAACCTATCGTGCGGCCCAGCGCATCGCCATGGACCACGCGACCTGAAATTGTGAACGGGTGACCCAGCAGCGTTTCTGCCGTGTCCAGTTCATCGTTCGCCAGCGCCTGACGTACCGCCGTGCTGCTGACGCGCACGCCGCCCTCACAGAAGGTCATCGTGCTGGTGACGTCAAACCCGTACTCCAGGCCAGCCTTCTGTAATAACAAGAAATCGCCCTGACGACCAGCGCCAAAGCGGAAATCATCGCCCACGGCGAGAAACTGCACGCCAAGCTGCCTGACCAACAGGTCGCTGACAAAATTTTGTGCGGTCAGCGCGGCAAAACGACGGTCGAACCGTACGCACAGGACGTAGTCCACCCCTGACTCCGCCAGGTAGCGTAACTTCTCGCGCAGACGCGTCAGCCGCGCGGGGGATTTCTCGCCTGCAAACAGCTCCAGCGGCTGAGGCTCGAAAATCATCACCACGACGGGCAGGCCTCGCGCCTCGCCTTCTTTACGCAATCCCTGCAACAGCGCCTGATGCCCACGATGCACGCCGTCGAAATTACCAATGGTCAGCACGCACCCGTGCGGGGCTTGACTGAGATTATGTATGCCGCGTATCAGCTTCATGACTGGCTCAAAACAGTGAAAATCGCCAAAGTATACCTTGTACAGCGGTTAAGGTTAACCGGCGATTGTTCACGCTAAACAGAAAGCCGTATGATTTCATCACGCTGACCTTTCACAGCAAAAAAATCTGTCCGCGAACTGCGATTTTTGCACCGAAAAGCTGTATTCACGAACGACAAGCTGGTAGAATCCTGCGCCATCACTACGTAACGTAGCGTCGCCACATTAACGGCGCTTATTTGCACAAATCCATTGACAAAAGAAGGTATAGAGGGCATATTCCTCGGCCTTTGAATTGTCCACATAGATCATATTTGGGAGTTGGACCTTGGCTAATATCAAATCAGCTAAGAAACGTGCCGTTCAGTCTGAAAAGGCTCGTAAGCACAATGCAAGCCGTCGCTCTATGATGCGTACTTTCATCAAGAAAGTATACGCAGCTATCGAAGCTGGCGACAAAGCTGCAGCGCAGAACGCATTTAACGAAATGCAACCAATCGTGGATCGTCAGGCTGCTAAAGGTCTGATCCACAAAAACAAAGCAGCGCGTCATAAAGCAAACCTGACCGCGCAGATCAACAAACTGGCTTAATCGCCACTTGTTGTTGCTTGTTTGAAAGAACCCGCTTAACGCGGGTTTTTTTATGTCTTCAGATTGCCGGCGGCGTAAACAGCGCCGAATAGTCGCGATTGCAGATTCGCTGCACAGCCGGATGCTGAATCATCCTTTCGGCGAATATGGCGTGATACTCTTCCATCACGTTATCCACCCTGCCGATCTCGGTTATTTTGTCGTCTGAATAGAGATCGTGCGCGTACAGCGTTGGAGCAACGAAGATAGCGTTATGCGCTTCGCCAAAGGCTTTCATCAGCGCCGCATCGTCGAACTCACCGAGAATTTCTACGTTCAGCCCCTGCGAGTTAAACCAGTTCAGCAGCTTCCGTCCGAGCATGGACCTCCGACCCGGCACCAGCAAGCGGCGCTCTTCCAGGCAGGCAGGAAACGGTTTTTCCGGTGGCGGATTGATGCACCAGAAACTGACGCCGCATTCGCCAATTTTCACCGAGAACAAGCCTTCCTGCTGCGTGGAATCGATAGGGCAATCCGAAATAATCATATCCAGCTTATGCTGGCTCAGCTGTTCCAGCAGCATCTCGTGAGTGGACTCAAAGCAGCGTAAATGTATCTGTTCATCTTCCACCACCGCCGCATCCAGTACACCGCTTACCAGCCGTTTGGACAACGCATCCGCCACGCCCACGTCAAAGAGCAGGTTCGACTCTTTGCGATAGTTAACGATATCCAGCATCTCCTGGCTCAGGGTGAACATCTTGTCCGCATAGCGGAATACCAGTTCACCCAGCTCGCTCGGCTCAATGCCACGCCCTTTCCGCTTAAAAAGCTTTCCCTGCAAGCGCTCTTCCAGGGCTTTGATTTGCCCGGTGATAGTCTGTGGCGTCAGGTAGAGCGCCTCTGCGGCACCCACGACCGAGCCCTGCTTGTAGACATGCCAGAAGTAATAGAGATGGTTATAGTTCAAATGAGACATCACGTTTTCACTCCCTGATAGTTTATCGGGAGAAGGCTTCCCTTCTCCCGGTTTCCTGTTATGCCTGGACAGCCTGTCCGGACAACTTCACCTTCAACAAGGTGTAACCCATAACCGCGGCCAGGAACGACCCGATAAGAATGCCGAGTTTCGCCCAGACGATAAGCTCAGGCGCGTTTGCGCCAAACGCCAGCGTCGAGATAAAGATCGACATGGTGAATCCAATACCGCACAGCACGCCGACGGCCATAATCTGGCTAAAGGTGGTCCCGTTTGGCAATGACGCCAGCTTCAGCTTCAGCGCCAGCCAGCAGAACAGGCTGATACCCAGCGGCTTACCGATAAACAGACCGGCGATGATACCCAGCGGCAGCACGGAGGTGAGTCCGTCCAGGGTAACCCCGGCCAGGGAAACACCCGCGTTGGCAAACGCAAACAGCGGCAGGATCATAAAGCCCACCCACGGATGAAGCACATGCTCCAGCTGTCTGGCAGGCGATTTGCCGTCCTGCTCCTTCAGCGGAATAAAGAAGCCAACGATGACGCCCGCCAGCGTGGCATGCACGCCAGACTTCAGCACCGCCGTCCACAGCACCATGCCCACCAGAATATAAATACCCGTACGTCGGACGTTGAAGACGTTCAGCAAGGCCAGCACCATAATAGCCACGGCCGCCACGCTCAGCGACAGAACCGACAGATCGCTGGTGTAGAACAGCGCGATAATCACGATAGCGCCCAGATCATCGATAATCGCCAGCGCCATCAGGAAAATTTTCAGTGCTACCGGGACGCGGCTACCGAGCAAGGCTAAGACCCCGAGCGCAAACGCGATATCCGTTGCGGCCGGGATCGCCCAGCCGTCACGCGCAACCGGATCCTGCCACGCAAACGCGAGAAAGAGCAACGCCGGAACGATCATCCCGCCAATCGCCGCGATCACCGGAAACGCCGCGCGCTGACGGCTGGCAAGCGAACCGATCACCAGCTCACGTTTAACCTCCAGACCCACCAGCAGGAAGAACACCGCCATCAGCGCATCGTTGATCCACAGCAGCATGTTCTTGTTAATTTCCAGCGCCCCGACTTTCAGCTCGACGGGCGTTTCCAGAAATGCGTGATAGAGATCGCGCGTCATGCCCATATTGGCGAGCAGCATGGCGGCCGCAGCAGCAATAATCAGGATGACGCCGCCGGATGCCTCACTGCTAAAGAAACGGTGTAGTAATTTCACGTTTAAACTCTCTTTTACAACAATACCTCGGTAAAACCATAATATCAGCGCAAACAGATCGGTAAAAACAGATTAATATTGGGTATATATTCAGTTTAACCGAGGAATAACGCTATAAACAAAAAGCCCGGAATCGCTTCCGGGCTTTAAAGGATAGTAACCAGCTGGCGGGTTAGCGGGTTAAATCGTCGAAGAATTTTTTGACGCCATCGAAGAAGCTTTTGGAGCGCGGGCTGTTTTTCTCACCCGTCGGGCCACCAAAACTCTCCTGAAGCTCTTTCAGCAGCTGTTTCTGCTTATCGTTCAGGCCGACCGGCGTTTCCACGACCACGCGGCATAACAGGTCACCCTGCGCGCCACCGCGAACGGATTTAACGCCTTTGCCGCGCATGCGGAACAGCTTCCCGGTCTGGGTTTCGCCAGGGATTTTCAGGTTAACGCGACCGTCCAGCGTCGGCACTTCGATTTCGCCACCCAGCGCCGCCATCGCAAAGTTGATCGGCACTTCACAGTACAGGTTGTTACCTTCACGCTCGAAGATGGCGTGCTGCTTCACCTGAACCTGAACGTACAGATCGCCTGCCGGTGCGCCGTGCTCGCCGGCTTCACCCTCACCTGCCAGACGGATGCGGTCGCCCGTATCCACGCCTGCCGGGATCTTAACGGACAGCGTTTTGGTTTTCTCCACGCGACCGTGACCGTGGCATTTGGTGCACGGATCTTTAATCAGCGTACCGCGACCATGACAGTGCGGACAGGCCTGCTGCACCGCGAAGAAGCCCTGGCGCATCTGAACCTGACCGGAACCGTGACAGGTTGGGCAGGTCTGTGGCTGAGTCCCCGCTTTCGCGCCGCTGCCGTGGCAAACGTCACACTCTTCCAGCGTCGGAATACGGATCTCTTTGGTGACGCCGCGAACCGCTTCTTCAAGCGTCAGCTCCATGTTGTAGCGCAGGTCTGCGCCGCGCGCCGCGCGCTGACGACCACGTCCGCCGCCGAAGATATCGCCAAATACATCACCAAAGATATCGCTGAAATCAGCGCCGCCGCCGAAGCCGCCGCCACCAAATCCACCGCCGCCCATGCCGCCCTGTTCAAAGGCCGCGTGACCGTACTGATCATAGGCCGCACGTTTTTGTGCATCGGTCAGGACTTCGTAGGCTTCTTTAATCTCTTTAAATTTGGCTTCAGCCTCTTTGTCACCCTGATTACGGTCAGGGTGGAATTTCATGGCCAGGCGCTTATACGCCTTTTTGATTTCACGCTCTTCCGCAGTTTTCGGAACGCCTAAAATCTCGTAATAGTCTTGCTTTGCCATTGGTTTTTTTAAGCCCCTTAACATGCGAGCACGGGCGTGGAGAATTCTCCTACGCCCGTGCCGATTACTTACCCTGCATCAGGGCGATTATTTTTTGTCTTTCACTTCTTCGAACTCAGCGTCGACAACATCGTCGTCTTTCGCGTTGTTCTGGGAAGCATCAGCGCCCGCCTGCTGCTGTGCGTGCTGCTGCTGAGCGATTTCCATCAGCTTCTGAGAAACCTGTGCCAGCTCCTGCATCTTCGCTTCGATGTCCGCTTTGTCTTCGCCTTTCAGAGACGTTTCCAGCGCGCTCAGTGCAGTTTCGATCGCAGTTTTGTCTTCCGCTGGCAGTTTATCGCCCGCTTCTTCAACCTGCTTACGGGTGCTGTGCAGCAGATGGTCACCCTGGTTACGGGTCTGAACCAGCTCTTCGAACTTACGGTCGGATTCCGCGTTAGCTTCGGCATCACGAACCATTTTTTCGATTTCCGCTTCGTTCAGGCCAGAAGATGCCTTGATGGTAATCTTCTGCTCTTTACCGCTATTTTTGTCTTTCGCAGACACATGCAGGATACCGTCAGCATCGATGTCGAAGGTGACTTCGATCTGTGGCATGCCGCGTGGTGCCGGGTTAATACCGTCCAGGTTGAACTGACCCAGAGATTTGTTATCCGCCGCGCGCTTACGCTCACCCTGAATCACATGGATGGTTACCGCAGACTGGTTGTCTTCAGCGGTAGAGAACACCTGGCTGTGTTTCGTCGGGATAGTGGTGTTTTTGTTGATGAGCGGAGTCATCACGCCACCCATGGTTTCGATACCCAGAGACAGCGGGGTAACGTCCAGCAGCAGTACGTCTTTTACTTCACCCGTCAGAACACCACCCTGAACCGCAGCACCGATAGCAACCGCTTCGTCCGGGTTCACGTCTTTACGTGGCTCTTTACCAAAGAATTCAGCAACTTTCTTCTGAACCATTGGCATACGAGTCTGACCACCTACCAGGATAACGTCCTGAATGTCAGACACGGACAGGCCAGCGTCCTGCAATGCAACTTTCAGTGGCTCGATAGAACGGTTCACCAGGTCTTCTACCAGGCTTTCCAGTTTCGCACGGGTCACTTTGATGTTCATGTGTTTTGGACCGGTCGCGTCTGCGGTGATGTACGGCAGGTTCACGTCGGTCTGCTGAGCGGAAGACAGCTCGATCTTCGCTTTCTCAGCGGCTTCTTTCAGTCGCTGCATGGCCAGCGGGTCGTTACGCAGGTCAATGCCCTGATCTTTCTTGAACTCGTCAACGAGGTAGTTGATCAGACGGGTATCGAAGTCTTCACCACCCAGGTGGGTATCACCGTTGGTTGCCAGAACTTCGAAGGTTTTTTCGCCGTCAACATCGTCGATTTCGATAATAGAGATATCGAAGGTACCACCACCCAGGTCGTAAACCGCGATAGTACGGTTGCCGACTTCTTTATCCAGACCGTAAGCCAGTGCTGCTGCGGTTGGTTCGTTGATGATACGTTTTACTTCCAGACCTGCGATACGGCCAGCATCTTTGGTTGCCTGACGCTGAGCATCGTTGAAGTAAGCAGGTACGGTGATAACAGCTTCAGTTACCGGTTCACCCAGGTAATCTTCCGCGGTTTTCTTCATTTTCTTCAGCACTTCAGCAGAGATCTGCGGTGGTGCCGTTTTGGTGCCTTTCACATCAAGCCATGCATCGCCGTTATCGGCTGCGATGATTTTGTAAGGCATGATGGAAACGTCACGCTGAACTTCTTCGTCCTGGAAGCGGCGGCCAATCAGGCGTTTGATCGCAAACAGGGTGTTTTGCGGGTTTGTCACGGCCTGACGTTTAGCCGGCTGACCAACCAGAGTTTCACCATCCTGGGTATAAGCAATGATAGAAGGCGTGGTGCGATCGCCCTCGGCGTTCTCCAGCACACGTGCAGTAGTGCCATCCATAATCGCTACACAAGAGTTGGTAGTACCCAGGTCGATACCAATAATTTTACCCATCTAAACGTCTCCACTAAAAATTCAGTCAACATGTGGTTGTGTACCTGTAATAAGGGCAGAACGTGCTTTTTCAACTGCCCAGATTTGATTTTTTTCAGGTCCACACACTGCGGTTGCTTACAAGATGGGGTCACAACGGCATCCATCAAGGGGGAAGGATAAAAAATTTTTTAATTTCACCCCGGTGAGATCATAGACGGCGTCGATGCCGCCCATTATGATGCCGCGCCCCGTCAGGTAGAACTGGCGCGGGTTTAACCATTTCACCATATTAATGATGATTTTTTTGAGGACTTATGGGCAACACTAAGTTGGCTAATCCGGCTCCGCTGGGCCTGATGGGTTTTGGCATGACCACTATTCTGCTGAACCTGCACAATATCGGGATGTTCCCGATGGACGGCATTATCCTGGCGATGGGCATTTTTTACGGCGGTATCGCACAGATCTTTGCGGGCCTGCTGGAATATAAGAAAGGCAACACCTTCGGCTTAACCGCCTTTACCTCTTACGGTTCCTTCTGGCTGACTCTGGTCGCAATTCTGCTGATGCCTAAAATGGGCCTGGCAGAGGCGGCAAACGCCCATTTCCTGGGCGTGTACCTGGGACTGTGGGGCGTGTTCACCCTGTTCATGTTCTTCGGTACCCTTAAGGCGAACCGCGCACTGCAATTCGTCTTCCTGAGCCTGACCGTACTGTTCGCTCTGCTGGCCATCGGTCACCTGGCGGATAACGAAGGCATCGTTCACGTTGCCGGCTGGGTAGGTCTGGTTTGCGGCGCAAGCGCAATCTACCTGGCCATGGGTGAAGTGCTGAACGAGCAGTTCGACCGCACCATTCTACCGATTGGTGAAAAACACTGATCCCTCTGTCGTGCCCGCGTCGCGGGCCCGAC
>NZ_JADCKV010000003.1:80714-123457 GCF_014982105.1 Enterobacter cloacae complex sp. P18RS | reverse complement strand
GCGCCCCGGGGGGGGGGCCCCCACGTCCCTCTGACTGGCGAAGCCACACCCCCAAAACCAGCCCCATCAGCGATAACGCCAGCACGTACCACGCAGGTGCAAGGGGTGACACCCCCATCAACACCGTCACCACAATCGGGGTCAGCCCGCCGAAAATGGCATACGAGACATTATAAGAGAAAGAGATCCCAGTGAAGCGTACCTCCGGCGGGAAGGCGCGGACCATTACGTACGGTACGGCGCCAACGACGCCCACGCACAGCCCGACGACACCGTATAGCAGGAACAGCTGTTCAGGATGGGTGCCCGCAAGATGATAAAATGCCCAGCTCGACGCGGCCAGAAGCAGACTGCCGACAATAAAGGTCGCGCTTGCGCCGAAACGATCCGCCGCCAGCCCGGCGGCCAGACAACCAAAGCAGAGCATAATTGTCGCGATACTGTTCGCCTGTAACGTCACGGCAGGCGCAAAACCGTACTGTTTTTGCAGCCAGACCGGTGACATCAAAATGACCACCACGATCCCCGCAGACAGCAGCCAGGTCAGAAGCATCGACACCACTACCGCTTTTTTATGCCGCACTACTACGGTTTTCACCGGCAGTTCTTGCGCCAGCGCCTTCCGCTGCTGCATTTCCAGAAATATTGGCGTCTCCTGCAACCAGCGTCGCAGGTACATTGCCACCAGCCCAAACGCCCCGCCCAGCAGGAACGGTATACGCCAGCCCCAGTCGTGAACGGCCTGTTGCGTCATGCTGGTATTGATGATGGTTGCAACCACGGAGCCAAGCAGGATCCCGATCGTCAGCCCTGCGGTCAGCGTTCCGCACGCAATGCCGATGCGGCGCACCGGGACGTGCTCAGCGACAAACACCCAGGCGCCCGGCACTTCCCCGCCGATGGCCGCGCCCTGGAGAATACGCATCAGCAGCAGCAATAACGGGGCGATAATGCCCATCGACTCATAGGTAGGCAAAAGCCCAATCGCCAGCGTCGGCACGGCCATAAGCAGGATGCTGAGGGTAAACATCTTCTTGCGCCCGACCAGATCGCCAAAGTGCGCCATGACAATGCCGCCCAGCGGACGCGCCAGATAGCCGGCAGCGAAAATGCCGAAGGTTTGTACCTGACGCAGCCATTCCGGAATATCCGCCGGGAAAAACAGCGCCCCCACAACGGCGGCGAAGAAGACAAAGATGATGAAGTCGTAAAACTCCAGCGCGCCGCCCAGGGCAGCGAGCGTGAGGGTTTTGTAGTCCTGTCGATTCAGAGGTCGGGTGTAATGTGACATAGCGAACCATTGTGCATGTGTTGTGGATTATTTTTTACAGCAATCGTAAAGAAAAAATTACTATATCGTAAATCCATTTACACGCTACCGCGGCTGGCGCTAATGTCACATTTTAAAGAATTTCAGGAGATTGTTTCGCGGCGAGCGCTTTTAGGGCGAAATGCTGCTACCACGTTGCCGTCAGTTTCCACATACGGACCGTTAAGCAGTTGTATACAATACGGTACACTTGCAAAGATACCGTGGACGATAACGCTGCCGTCCTCGGCTTTTACCC
The DNA here is from genome assembly GCF_014982105.1 of Enterobacter cloacae complex sp. P18RS. Taxonomy (NCBI): domain Bacteria; kingdom Pseudomonadati; phylum Pseudomonadota; class Gammaproteobacteria; order Enterobacterales; family Enterobacteriaceae; genus Enterobacter; species Enterobacter cloacae complex sp. P18RS. The sequence goes on along the minus strand of NZ_JADCKV010000003.1, from coordinate 121,889 downwards.
CTTCAAGCGTTTCTTTTATCGACTTCGGCTGCCCCGGCAGGTTCAGGATCAGCGCCTGTTTGCGGATCACCCCGACCTGACGGGAAAGAATGGCCGTCGGGACAAAGTGTAGACTGATCTGGCGCATCTGCTCACCGAAGCCCGGCATTTCACGATCGGCGATAGCCAGCGTCGCGTCCGGCGTTACATCGCGGCGCGCGGGGCCGGTTCCGCCCGTCGTCAGCACCAGGTGGCAGCTCATCTCATCCACCAGTTCACACAGGGTTTGCTCGATGATCGGCTGCTCGTCCGGGATCAGGCGAGTCTGGATCTCAAACGGGGTAGTGAGCGCGCTGCCCAGCCACTCTTCCAGAGCAGGGATGCCTTTATCCTGATAAACACCGCTGGAGGCGCGGTCAGAAATCGACACTAAGCCGATGCGTAAGGTATTCATATCCATTCCATTCAAAAAGTACTGATTAAAGGGAATGATACACGCAGAGAGAAAATTCAGACAGAGGCAGGGGAAAGACGCGTGACCGGGAACCCGGTCACGCAGAATGATTACAGCAGGTCGCCGATCATTTTTTCCAGTTTTTCCTGGTCGATAGCAAACTTACGGATACCGTCCGCCAGTTTATCTACGGCCATTGGATCCTGGTTGTGCTGCCACAGGAACTCGGACTCGGTGATGCGCTCAGGGCGTGCTTTCACTTCGCCGGTGTAGGACAGTTTACGCTCGATAGCACCTTCGCTTTCTGCCAGCTCTTTCAGCAGCGCAGGAGCGATGGTCAGGCGGTCACAGCCAGCCAGCTCGATGATTTCGCCGACGTTACGGAAGCTTGCGCCCATAACAACGGTCTCATAGCCGTGCTGTTTGTAGTATTCGTAGATTTCAGTCACTGAAATCACGCCAGGATCTTCAGACGCCGCGTACTCTTTCTTGTCGGTGTTGGCTTTGTACCAGTCCAGAATACGGCCCACGAACGGAGAAATCAGGTATACGCCAGCTTCGGCACATGCACGCGCCTGCGCGAAGGAGAACAGCAGAGTCAGGTTACAGTTGATGCCTTCTTTTTCCAGCTGCTCAGCAGCGCGGATGCCCTGCCAGGTAGACGCCAGTTTGATCAGGATACGGTCATTGCTGATGCCCGCATCATTGTACAGTTTGATCAGGCGTTTTGCTTTTGCGATAGACGCTTCGGTGTCGTAGGACAGGCGAGCATCAACTTCGGTAGAGATACGGCCAGGAACGAGCTTCAGGATTTCCAGACCGATGTTCACTGCCAGTTTGTCAGTAGCATCCACAACCTGCTGCGCGCGGTCATTGCTCTGTGCTTTTGCCCAGGTCACCGCCTCGTCGATCAGTTTGCGATACTCAGGGATCTGCGCGGCGTTAAGGATCAGAGAAGGGTTGGTTGTGGCATCCTGCGGCTGGTACAGCTTCATTGCCGCGATATCTCCGGTGTCAGCGACGACAGTGGTGAACTGACGAAGGGAGGTCAATTTATCCGTCATGATAGTGTTTCTCTTTTAACGTGCCCTGGATAATTCACACTACCGACAGCTTGCCAGCAGCGGAAAAATGACAGGTTTACTTGTTAGGGGGATGTAACCGGTCTGCCCTGATGATAACACGAGTGAGAGGCAGCGCAACCGCAGACAGTGCGCTTAGGCAGAGTATGATAAACTCAGAATATTAACAGGCTGCTAAGTAACAGCATGCACAATTAGTGGTAGCGCTTACATATTCACTTTGGCATCAACAAGAGGGACGTTAGTGCCTGATTTCTTTTTCTTTATCAACGAAGTCCTCTGGGGTTCGATCATGATATACCTGCTTTCAGGAGCAGGTATCTGGTTTACGTGGCGCAGCGGTCTGATTCAGTTTCGCTATATCCGCAAATTTGGCAGAAGTCTGAAAAACAGCGTCACCCCACAGCCGGGCGGCCTGACCTCGTTTCAGGCGCTCTGTACCAGCCTGGCCGCGCGCGTCGGCAGCGGTAACCTGGCCGGTGTCGCGCTGGCGATCGGCGCGGGCGGTCCGGGCGCGGTATTCTGGATGTGGGTGACGGCGATTATCGGTATGGCCACCTCCTTTGCTGAATGCTCGCTTGCGCAACTCTACAAAGAAAAAGACGGCAAAGGTCAGTTTCGCGGCGGTCCCGCCTGGTATATGGCTCGCGGGCTGGGAATGCGCTGGATGGGCGTTCTGTTCTCGATCTTTTTGCTGATTGCCTATGGCCTTATTTTCAATACCGTTCAGGCAAATTCCGTCGCCCACGCGCTGCGCTTTGCCTTCAATTGTCCGGAGTGGCTGACGGGCGGCGCGCTTGCCCTTCTCACCCTCCTGACCATTGTGACCGGGCTCAAAGGGGTTGCCCGCCTGATGCAGTGGCTGGTTCCGCTGATGGCGCTGCTGTGGGTGTCCACCAGCCTGATGGTATGCGCGATACATATCGACGAGGTGCCGAACGTCATCGTCACCATTTTCCAAAGCGCGTTCGGCTGGCGCGAAGCGGCTTCCGGCGCGCTGGGTTACACCCTTAGCCAGGCACTCACGGCGGGTTTTCAGCGGGGTATGTTCTCCAACGAAGCGGGAATGGGCTCCACGCCGAATGCCGCCGCAGCGGCCGCATCCTGGCCTCCGCATCCCGCCGCGCAGGGCATTGTACAGATGATTGGCGTCTTCACAGACACCATTGTTATCTGCTCCGCCAGCGCGATGATAATGCTGCTGGCCGGTGCCGCTGAACAACCGTCCGGTAGTACGGCAGGTATTCATTGGGTACAACAGGCGCTGGTCTCCCTCGTCGGCGGCTGGGGCGCGGGCCTTGTCGCACTTGTCGTGGGACTTTTTGCCTTTAGTTCCATTGCGGTGAACTATATCTATGCCGAAAACAACCTTATCTTCCTGAAAGTTGACTCGCGTCTGGCCCGCAACATCCTTCGCGCGGGCGTGCTGGCGATGGTGTTTGTAGGTTGCCTGCTCAGCATGCCGATGATCTGGCAAATAGCGGACGTCATTATGGCGCTGATGGCCATCACGAACCTGACGGCCATTTTGCTGCTTTCACCGGTTGTGGCGCTGATCGCGCGCGATTATCTGCGTCAGCGCAAGCTCGGCGTACAGCCCGTCTTTGACGCCTCACGCTATCCCGAAATCGAGTCACAAATTGCCCCTGGCACCTGGGATGATTTGCCGCGGCAATAACAGCTATCGATCAATTCAGGGCGATTTTTTGTTAAAGTCGCTCTAAATTTCCTGCAAGGACTGGATATGCTGATTCTGATTTCACCTGCCAAAACGCTCGACTACCAGAGCCCGCTCGCCACTGAGCGTTATACCCAGCCGGAATTGCTGGACTACTCGCAACAGCTGATCCACGAGGCGCGTAAGCTTTCGGCTCCGCAAATCGCTTCGCTGATGAGCATCAGCGATAAACTCGCCGACCTGAATGCCACCCGTTTTCATGAGTGGCAGCCTGACTTCACGCCCGCCAACGCCCGCCAGGCGCTGTTGGCCTTCAAAGGTGACGTCTACACTGGCCTGCAAGCAGAAACGTTTAGCGAAGCCGATTTCGATTTTGCCCAGCTGCATCTGCGCATGTTATCCGGCCTGTACGGGGTGCTGCGACCGCTGGATCTGATGCAGCCGTATCGTCTGGAGATGGGTATCCGCCTGGAAAACGCTAAAGGTAAAGATCTGTACCAGTTCTGGGGCGATGTCATTACCGACAAGCTTAACGCGGCGCTGCAAGCCCAGGGGGACAACGTGGTGATCAACCTGGCCTCCGATGAGTACTTCAAATCGGTGAAGCCGAAGAAGCTGGATGCGGACATTATCAAGCCGGTATTCCTCGACGAGAAAAACGGCAAATTTAAAGTGATCAGCTTCTACGCCAAAAAAGCGCGCGGTCTGATGAGCCGCTTCATCATTCAAAACCGTCTGACGAAGCCAGAGCAGCTCACTGGCTTTAACAGTGAAGGGTATTTTTTCGACGAGGCATCGTCAGGAAAAAACGAGCTGGTGTTTAAGCGTCACGAGCAATAAAAAGACAACCCCGCCAGCTGGCGGGGTTTGTGTTAATGGTGCTTCCGGTCCGGGCCCGGGCGACGATCGTCATGACGGTGGTGATCGTCACGATCGCGATGTTCATCGTGCGGACGCCAGTGGTTATCGCGCCAGTCATAGTGAGCTTTCCACCAGTCATGGTCGCGCCAGCGGCCGCCATCCCAGTAGTGCCCGTTATTATCCCGATCGCCAATTTGCAGTTTTACCGCTGGCACGAGGGTGATCTCAGCTGCCTGCACCGCCATGGGAGCGACCAGCATCAGTGAAAGCGCGATAAGTGCAGGTTTCAGTGTAGACATAGGTGACTCCTTATTCTTCTTGCCCAACGTGGGCCGATATAAGGAGAGTACGTGATGGGGACGGGGGATGTTATTCTCTGCAATCCTAAACGCTAAGTGACCGCATTTATTGGGAATTTCTGCTTTTTTCCTGCTGTTTTTCTCCTTAATTTCTTCACAAAAAAGCCGGGTGGCGCTGCGCTTACCCGGCCTACGATGAGTTCGCCGTTGTAGGCCCGGTAAGGCGAAGCCGCCACCGGGCAGCACAATCACGCTCGGGCCATCATCAGCTTACGCAGCGCGGCAAAGTCTGCGGGCAGCTCATGAGACAGCAGCGGCAGGTCGGCGCGATCGGCCAGCTCTTTTGGTAGCGGCAGCGTTTCCCCCAGGATCGCTTCCACGCTCTCTTTGAACTTGGCCGGATGGGCGGTGCCGAGGAACAGGCCATACTCACCCGGTTGAAGCTGATCGCGCAGGGCACGATAGGCAATCGCCGCGTGCGGCTCAGAGGTATAGCCCACCGCTTTCAGCTCGCGCATGGTGGCTTTAGTGGTTTCGTCCGTCACCGCTGCGTAACCCAGATCGCCCAGACGCCAGACCTTACAGCGGAACAGCTCTTCCACACGCGGCCAGTTGTTAGGCTGTGACACATCCATCGCATTGGAGAGCGTGGCCTGAGTCGCGTTCGGCGCCCATTTTCCGTCCTTCAGGAAACGCGGCACGGTGTCGTTGGCGTTGGTGGCGGCGATAAAGCGCTTCACCGGCAGGCCGAGTGATTTCGCCAGCAGGCCTGCCGTCAGGTCGCCGAAGTTCCCACTTGGCACGGAAACCACCAGCTGATTGCGCGCGTCCTGCGGCAGCTGCGCCACCGCTTCGAAGTAGTAGCAGATCTGCGCCAGCAGACGGCTGATGTTGATGGAGTTGGCAGAGTTCAGCCCCAGCGCCGCCTTCAGCTCTTCGTCATCGAAGGCCTGCTTCACCAGCGCCTGACAGGCATCGAAATCGCCGTCGATCGCCACGGTTTCAATGTTGCCCCCAAGGGTGCAGAACAGTTTTTCCTGAAGCGGGCTGATTTTGCCTTTCGGATAGAGGATCACCACGCGGACGTTTTTCAGGCCGTAGAACGCATGGGCCACCGCCGCTCCGGTATCGCCTGAAGTCGCGGTAAGAATGGTCACCGGTTTGTCGCCGCTAATGTGGGTCAGCATCTGCGCCATAAAGCGACCGCCGAAATCTTTGAACGCCAGCGTCGGGCCGTGGAACAGCTCCAGACAACCAACGTCAGGCTCCACCTGCTTCACCGGCGCCGGGAAAGCAAACGCCGCACGCACGCGCTCTTCGAGCAGCTCCTGCGGGATTTCGTCGCCGATAAAGGCAGACAGAATTTTGGTGCTGCGGGTGACAAAGTCCTGCTTCAGCAGCTCATCGATTTCGGTCAGCTGAAATTCCGGCAGGTCGTGGGGGAAGAACAGCCCCTGATTTTTGCCAAGCCCCTGCGTTACCGCCTGCGCGAAGCTGACCTGCTCGTTATGATCTTTAAGGTTGTAGAGTTTCATTCGTTATCCCAGTACTCGTGCGCCAGCCGTGTCCAGACGGCAAATATGAACAAAGCCTTCCTGATTTTGCAGGTAGTGTTTAGAGAGCCAGTCCGCCACGCGCTGCGCGGTGTCTGGCTTGTCGCATAAGGCGAACAGCGTCGGGCCGGAGCCGGAGATGCCGCACGCCAGTGCGCCGATATCCATGGATGCCTGTCGCGCTTCGTTAAAGCCCGGCAGCAGCTTCGTGCGATACGGCTCGGCAATGACGTCTTTCATCAGTTTCGCCGCCAGCTGCGGCTGACGGGTGTAGCAGGCGTGAATAAAGCCCGCCAGATGACGCCCGTGGGCGATACAGTCCTGACGACGATACTGCGCTGGCAGGATCGCACGCGCTTCGGCGGTAGACACTTTAATGCCCGGATAGGCCAGCACCCACAGCCACTCATCAAACCCTGGCACCTGCTGGCTGATGATGCCATTTTCTTCAATCATCAGCTGCATGCCGCCAAGGAAGCACGGCGCCACGTTATCATAATGAATGCTGCCGGAGATGCGCCCTTCCAGCTCGCCCATCAGTGCCAGCAGACGGCTGTTGTTCAGCGGCTTGCCGCAATGCTCATTCATCGCCACCAGCGCGGCGACCACCGAGCAGGCGCTCGAGCCCAGCCCCGAACCAATCGGCATGCTCTTTTCCAGCGTCATGGCGACCGGCACGTTTTTGCCGATCTCCTGACAGAAGCGTTCCCAGCACTGATAAACGATATTCTCGCGCGGTTCAGACGGCAGCTTACTGGCGAAGCGGCCGATGTTATTCAGGCTGAAGCGCTCTGCCGCCTCAACCGTAACCGTATCGCCCAGCAGCGAACCGTCCACCGGCGTGACCGCCGCGCCCAGCACGTCAAATCCGACGCTCATATTGGCGCTGGAAGCCGGGGCATATACTTTAACCATCTTAAACTCCTAACTTCCATGACAGGGTACGCAGCAGATCGGCAAACACGCCTGCCGCCGTCACATCATTCCCTGCGCCATAGCCGCGAAGCACCAGCGGCAGTGGCTGATAATAATGGCTGTAGAACGCCAGGGCGTTCTCGCCGTTTTTCACCTTGTACAGCGGATCGTTGCCATCCACTTCGGCAATCTTCACCCGGCAGACGCCGTCTTCTTCAATGTTGCCAACATAGCGCAATACCTTACCTTCATCACGGGCTTTCGCAACGCGTGCGGCAAAGGCGTCGTCAAGCTGCGGCAACCTGGCCATAAAGGCGCTGACGTCACCGCTGTCATCAAATTCTGCTGGCAGCACCGGCTCAATCACGATATCCGAAAGCTCCAGCTCGCGGCCAGTTTCGCGCGCCAGGATCAGCAGTTTACGCGCCACGTCCATGCCGGAGAGGTCGTCGCGCGGATCCGGCTCGGTGTAGCCCAGCTCGCGCGCGGCGCGGGTGGCTTCCGACAAGCTCATCCCTTCGTCCAGCTTGCCGAAGATAAACGACAGGGAGCCGGAGAGGATGCCGGAGAAACGCTGTAGTTCGTCGCCCGCGTTCAGCAGGTTTTGCAGGTTCTCGATGACCGGCAGGCCTGCGCCCACGTTGGTGTCATACAGAAACTTACGGCGCGACTTACTCGCCGCCAGCCGCAGCTGGTGATAGTAATCCATCGACGAGGTGTTGGCCTTTTTGTTTGGCGTCACCACGTGGAACCCTTCGCGCAGGAAGTCGGCGTACTGATCGGCCACCGCCTGGCTGGAGGTACAGTCAACGATCACCGGGTTAAGCAGGTGATATTCTTTCACCAGGCGGATCAGGCGGCCCAGGTTAAATGGCTCTTTCGCCTCTTCCAGCTCCGCCTGCCAGTTTTCCAGATTCAGACCGTGGACGTTAGTCAGCAACGCTTTCGAGTTCGCAATGCCGCAAACGCGCAAATCGATATGTTTCTTCTTAAGCCACTCCTGCTGGCGCTTCACCTGCTCCAGCAGCGCGCCACCGACACCACCGACGCCCACCAGGAACAGCTCAATCACCTGGTCGGTGTTGAACAGCATCTGATGCACCACGCGCACGCCGGTAGTGGCGTCATCGTTATCCACGACAACGGAAATGGAACGCTCTGATGAGCCCTGGGCAATCGCCACGATATTAATATTGGCCCGCGCCAGCGCGGCAAAGAATTTGGCGGAGATACCGCGCAGGGTGCGCATGCCGTCGCCGACCACAGAGATAATCGCCAGACGCTCCTGAATCGACAGCGGCTCCAGCAGCTCTTCTTTCAGCTCCAGATAGAACTCTTCTTCCAGCGCGCGACGGGCACGCAGGCAATCACCCTGCGGAACGCAGAAGCTGATGCTGTATTCGGAAGAAGACTGCGTGATCAGCACCACGGAGATCCCGTTGCGGGACATAGCGGCAAAGACGCGTGCCGCCATGCCGACCATGCCCTTCATCCCCGGGCCGGAGACGCTGAACATCGCCATGTTATTGAGGTTAGAAATGCCTTTCACCGGCAGTTCATCTTCATCCGCGCTGGCGCCAATCAGCGTGCCCGGCGCCTGAGGGTTACCGGTATTCTTAATCAGGCAAGGGATTTGGAACTGGGCAATCGGGGAGATGGTACGCGGGTGAAGAACTTTAGCGCCGAAGTAGGAAAGCTCCATCGCTTCCTGGTACGACATCGACTTCAGCAGCCTGGCGTCCGGTACCTGGCGCGGATCGCAGGTATAAACGCCGTCGACGTCAGTCCAGATCTCACAGCAGTCTGCGCGTAAACAGGCGGCCAGCACGGCGGCGGAGTAGTCAGAGCCGTTACGCCCCAACACCACCAGTTCGCCCTTCTCGTTACCGGCAGTAAAGCCAGCCATCAGGATCATATGGTCAGACGGGATTTTGCTCGCCGCAATACGGCGTGTCGACTCGGCAATGTCGACGGTGGATTCAAGGTAGTGGCCCACAGCCAGCAGTTTTTCAACCGGATCGATGACCGTCACGTGGTGACCGCGCGCTTCCAGCACGCCTGCCATGATGGCGATAGAGAGTTTTTCACCCCGGCAAATCAGCGCCGCGTTGATGCTGTCCGGACACTGACCAAGCAGGCTGATACCGTGAAGAACGTGTTTAATCTGGGCAAATTCAAGTTCAACGGTGCTTTTCAGCTGCGCCAGCGGGAAACCAGGCTGGGCGTCGGCCAGCCCCTGAAGCAGATCGGCAAAGATACGCTCGGCGTCGCTGATGTTCGGTAGTGCATCCTGACCACCGATGGTTTTTTCAATCATCGCCACCAGGTGGTTCGTGATTTTGGCCGGGGCAGAGAGCACGGTGGCAACCTGCCCCTGCCTGGCGTTGCTTTCCAGGATATCGGCAACACGCAGAAAACGTTCTGCATTTGCCACTGACGTACCGCCGAACTTCAACACTCGCATGGTTCTACCTCATTTCCTTTAGCCGAAAAAAAAAGCCCGCACTGTTCAGGTGCGGGCTTTTTTCTGTTTTTCCTGTACGCGTCAGCCCGCATCGTTACCTGTGGTAATGATGATGGTTGTAGTAATGGTGGTGATGCTGATGCGTTTCATGGATGTTGTGTACTCTGTCATTATTATCTGTCTGTGCTCTATTCTTTTAGGGTTAAAGGATCGAGCCCCTTAAGTCAATGAATTTTTAATTCGATCACAATTCGGGACATTCTCACGTCCCGCTGCGGGCAGATTTATTTTCATCGGAATAACCCAGATGCAACCCCAGACATCAGCAGGATCGGCCATAATAAAAACCTATGACACTATTTTACTCGGCTAATTTTTTTTCAATATCATGAAGCAATCGGTGCAGCATTGCCGTGTCGCGCTGCTCAAGGCGCCCCAGGCGCTGCTGTAACCAGTCCACCATTTTTTGATCGTCAGCGACGCCCAACTGCTCAAGAAGGTTATCTGCACGAACACGCAGTGCCGCCAGCTGGTTTTCATCCGAAACTGTCACCGGTGGCTGAGAAATTTGTATTAAGGATGCTAATTGATAGCAATAGACCATCACCGCCTGCCCCAGATTGAGTGACGGATAATCCGCCACCATCGGCGCGCCCGTCAGCACGTCAGCCAGCTCCAGCTCTTCGTTAGTCAGCCCGGAATCTTCTCGCCCAAACACCAGCGCGGCTTTCTCCAGCCACTGGCTTTTCTCTTCCAGCATCGGCACCAGTTCAGCAGGCGTGGCGTAATAGTGAAACTTAGCCCGGCTGCGCGCGGTCGTCGCGACGGTAAACGAAATATCGTGGAGTGCGTCGGCGAGCGTAGCGTAAGTGGTTATATTATCGAGAATATCACCCGAACCGTGCGCCACCCAGCGCGCAGCAGGCTCCAGATGCGCCGTGCTGTCCACAATACGCAAATCGGTAAACCCCATAGTCTTCATGGCACGCGCCGCAGCGCCAATATTTTCAGCTCTTGCTGGTGCCACCAGCACAATCGACAGATGCATTTACGCTCTCTTTTTAATCAGTTAGCAGGTAAAAATGTGATTCAGTTCAACATATTACGCAGCACGAATTTACAATTTTGCAACACAAATCACCGAAATAGCGTTTCATAACAATTAAAAAAAGCTAAACTATTTTGTGGCTGAACAATCAGTTAGAATGTTAACAGAAGTCCATTATCCTTATGTTTTGTAATGATAATGACCATATGAATACTCTTTTCTGATTGGATTCGTACCGTTTATCAATCAATGTCCGCAACTAGTTGGTTTATTGAAAAATTGTGACAAAGGCTAGCATTCAGCTACGATGATTTCATCAAACTGTTAACGTGCTACAATTGAACTTGATATATGTCAACGAAGCGTAGTTTTATTGGGTGTCCGGTGTCACTTAGCCTGTTATGTTGCTGTTAAAATGGTTAGGATGACAGCCGTTTTTGACACTGTCGGGTCCAAAGGGAAAGTACCCACGACCAAGCTAATGATGTTGTTGACGTTGATGGAAAGTGCATCAAGAACGCAATTACGTACTTTAGTCACGTTAAGCCGATCATGTTAATTTGCGACATGCATCAGGCAGGTCAGGGACTTTTGTACTTCCTGTTTCGATTTAGTTGGCAATTTAGGTAGCAAACATGCAGACCCCGCACATTCTTATCGTTGAAGACGAGTTGGTAACACGCAACACGTTAAAGAGCATTTTCGAAGCAGAAGGCTACGATGTCTTTGAAGCGACCGATGGCGCAGAGATGCATCAGATCCTTTCTGAAAATGATATCAACCTGGTGATTATGGATATCAACCTGCCGGGCAAAAACGGGCTTCTTCTGGCGCGCGAACTGCGTGAACAGGCGAACGTCGCGTTGATGTTCCTGACGGGCCGTGACAACGAGGTTGATAAAATTCTTGGTCTGGAAATCGGCGCGGATGACTACATCACCAAGCCGTTCAACCCTCGCGAGTTAACCATTCGTGCACGCAACCTGCTGTCCCGCACCATGAATCTGGGTACGGTAAGTGAAGAGCGTCGTAGCGTCGACAGCTACAAATTCAACGGCTGGGAACTTGATATCAATAGCCGTTCGCTGATTAGCCCGAACGGTGAGCAGTACAAACTGCCGCGCAGTGAATTCCGCGCGATGCTGCACTTCTGCGAGAACCCGGGCAAGATTCAGTCCCGTGCAGAACTGCTGAAGAAAATGACCGGTCGTGAGTTGAAGCCACACGATCGTACCGTTGACGTAACCATCCGTCGTATTCGTAAGCACTTCGAATCTACGCCGGATACGCCGGAAATCATCGCCACGATCCATGGTGAAGGCTATCGTTTCTGCGGTGACCTCCAGGAGTAATTCTCCCGTCACGCAGTAAAAAACGGCGCATTTGCGCCGTTTTTTTTATCAATGCCACGGCATAATCGGTACCGCGCTTATCGCGTTTTTCGGTGAGCCGTCCACGACTTTGTCGGAATAAGCCAGATAAGCCAGGGTGTTACGCTTCGCGTCATAAAAACGGACCACCTGTAGCTTTTTGAACACCAGCGAGGTCCGTTTCTGGAATACGACGTCGCCCTGCGCTTTGCCGTTTTTGATTTTGTCACTCAATTCCACCGGGCCAACCTGCTGGCAGGAGATGGCCGCGTCAGACGTGTCTTCAGCCAGCCCCAGGCCGCCTTTAATCCCGCCGGTCTTTGCCCGGCTGACATAGCAGGTGACGTTTTTAACGTCCGGATCGTCAAAGGCTTCCACCACAATTTTGTGGTCCGGCCCAAACATTTTAAACACAGTATCCACGGAGCCAATTTGCTCCGCCTGTGCCACGCGCCCTGCCATCAGCGCCAGTGCTGCAAAGACTAAAACCTTGTATTTCATATTGTTACCATTCATAAAAATTACGCTGAGCGATTATTCAACAGGTTAGATAAAAATGTAGCAAGATCACAGGATTAGAATATATCCGCACATAAATCACTACAAAAAGCATTTATGCGCAAAAAAAACACTGAATGCTAAAACGTCAAAAAATGCTATTATCCGCTAACCTGTAAACAGGCACCTGCGGCAGTTTTAAGGATGAGGATAGTATATGGATCAGGCTGGAATTATTCGCGACCTGCTCACCTGGCTGGAAGGTCATCTCGACCAGCCTTTGTCACTGGATAATGTGGCGGCAAAAGCAGGCTATTCCAAGTGGCATCTGCAAAGGATGTTCAAGGATGTCACCGGTCATGCTATCGGTGCCTATATTCGCGCACGTCGTTTATCAAAGTCTGCTGTCGCGTTGCGCCTGACCGCGCGACCAATCCTGGATATTGCCCTGCAATATCGCTTCGATTCACAGCAAACCTTCACCCGCGCCTTTAAAAAACAGTTCTCGTTAACGCCAGCACTTTATCGCCGCTCGCCGGACTGGAGCTCCTTTGGTATGCGTCCGCCGCTGCGTCTGGGCGAGTTTGCGATGCCAAAATATGAAATCATCACCCTGCCGGAAACGCACCTGGTCGGCACCACGCAGAGCTACTCCTGTTCCCTGGAGCAGATCTCCGAGTTCCGCCATCAGATGCGCGTTCAGTTCTGGCGCGAATTTTTAAGCCATGCTCCGGCGCTCCCGCCGATTCTGTATGGCCTGAACGAAACGCATCCCAGCCAGGAAAAAGACGACGAGCAGGAGGTGTTCTATACCACGGCGCTGACGCCTGACATGGCGAACGGTTACATTCATGGCTCGAAGCCTGTCGTGCTGGAAGGCGGCGAGTATGTGATGTTCTCATACGAAGGTTTAGGAACGGGCGTTCAGGAGTTCATCCTGACCGTTTACGGGACCTGCATGCCGATGCTGAATCTGAATCGCCGTAAAGGTCAGGACATTGAGCGCTACTATCCGGCGCAAGATGCTAAACCGGAAGAAGGCCCTATCAATCTGCGTATGGAATTCCTGATTCCGGTACGTCGTTAACGCTGCAATTCGTCCAGAGCAGGGGCATCAAGATGCGAAATGTCCCCTGCCATCTCAACTACCCACCCCGATGCCAGCCAGGCACTTTCCTGATAGTCGATACGGGAAATGGAACAGTTGCGCAGCCGCAAACGGCGTTCGGCGTAAGCCGGCAGTCCCAGAATGGTGCTCACCAGGCAACCCAGCGCGATACCGTGGCTCACCAGCAGCGGTCGGCTACCTGCCGGGAGTTTCAGGCACTCGGCCAGCGCGGCATGCATGCGCACGCTCAGCTCCTGCATGGATTCCCCTTCAGGGATGCGACCATCTTCAGTGCCGTTCACCAGCGTGCGGCGCCAGCCTTCTTCGGTTTCCGTCAGCGTATCGATAGGACGTTTTTCCAGCACGCCCATATCCAGCTCGCGCAGACGCGGTTCGAGGGTCACGTCGCAGCCACAGGCATCGGCGATGATGCGTGCCGTCTGCTGCGTGCGGCCTAAATCACTGGAGATGACGTGAGTGATACCCAGCGTTCTGGCGCGCTCCGCCACCTGCCACGCTTGCTGCACACCTTTGTCGGTGAGAGGACTGTCTGACTGGCCTTGAATACGTCGCTCGGCGTTCCACTGCGTTTCACCGTGGCGAACAAGGTATACCTGTAACATGCTTTTTTTCCGTTATACTGCGATGAATTTTTTAAATCGAGCTTAATTATGCACCATGTTGTCTCTGCTACCACCAATCCTGCCAAAATTCAGGCAATTCTAAGGGCATTTGAAGAGATCTTCGGCGAAGGATCCTGCCATATTGACGCCGTCGGCGTCGAGAGCGGTGTGCCGGAACAGCCGTTTGGCAGCGAGGAAACACGCGCTGGCGCACGAAATCGCGTGGCGAATGCAAAAGCCGCCGCGCCAGACGCTGACTTCTGGGTCGCGATTGAAGCAGGCATCGACGAAGGGGCGACCTTCAGCTGGGTTGTCATCGAAAGCCGTGAGCAGCGCGGCGAAGCGCGTTCTGCCACGCTGCCGCTGCCGGAAGTCATACAGGAGAAAGTCCGCGCGGGTGAGGCGCTGGGGCCGGTAATGTCGCACTACACCGGCATTGATGAAATTGGTCGTAAAGAGGGGGCGATTGGCGTCTTTACGGGTGGCAAGCTTACGCGTTCAGGCGTTTACCACCAGGCCGTTATTCTGGCGTTAAGTCCGTTTCATAACGCGATTTATCGTTAAGTTTGCAGGCCGGATAAGGCGAAGCCGTCATCCGGCGTTTTTCAGCAATACGGCTTCCAGCCACTGACGCAGTTCAACCGGCGCCGACTTCAGGCTGTTTGAACCCCGGGTGATGGTCGCGATACCCGCGCCCAGCTCGTTTTTCAGCTCGCGCTGGCTCATTTCGCCGCGCAGCAGTTCCTCAATAATGCGTACCCGCGTGCCCAGCGCTTCGCGTTCATCGGGCGTCAGCATCAGCTGTAGCAACGGTAAATGCAGATCTTTGTCGTAAGACTGGCGGAGCAACTCCACAAAACGAAGCCACTCCTGATGACGCTGTTCGGCCATGGCCGAGGAATACGGGGAATGCTGGGTCATGTTATGCTGCCTCTTGTACTCATTAGCGAGTACAGCATAACACAACCCGCGCCGATCAGTAACGTCTCTGCCACTCGGCATCGCTCATCAGGGTATCTTTCTGCCCCATGAAGTAGCGATAGTAGGCGTCATAAGCCAGCACATTCTTCACATAGCCGCGCGTTTCCGAGAACGGAATGCTCTCGACAAACGCCACGGCGTCGATGCGCCCTGCGCTGTTGCCAAGCCATGTCCGCACGCGGCCAGGCCCGGCGTTGTACGCCGCTGACGCGAAGATACGGTTATTACCGAACTGCTGATAGACGTACTGCAAGTAGCTGGTACCGATGTTGATGTTAGTCTCCGGATCCAGCAGCTGGGACGGGCTGCTGTAGCCTGGAATATTAAACATCTTCACCGTGTGCGTCGCGGTACCCGGCATAATCTGCATCAGGCCGCTGGCACCTACCGGAGAACGCACTTTCGGGTTCCAGGCGCTCTCCTGACGGGCAATGGCCATCGCGTAGCTTTGCGGAATATCTTTGCCGCTGGTGTAGCGATCGAACAGATCCTTATAAGCCAGCGGGAAACGCTCTTCGAGATGATCCCACAGTTTGCCGGCGATCGTCGCCTGCACGCTCAGATCCCACCAGCGATTATCAAATGCATAGCGGGCAAGCTGCGCTTTCTCATCGGTGGTACGGCTGGTGACCAGATTCGCCCATTCGCTGCGCGCGGTATTATCCAGATTCCAGTACATCAGCTCGCGCACGCGCGCCATTTCCGGCCCCTGCGTCAGCGCCGGGTTCGCGTTGGCTGGCGCTTTGTCGATCTTCAGGGTGTACTCCTCGCCCAGACGCTGCGCCGCCGCCATCGGGTAGAATCCGCGCTGCTGCATCAGGGAGTGGAGGATCTCTTTGGCTTCATCTTCACGACCACGTTCGAGCAGCATGTCCGCCTGCCAGTAACGCCATTCATCTTTCTCTTTGGCATCCATCGGCAGACGCGCCAGCCAGGTATTGAGGCCACGACGATCGCCCGTTCCCAGCGCCATGCGCACGCGACGCTCCACCAGCGAGACAGAGTTTGAACGCATCACCGCATCATCACGCCAGCGCGCCTGTTCGTCGGTGACATCTGTCCCCATCAGTCGCCATGCCACGATATCGCGCAGCTCCTGAGTTTGATCGTCATTAAGCTGCTGGGCCTGCACCAGCTGCGGGATCATCAGCCGGGCGTTTTCCACATCATCACGCGCCACGCTGGCAAAGGCCACCGCCGCCATCTGGCGGGTAAAATCGGTCGCGCCGGTAGTACGCGCAAACGTCAGCACGGTATTGGGATCGTTTGCAAGACTGATAACGGCAGACGCAATGGTCTGATAATCTGCGGGCATCTGGCCCGCCAGCACGGTGACCAGCCGGGTGTTTCCGGCCTTCATCGCCAGGCGAATACGTTCCAGGTAAGAGAGCGGATCCTGCTTGCCCGAGGCGCGCCAGGCGCTGAACAGCGGGTCACAGGCGTTTGGCTGGCTTTTGCCCGTCAGCCACAGCTCTTTCGCGCCGGTCCAGGCTTCCTCCTGCTGACCGGTCGCCCATTTCGCATAATAGTAATTACACTGCGCTTCCGTCGCGCCCGGTTTATCCGGGCTGAAGGCCAGCAGGCCGCGCCAGTCTTCGCGACGGGCCAGCTCGTTCACAAACCGGGACTTCAGGGTGCGCGCAGGCGGCAGGGTCGGGTTCGCCTGAATGAAGTTATTCACGGTGACGGTCGGTTGATTCATGAGATCGTCCGTGATCTGACGATACTCAAGATACGGATACAGCGGATAATCCTTCAGCGTCGGCATCAGCGCCTGCACGGTATCCATCTGCTTGTTGTCCCATGCCTGTTTAATCTGGGCATAGCGGTTACGTTGTTCATCCAGTGAATCGGCATGCACCGCCTGGCTTACCGCCATTACGCATACGCTGGCAGCCAGCAGACGCCAGACCACCCGTTTGGCTTTTTCCACAAGCTCTTCCTCATTGTTTTTCGTCAGTTGCAGCGTCTTGCCACGTCAAAGTTACATCAACTTATGCTAACCAGGCATCCCACAACGCGCCACGTCATGGACACTTTTTTACCTTTCTTGCGCGTTTTAACACTCCCGACGTTCCTGGCTGGGATTAGGGCGTGAAAAAGGCTACACTTCGAGGCTGAAATTCATTCTCATCACGATAAAAGAGGCGAAGTCCAACGTGGCTCAATTCGTTTATACCATGCATCGTGTCGGCAAAGTTGTCCCGCCGAAACGTCATATTCTTAAAAATATCTCGCTGAGCTTCTTCCCGGGCGCAAAAATCGGTGTTCTGGGTCTCAACGGTGCCGGTAAGTCCACCCTGCTGCGCATCATGGCCGGCATCGATACAGACATCGAAGGTGAAGCCCGTCCGCAGCCTGGCATTAAGATCGGCTACCTGCCGCAGGAACCCCAGCTGAACCCGGAACACACCGTGCGTGAATCCGTTGAAGAAGCGGTATCCGAGGTGGTTAACGCCCTGAAAGGTCTGGATGAAGTGTATGCCAAATACGCCGAGCCGGATGCGGACTTCGACAAACTGGCCGCTCAGCAGGGCAAATATGAAGAGATTATCCAGGCGCACGACGGTCACAACCTGAACGTGCAGCTGGAGCGCGCGGCTGATGCCCTGCGTCTGCCAGACTGGGATGCGAAAATCGCTAACCTGTCCGGTGGTGAACGCCGCCGCGTGGCGCTGTGCCGCCTGCTGCTGGAAAAACCAGACATGCTGCTGCTCGACGAACCTACCAACCACCTGGATGCGGAATCCGTGGCGTGGCTGGAGCGCTTCCTGCACGACTTCGAAGGCACCGTGGTGGCGATTACCCACGACCGTTACTTCCTCGACAACGTTGCGGGCTGGATCCTGGAGCTGGACCGCGGCGAAGGTATTCCGTGGGAAGGCAACTACTCCTCCTGGCTGGAGCAGAAAGATCAGCGTCTGGCGCAGGAAGCATCTCAGGAAGCGGCGCGTCGTAAGTCTATCGAGAAAGAGCTGGAGTGGGTGCGTCAGGGCGCGAAAGGCCGTCAGTCCAAGGGCAAAGCACGTCTGGCACGCTTCGAAGAGCTGAACAACACTGAATACCAGAAACGTAACGAAACCAACGAACTGTTTATTCCACCTGGCGCACGTCTGGGGGATAAAGTGGTTGAAGTGACCAACCTGCGTAAGTCCTACGGCGACCGTCTGCTGATCGACGACCTGACCTTCTCCGTGCCGAAAGGCGCTATCGTTGGCATCATCGGTCCGAACGGCGCAGGTAAATCGACCCTGTTCCGCATGATGTCCGGTCAGGAACAGCCTGACAGCGGCTCTATCACCCTGGGTGAAACCGTGAAGCTGGCTTCCGTGGACCAGTTCCGCGACGCAATGGATAACAGCAAAACCGTGTGGGAAGAGGTTTCCGGCGGTCTGGATATCATGCGTATCGGCAACACCGAGATGCCAAGCCGCGCTTACGTTGGCCGCTTTAACTTTAAGGGCACTGACCAGGGCAAACGCGTGGGCGAGCTGTCCGGCGGTGAGCGCGGTCGTCTGCACCTGGCGAAACTGCTCCAGGTTGGCGGCAACGTTCTGCTGCTTGATGAACCTACCAACGATCTGGACATCGAAACCCTGCGCGCGCTGGAAAACGCCCTGCTGGAGTTCCCGGGCTGCGCGATGGTTATCTCGCACGACCGCTGGTTCCTGGACCGCATCGCAACCCACATCCTGGACTACCAGGACGAAGGTAAGGTGGAGTTCTTCGAAGGTAACTTCACCGAATACGAAGAGTACAAGAAACGCACGCTGGGCGCAGACGCGCTGGAGCCGAAGCGTATTAAGTACAAGCGTATTGCGAAATAAAAGCAAAACGGCAACTTCGGTTGCCGTTTTTTATGTTTGTACCCTCTCCCCGTGGGAGAGGGCCAGGGTGAGGGCATCAGGCCGCACAGTGTGTAGGCCGGGTAAGGCGAAGCCGCCACCCGGCTTTTTTATTTGCCCACGTAATACCGCTTCACCTCATCAAACTGCATCGCAAAGTCGATATAGCTCATCAGCGCAGGCGAATTGAGCTTACGGCTCGGGTAGGCCAGCCAGAGATCGTTTCCCTCAACGCTCCACGCCGGCAGCACCTTCACCAGCGCGCCCTTTTCGATCTTATCTTCCAGCAGGAATGCGGGTAACAGCGTGATCCCCGCCCCGGCAATGGCGCATTCCCGGGCGTACACCAGGTTATCGGTCATATGGGCGTTATCCGGCAGGTAGCGGTAATCCTCACTCTCGCTTCGCAGAAGCCACTCCGACCATGCCCGGTGCGTAATGCAGCGGTGCTCCACCAGCTGTCGGGGATGGATTAACGGCGCCCGACGCGCCAGGTAGTGGGGCGAGGCCAGCATGTAGCGCGGACAGTGCCCAATCATGCGGCCAATCAGGGAAGAATCCTGCGGTTTGCCGGTGCGCAGCGCCACGTCAAAGCCAGACTCGACCAGATCCACCACGTCGTCTGAGATCGACACATCCAGCGACACGTCCGGATAGCGAAGCTGGAACTCGGCATTCATATGCGCCAGCAGCGTCGCGCCAATTCCCGCCGGACAGGTGATCCGCAGCCGCCCGCTGGGGTTTTCGCGCAGCCGCTGAATGGCATACTCCGCGCGCTCGCTGGCCGCCAGCATCTCGCGACAGTGCACCAGATAGTGCTCGCCTGCAAACGTCAGGCTTATTCTGCGCGTGGTGCGATTCAACAGACGGATCCCCACCTGTTGCTCCAGCTGGCTAATCCGCTGGCTGACGCTGGATTTCGGCAGTTCCGCCTTCTGCGCCGCCGCGGTAAAGCTGCCCATCTCGGCCACCAGCGCAAAAAGCGCCATATCCTGAAGCTGTTTAAACATGATTGTTCACCCTGTACGAACGCTGAGTTCTTGATTGTCCATCTTATCATGCAGCTGACCACTTAATAGACTAGCCTCAACAAAACGCATGCCATTGAGGAGCACACCATGTCAGTGAAAGCCATTGCCGTTAACCCGGAAAATCCCTCCACCTTCGTTGAAATCACTCCGCCGATGCCGCAGCCCGGTGAACACGATCTGCTGGTGGAGGTAAAAGCCGTCTCCGTAAACCCGGTGGACACCAAGGTACATGCAGGCATTGCCAAAAGCGGACTGAAGGAGCCGCGCATTCTCGGGTGGGATGCCAGCGGTATCGTAAAAGCCGTTGGGGCTGGCGTCACCGGATTCAAACCGGGTGACGAAGTGTGGTACGCGGGGGACATCACCCGCCCGGGCAGCAATACCACGCATCAGCTGATCGATGCGCGCATTGTCGGGCACAAGCCTGCAAGCCTTGACTGGGCCGCCTCGGCAGCACTGCCGCTGACGGCGCTTACCGCGTGGGAAGGCCTGTTTGAACGGCTGAAGATTCAGGATGCCGACGCAGATAAAACGCTGCTGATAATTGGCGGCGCGGGTGGAGTCGGATCGCTGGCGATCCCGTTTGCGAAGCACAACAGCAAGGTGAAGATCGTCGCAACCGCTTCACGAGAAGATTCCGCCCGGTGGTGTCGCGATCGCGGGGCTGACATTGTCGTAAATTACCACGACCTGAAGGGTGAACTGGCGAAACAGGGGCTCACTTTTGTGGATTACATTTTTATCCTCAACGATACCGACGGGCACTGGGATGCGGTCAGCGATCTGATTGCCCCTCAGGGAGACATTTGTTCCATCGTTGAAAACGCGCATCCGCTGAACCAAGACAAGCTGAAGTCCAAATCTGCCGCCCTGCACTGGGAATTTATGTACACCCGTAGCATGTACCAGACCACGGATATGGCGCGTCAGGGTGAGATTTTAGATGAGGTGGCGAAGCTGGTGGATAACGGCGTGGTGGAAAGCTCGCTCAGCGAAACGCTGCACGGGCTAAGCGTGGAAAGCATTACCGAAGCGCACCGCAGGGTGCTGGAGGGGCATATGCGTGGGAAGGTGGTGGTTGAGTATTGAGTGAACTGATTCCCTCACCCCGGCCCTCTCCCAAAGGGAGAGGGCGATTAAAGCCCCCTCTCCTGGTGGGAGAGGGGAAGTTATTAACCCTGCTCCCCCATCATCTCCTTCACCAGCTCGACGCAGCGCAGGAAGCGGGAGTCGTAGTCCGACTCTTCCACATGTACAAACTCAACGTTGTTCTCGTTAAGCATCTCTACCAGCATGGTCTGGAACTCCCGCCTGTCCACCGAGCTGCCCAGGCTGCGCATGCCGTCGGCCACCCACGGGGTGTTGTTTTCCAGCAGGATCACCAGGTCAAAGCGGTATTCGTCAATCAGCGCCTGCACAAACGGGTGCTCGCGCCCTTCGTACTTTTTGCAGAACGCCTGCGTGGTGACGAAATCGGTATCAATAAAGGCGACTTTATTGGCGTATTTCACCGCAAAATCAATGTACTGGGCATGACCGAGCGCGATTTTATCGTAGTCGGAATACTGCAACGCCATCTCGTCGCCGCCAAGGTGTGAGAAGACGTAATCGCGACCATACTCCCACGCACTGGTGGTATTGAAGATGTTCGCCAGCTTATTTACCAGCGTCGATTTCCCGCTCGACTCGCCGCCGAGGATCGCCACCGTACGCACGAAGAACGGCTTCACCTCGGTCGGGATGTAGTCCCAGTAACGGAACGGGTTCTCGCGGATCTGCGCCCCGCTGATGTTCATGAAGGTGCGTTTAGGATCGATCAGCACCGTCTCGATGCCCAGATGCTCGCGGAACTGCGGCGCGTCGGACTCTTCAGAGGTGTAGATCCAGTTAGGCGCAATGCCCTTCTCTTCCATAAACGCTTTGATGCCGTTGCTCCACACGTCCCAGCCGTGCGGATACGGCTCCATGCCCTCTTCGTTAAAGGCATGAATACGAATATTTTTCTGATATTTAAAGGTCTGAAGCAGCCAGCGCAGGCGGTCCGGCACGGTGGGTTGCTGCGACATGGCGCTGTCTTCAAACAGCTGGCGATCGCGGGTTTCATCATAACCCATGATGATATGCAGTTCGTCGACCTGGCTACAGGCGCGCTGGATCAGATAGATATGCCCGGTATGCAGCGGGTAGAACTTACCGAACACCACGCCAATGTTCTTTTGCATCCGCGGAAATTCAAGCCCCAGAAAACGGTGCAGCGCTTCCAGCTTCTGCGCGCTGGGGCTTTTGATTTTGGCGTTCAGCAGTTGGCTCAGGTAGCCCTTGGTCATGCCGCTGGCGTCCGCCACCTGCTGCAACGTGCAGCCCTTCTGGCGGATAGCGGTCTTGATGTAGTCAAATGATGACATAAATTACGGTGCCTCCTGCAAAATCGAATACGTAATTATAAGTCGTCAAAGACATTTAACGCATCTGCAAGTTTTTTAACGCCAAAAACCTGCATCCCTTCCGGAATTTTTTTCGGCACGTTGGCGGCCGGAACAATCGCGCGGCGGAAGCCATGTTTTGCCGCTTCGGAGATACGCTCCTGACCGCTCGGCACCGGGCGGATCTCGCCGGCCAACCCTACCTCACCAAATACCACCAGATCCTGCGGCAACGGTCTGTCGCGCAGGCTGGAGACCATTGCCAGCAGCAGCGCCAGGTCTGCGCTGGTTTCCGTAACCTTCACCCCACCAACCACGTTGACGAACACATCCTGATCCGCCATTTGCAGACCGCCGTGACGGTGCAGCACCGCCAGCAGGATCGCCAGGCGGTTCTGTTCCAGACCGACCGCCACGCGCCGCGGGTTGCCCATCATCGATTGATCCACCAGCGCCTGAATTTCAACCAGCAGCGGACGCGTCCCCTCCCACAGCACCATCACCGAACTACCGGACGTGATCTCGTCGCCACGGCTCAGGAAGATAGCCGACGGGTTGCTGACTTCGCGAAGCCCCTGCTCGGTCATGGCAAACACGCCCAGCTCATTCACCGCGCCAAAGCGGTTTTTATGGCTGCGCAGGGTACGAAAACGGGAATCTGCATCGCCATCGAGCATCACCGAGCAGTCGATACAGTGTTCAAGCACTTTCGGTCCCGCCAGCGAGCCGTCTTTGGTCACATGACCAACCATCACAATCGCCACGCCGCGCGTTTTGGCAAAGCGCGTCAGGTAGGCCGCGGTTTCACGCACCTGCGCCACGCTTCCCGGTGACGACTGAATGTCAGCCATATGCATCACCTGAATGGAGTCAATCACCATCAGCTTCGGCTGCTCTTCTTCGGCGATCATGCAGATCTGCTCGATGCTGGTTTCCGAAAGCATATTCAGATTGCCGGTCGGCAGGCCGAGGCGGTGCGCGCGCATCGCCACCTGCTGAAGTGATTCTTCCCCCGTGACGTACAGGGTTTTCATCTGTTCGGCTAGCTTGCAGAGCGTTTGCAGCAGCAGGGTCGATTTACCCGCGCCCGGGTTACCGCCGATCAGAATGGCGCTGCCCGGCACTACGCCACCGCCGAGCACGCGGTCAAATTCTTTGAATCCGGTGGAAAAGCGCGGCAGCGCTTCCAGGCTGATATCCGAAAGTTTTTGTACCTTCGACACGCCTGCATTGCCCGCATAGCCGCTCAGCCGTTCATTGCGGGCCACGCTCGGCGAAGCCGCCACACCACGCACTTCGGTGATGGTGTTCCAGGCATGACAGGCGCTGCATTGCCCCTGCCAGCGCGGATAATCCGCACCACATTCATTACAGACAAATGCGCGTTTTGGAGCTTTCGCCACGGTTTACCTCGTTATTTCTGTGCGGTCTGCGCGCCGGGTGGCGCTGACGCTTACCCGGCCTACAAAAGCAGGCCGCTATTTTTGATTAATGCTGCCGGAGAGAATGCAGAACACCCCCATCAGATCAGCATGACGGATAGTGACTTCCGTCTTTTCATTCACTTTCGGCTTGGCATGGTAGGCAATACCCAGCCCGGCAACTTTGATCATCGGCAGATCGTTCGCGCCATCGCCGATGGCGACGGTCTGCTCGACCGGAATGGCATATTTCTCCGCCAGACGCGTCAGCGTATTGGCTTTGTACTGCGCATCCACGATGTCGCCGATGACCTGTCCGGTGAGTTTGCCGTCCATGATCTCCAGCTCGTTTGCCACCACGGTGGTCAGACGCAGCTTGTCACGCAGGTAGTCGGCAAAGAAGGTGAACCCGCCGGAGGCAATCGCCACTTTCCAGCCGAGCGTCTCCAGCTTGAGCACCAGCTGCGTCAGCCCAGGCATCAGGGGCAGTTCATCGCGCACCTGACGCAAAATGTTAGCATCGGCCCCCTTCAGGGTCGCCACGCGCTGTCTCAGGCTGGCGGTGAAATCCAGCTCGCCGCGCATCGCGCGCTCGGTGACTTCCGCCACCAGCTCGCCGCTGCCCGCCAGTTTAGCAATCTCGTCAATACATTCGATCTGAATGGCGGTGGAGTCCATGTCCATTACCAGCAGGCCGGGCGTTTTCAGGTGCGGAATTTTGCCGAGGGGGGCAACGTCCAGCCCGGCGTCGTGCGCCAGACGCGTGGCGCGCTGCGTCAGGGAACCCGCCAGGCGAATAACCTGATAATCTTCCACGCACCAGGCCGCAACGATGACCATCGCTGCGCCCAGTTTGGTTTGATACTGGGTGAGGCGTTGCTTATCCAGGCCGCGTCCGTACAGCAGCCAGCCGCTACGGCCAGCGTGGTAATCGAGAGGCATCACCTCATCGCCACTTAAAGAGAGCGGCAATCCTGGCCATAAAGAGACATCCGTTGGCAGGTCGCACCAGGTAATGTTCGGCATTGAAGCTCCTGTAATTTCGTTCGCGCCGGAAGGTTCCAGAGGGAAAATAACGCATGAGGCTACCCTGTAACCATCACTTCTGGCAACATTAAGCCGTAAATTTTAAGCAGGTGGAATATGGCTCGCGCAAAACTGAAATTCCGGCTTCATCGCGCCGTGATTGTCCTGATCTGTCTCGCACTATTAGTGGCGCTGATGCAGGGGGCATCCTGGTTTAGCCAGAATCACCAACGACAGCGTAACCCGCAGTTTGAGGAACTGGCCCGGACGCTGGCGCGCCAGGTGACGCTCAACGTTGCGCCGTCTATGCGCACCGAAACGCCGGATGATAAGCGAATAGCCCAGGTATTGCGCCAGCTTACGGAAAACAGCCGCATTCTGGATGCGGGCGTGTACGATGAACAGGGCGACCTGATTGCCCGCGCGGGTGAGCATGTCGACGTGCGCGACAGGCTGGCGCTGGATGGCAAAAAAGCCGGGGGTTATTTCAACCAACAAATCGTCGAACCCATTCAGGGCAAGAATGGTCCGCTCGGCTATTTACGTCTGACACTCGACACCCACACCCTGCCAACCGAAGCCAAACAGGTGGATAACACCACCAATATTTTGCGCCTGATGCTGCTGCTCTCGCTGGCGATTGGCGTGGTACTGGCGCGCACGCTGCTCCAGGGCAAACGCACCCGCTGGCAGCAGTCGCCGTTCCTGTTAACCGCCAGCAAGTCGGTTCCCGAAGAGGAAGAGAGCGAGAAGAAAGAATAATGATAAAGTAGGCGGATGATTCGGAAAAGGAAATCTGCCATGTCGACGTTACGCCTGCTAATCTCTGACTCTTACGATCCCTGGTTTAACCTGGCGGTGGAAGAGTGCATCTTCCGCCAGATGCCTGCCACCCAGCGCGTCCTGTTTCTCTGGCGCAACGCCGATACGGTCGTTATTGGTCGCGCGCAAAATCCGTGGAAAGAGTGTAACACCCGCCGTATGGAAGAGGACAACGTCCGCCTGGCGCGCCGCAGCAGCGGCGGCGGTGCGGTGTTTCACGATCTGGGCAACACCTGCTTTACCTTTATGGCGGGCAAGCCGGAATACGACAAAACCATCTCGACCTCCATTGTGCTTAACGCGCTCAATTCACTCGGCGTGACGGCTGAAGCCTCGGGACGTAACGATCTGGTCGTGAAAACGCCTGAAGGCGACCGGAAAGTGTCAGGCTCAGCCTACCGCGAAACGATGGATCGCGGATTCCACCACGGCACATTATTGCTGAATGCCGATCTGAGCCGTCTGGCAAACTATCTGAATCCGGACAAGAAAAAGCTCCAGGCTAAGGGAATTACCTCCGTGCGCGGTCGCGTGGCGAATCTGGTGGAGCTCCTGCCGGGGATTACCCATGAACGCATTTGCGATGCGATCCGCGAGGCCTTTTTCAGGCATTACGGTGAACGCGTAGAAGCCGAGGTGATTTCTCCGGATAAAACCCCGGATCTGCCAAACTTCGCGGAAACCTTCGCCCGCCAGAGCAGCTGGGAGTGGAATTTCGGTCAGGCACCGGCGTTTTCACACCTGCTGGATGAGCGATTTACCTGGGGCGGCGTTGAGCTGCACTTTGACGTCGAGAAAGGCCATATCTCTCGTACTCAGGTATTTACGGATAGTCTTAATCCGGCACCGTTAGAAGCGCTGGCTGCACGTTTGCAGGGCTGTCTCTATCGGGCAGATATGCTGCAACAGGAGTGTGACGCGTTACGTGTTGATTTTCCGGAACAGGAACAAGAGTTGCGGGAGTTATCGGCGTGGATTGCGCAGGCAGTACGCTAATAAAAAAGCCCGCTGGCGCTCTGCTTAGCGGGCCTGGAAAACCGCAGGCCGGGTCGAGCGAAGCCGCCACCCGGCACAACAGGTATTACTCTTTATCGCCCAGCAGAACGGATTCCAGCGCGATTTTGATCATGTCGTTGAAGGTGGTCTGACGCTCGGCAGCGGTAGTCTGCTCGTGGGTACGGATGTGGTCAGACACGGTGCAGATGGTCAGCGCTTTCGCACCGAATTCAGCCGCCACGCCGTAGATACCGGCCGCTTCCATTTCCACGCCCAGAATGCCGTATTTTTCCATCACGTCGAACATGTCACCTTCTGGTGAGTAGAACAGATCGGCAGAGAACAGGTTGCCCACGCGCGCGTCAACGCCCAGCGCTTTTGCCGCGTCAACCGCGTTACGCACCATGTCAAAGTCAGCGATGGCTGCAAAATCATGATCTTTAAAGCGAATGCGGTTGACTTTAGAGTCGGTGCACGCGCCCATGCCGATCACCACGTCACGCAGCTTAACGTCCATGCGCACTGCGCCGCAGGAGCCGACACGGATGATTTTCTTCACGCCGAAATCGGTGATCAGCTCTTTGGTGTAGATGGAGCAGGATGGGATACCCATGCCGTGACCCATCACGGAGATTTTGCGGCCTTTATAGGTGCCGGTGAAGCCCAGCATGCCGCGCACGTTGTTCACTTCACGCACGTCTTCGAGGAAGGTTTCTGCAATGTGCTTCGCGCGCAGCGGGTCGCCCGGCATCAATACGACGTCAGCGAAATCACCCATTTCTGCATTAATGTGAGGAGTTGCCATCTTCAGTTCCTTTTACATTGTTGTTTTTGCCGGGTGGCGGCTACGCCTTACCCGGCCTACATTCTGTTTCTCCCTCTCCCGGTGGGAGAGGGCCGGGGTGAGGGCATCAGGCCGCACCCAATCCGTTTAGAACATAGCCTTGCCATATTCCATGTCAGACGTACCAAAGTATTTCGCAATCGTCTGGCCGATGTCCGCGAAGGTTTCACGGTGACCCAGCGAGCCCGGTTTGACTTTCGGGCCGTACACCAGCACCGGAATGTGCTCACGGGTGTGGTCGGTACCGGTCCAGGTCGGGTCACAGCCATGGTCAGCGGTCAGGATCAGAATGTCATCTTCCCCCACCAGCTCCATCAGCTCTGGCAGACGGCGGTCAAACAGCTCCAGACCCGCAGCATAACCGGCGACGTCGCGACGGTGGCCCCAGGAGGAGTCGAAGTCCACGAAGTTGGTGAAGACAATGGTCTTATCGCCCGCTTCTTTCATCTCTTTGATGGTGGCGTCGAACAGCGCATCCAGACCGGTCGCTTTGACCTTTTTGGTAATGCCGCAGTTGGCGTAAATGTCCGCGATTTTACCCACGGAAACCACGTGGCCGTCTTTCTCGTCGACGAGTTTTTGCAGCACGGTCGGCGCCGGTGGCTCCACGGCCAGATCGTGACGGTTGCCGGTACGCTGGAAGTTACCCGCTTTGTCGCCGATAAACGGACGCGCGATAACGCGGCCAATGTTGTAGCCGCCTTCGGTCAGCTCTTCACGGGCGATCTCGCACAGCTCGTACAGTTTATCCAGGCCAAACGTCTCTTCATGGCAGGCGATCTGGAACACGGAGTCAGCAGAGGTATAGAAAATCGGCTTGCCGGTTTTCATATGCTCTTCGCCGAGCTGATCCAGAATCACGGTACCGGAAGAGTGGCAATTGCCGAGGTAGCCCGGCAGGTTGGCGCGCTTCACCAGCTTATCGAGCAGCTCCTGCGGGAAGCTGTTCTCGTGATCGGAGAAGTAGCCCCAGTCAAACAGCACCGGCACGCCGGCAATTTCCCAGTGACCGGACGGAGTATCTTTCCCGGAAGAGAGCTCGTGCGCCCACGCGTAGGCGCCCACGACTTCCGCGTTACCGTCCATACCGGCTGCGATCTTACCGGTAGAGCCTTCATGCGCTTTTACCAGCCCCAGACGGGTCAGGTTTGGCAGGTTCAGAGGGCCTTTACGACCATTGTCCGCTTCGCCTTTTGCACAGGCTTCCGCGATGTGACCCAGGGTATCGGAACCCACGTCACCAAATCGTTCTGCATCTTCGGTTGCGCCGATGCCGAATGAGTCCAGCACCATAATAAATGCACGTTTCATAATTGTTCTCCGTACTTAGTGCTTCATAAAAATGCGATCAGATCAGTATACCGCTATTCAGTGATACGACGATAGACCGTCGGTGTGGTTTCCGGTGCTTTATCGTCAAGAGATATTGCCGCCTTCACTGCTTTCGCCGCGTCCTGCCAGCTGGCTTCGTCTTTCGCGTGGATCACCGCCAGCGGACGTTGGCCGTCAACGCTGTCGCCCAGACGGGCCATATCGGTAAAGCCGACGCTGTAATCAATGGTGTCCGATGCCTGACGACGACCGCCGCCCATAGACACAACAGCCATGCCGAGCGCGCGGGTATCCATAGCCGAGACAAAGCCTTCGCTGTCCGCATAGACCGCTTTGCTGAGCATCGCGGTGGGCAGGTATTTCGCGTAGTTTTCCACGAAGTCGGTCGGGCCTTTCTGCGCCGCCACCATCCGACCAAAGATCTCCGCCGCTTTGCCGTTGTCCAGCACCGCCTGAAGCTTCGCGCGGGCTTCCGCGTCGTCTTTGGCCAGCTTGCCGGAGATTAACATCTCAACGCACAGCGCCATGGTGACATCGAACAGGCGCGGGTTACGGTATTCGCCTGTGAGGAACTGCACGGCCTCACGGACTTCAACCGCGTTACCGGCGCTGGAGGCCAGCACCTGGTTCATGTCCGTCAGCAGTGCAGTGGTGCGCACGCCCGCGCCGTTGGAGACGCCAACGATCGCTTCGGCCAGCGCCTCAGAGAGTTCATAGGTTGGCATAAACGCGCCGCTGCCCACTTTCACATCCATCACCAGCGCATCCAGACCTTCCGCCAGTTTTTTGGCAAGGATAGAGGCGGTGATCAGCGGGATGGAGTCTACGGTCGCGGTAATGTCACGCGTCGCGTAGAAACGCTTGTCAGCCGGAGCAAGAGAGCTGGTCTGGCCGATAATCGCCACGCCAACGTCTTTAATAATGTCGCGGAAGCGGTTGTCATCCGGGAAGATATCGAAGCCCGGAATGGCTTCCAGTTTGTCGAGCGTACCGCCGGTATGACCCAGGCCGCGCCCGGAAATCATCGGGATGTAACCGCCACAGGCTGCCACCATTGGGCCAAGCATCAGGGAGGTCACGTCGCCCACGCCGCCGGTGGAGTGTTTGTCCACAATCGGGCCGTTGAGGTTGAGGCTTTTCCAGTCCAGAACGGTTCCTGAATCTCGCATCGCCATGGTCAGCGACACGCGCTCAGGCATCGACATATCGTGGAAGAAAATGGTCATCGCCAGAGCCGCAATCTGCCCTTCAGAGATGGTGTTATCACGAATGCCGTTGATAAAAAAGCGGATTTCTTCGTCGCTTAATGGATGACCATCACGTTTTTTACGAATAATTTCTTGTGCGAGAAACACGGTAACCTCCATGCGGAATCGGGTGAATGGCGGCGGATATGTTGACCCGCCCTACGATCCTGTAGGCCGGGTTAGCGTAGCGCCACCCGGCAATTCAACTTAGTAGCTGCTTGCGCTCTTACCGTCACCGTGACCCAGCGCTTTCAGCAGGCTGGCCAGCAGGCTGGACGCGCCGAAGCGGTAGTGGCGGGAATCAGCCCAGTCGGCGCCGAACAGCTCGTCGGCAATCGCCAGGAACTGCTGCGCGTCTTCCGCGGTACGCACGCCGCCCGCCGGTTTGAAGCCAACGGTTTTGGACACGCCCATATCACGGATGACTTCCATCATGATGCGTGCGCTTTCCGGGGTAGCGTTGACCGGCACTTTACCGGTAGAAGTTTTAATGAAGTCCGCGCCCGCTTTGATGGAGATTTCAGACGCCTTACGAATCAGCGCCTCTTCTTTCAGCTCGCCGGTTTCGATGATCACTTTAAGCAGCACGTTTGCCGCCGCACACGCGTCTTTACAGGCTTTCACCAGGTCAAAACCGACCTGCTCGTTGCCGGCGATCAGCGCGCGGTACGGGAATACCACGTCAACTTCGTCCGCGCCGTACGCAATCGCCGCGCGGGTTTCTGCCAGCGCGATCTCGATATCGTCATTGCCGTGCGGGAAGTTAGTTACGGTGGCAATGCGCACATCCGGCGTGCCCTGCTCTTTCAGCGTTTTGCGGGCAATCGGGATAAAGCGCGGATAGATACAGACGGCGGCGGTGTTACCCACTGGCGTTTTCGCCTGATGGCACAGGGCGATGACTTTTTCATTGGTGTCGTCATCGTTCAGGGTGGTCAGGTCCATCAGTTTCAACGCGCGCAGGCTGCTTGCAGTTAAATCGGTCATAACATTCTCCAACGGCAGTGCCGTATAAATTTTACCTTGCGGGTCTGTGAGTATTCTAACATTCACCCGCATCCACACTTCGACATTCATCACAGTTAATGAAAACTGTGTGCAAATTTGCATTACTGTAATGAGATCTTCTTCAAATTTTAGTACGTTAATTGCTGACTAAATCGGCGATATCCCCGTTCTGATCAAAAGCGCCACCAGGCTGGCTTCCTACAATTCGTTCACTATCCGCAGAACAACCAAGGAAGTGAACATGCCCGACGCCCTGCAACAACGTTGCCAGCACATTGTGACCAGCCCGGTGTTAACCCCGGAACAAAAACGTCATTTTCTGGCGCTGGAAGCGGAGAACAATCTGCCCTATCCCGCTCTGCCAGAGGCGGCCCGCGCCGCGCTGGACGAGGGATTCATCTGCGACATGTTCGAAGGCCATGCGCCTTACAAACCGCGCTACGTGCTGCCGGACTACGCTAAATTTCTGGCTAACGGATCAGAATGGCTGGAGCTGGAAGGGGCGAAAGATCTGGATGATGCCCTCTCGCTGCTCACTATCCTTTATCACCATGTTCCGTCCGTCACATCAATGCCGGTCTATCTGGGCCAGCTCGATGAGATACTCAGCCCCTATGTTAAAATTCTAACACAGGATGAAATCGATAGCCGAATAAAACGTTTCTGGCGTTACCTGGACAGAACCCTGCCCGATGCGTTTATGCATGCCAATATCGGCCCGGCGGATACGCCTGTCACCCGAGCCATCCTTCGCGCGGATGCCGAACTGAAGCAGGTTGCGCCGAACCTGACCTTTATCTACGACCCGGATGTAACCCCCAGCGATCTGCTGCTGAGCGTGGCGGAAAACATTTGTGAATGTAGTAAACCGCATATTTCTAATGGCCCGGTGAATGATAAAATTTTCACAAAAGGTCGCTATGGCGTGGTGAGCTGTTACAACTCCCTGCCGCTGGCGGGCGGCGGCAGCACGCTGGTGCGCCTTAACCTGAAAGCGATTGCGGAACACAGCCGCTCACCGGAAGACTTTTTCACCCGTACCCTGCCACACTACTGCCAGCAACAAATCGCGATCATCAATGCGCGCTGCGATTTTCTATATGAACAATCCGGCTTCTTTGAGAATAGCTTCCTGGTGAAAGAGGGGCTGATTGATGCCGATCGCTTTGTGCCGATGTTTGGCATGTACGGTCTGGCCGAAGCGGTGAATGTGCTGTGCGAGAAAGCAGGCATTACGGGACGTTACGGTAAGAACGAACAGGCCAATGCGCTGGGCTACCGCATCAGTGAACAGCTTGCGGCGTTTGTTGAAAACACGCCGGTGAAACACGGCTGGCAGCACCGCGCGATGCTGCATGCCCAGTCTGGGATCAGTTCCGATTCTGGCACCACGCCGGGCGCACGTCTGCCGTACGGCGACGAACCGGACCCTGTCAGCCACCTGCTGGCCGTGGCGCCGCATCATAAACACTATCATTCGGGGATCAGCGATATTCTCACCCTGGAGGAAACGGTTAAACGCAATCCTCAGGCTGTGGTGCAGCTGTGCCTGGGGGCGTTCAACGCCGGTATGCGTGAGTTCACCGCGAATGTAGCCGGAAACGACCTGGTGCGCGTCACCGGGTATATGGTGCGGCTCTCCGATCTGGAGAAATACCGGGAGGCCGGCTCGCGCACCAACACCACCTGGCTCGGCGAGGAGGCCGCGCGCAATACCCGTATTCTGGAACGTCAGCCGCGCGTGATAAGCCATGAACAGCAGATGCGCTTTAGTTAGTCAGGTCATACCCTTCTCCTGCGTGGACGGGCCGGGCAGCCGTCTGGCGTTGTTCCTCCAGGGCTGTAACCTGCGCTGCAAAACCTGCCACAACCCGTGGACGATAGGGCGCTGCAACGACTGCGGCGACTGTGTTCCCCACTGTCCTCATGATGCGCTGGCAATTCAGGCCGGGCGCGTCTGGTGGCAGGAGAGTCACTGTCAGCAGTGCGACACCTGTCTGCACCTGTGTCAGCAGCAGGCGACGCCGATGGCGCAGCGCTATAGCGTCGAGGAGATCCTCTCCCGGATTCGCACGTCCGCGCCGTTTATTGAGGGCGTGACCGTCAGCGGGGGTGAGGCCACCACGCAACTGCCGTTTGTGGTTGCGCTGTTCACCGCGATGAAAGCCGATCCGTCCCTGCGCCATCTGACGTGCCTGGTGGACAGCAACGGTCTGTTAAGCGAAACCGGCTGGCAAAAGCTGTTACCGGTGTTTGACGGCGCGATGGTGGATCTGAAAGCCTGGGGCAATGAACATCACCGTTTTCTGACCGGGCGCGAAAACACGCAGATCAAGCAGAGCATCCGCTGGCTGGCCGATCGTCATCGCCTGACGGAGCTGCGCCTGCTGGTGATCCCCGCTCGGTGTGATTATCTGCACCATCTGCAATCGCTGACCGCTTTTATCCACGCGTTGGGGAACGTTCCTGTGCGGATCAACGCGTTTCATGCTCATGGGGTTTACGGGGAGGCGGCGCGATGGCGGAGCGCCACGCCGGAGGACATCGAGCCGCTGGCGCAGGCCCTGGAACGGCAGCAGATCACGGTGATCCGCCCGGCCCTTTATTTATAGCGTGATGCCGAAGACCGCGCGGGTGTTTTCCAGCAGCGCGCTGGCAATCACATCTTCAGGCTCCTGACGCAGCTCACACAGCACATCAAAAACGCGCGCCGCCTGCTCCGGGCGGTTGGGCTGGCCCTGAAAACCATTCAGCGGCATGTCAGGCGCATCCGTTTCCAGCAGGAGCGAGGTCAGCGGGAGCTGCGCCATCACATCACGGGTTTTGCTGGCACGCGGATAGGTAATGGTGCCACCGACGCCAATCTTATAGCCCAGCTCAATAAAACGCTGCGCCTGCTGAAGGCTTCCAGCGAAACCATGGACCACGCCCCTGCGCGGCACGTCGATACGCTTCAGGTGCATCGCCAGTTTGTCATGGGTACGTCTGGAGTGGAGGATCACCGGCAGATCGTGGCGCTTTGCCAGCCGGAGCTGCGCATCCAGGATCGTCTGCTGGCGCTCAAACTGCGGATCTTCACGATAGAGATCGAGGCCGATCTCACCGATGGCAACCAGCTTCGTATCCGCATTTTGCAGCGTGGCATCCAGCCTGTCGAGATGGTCATCAAGATGGTGCTCAATAACGATCGGATGCAGACCCAGCGCGGCATACAGCGCATCGTGCTCCCGGGCAAGCGCCAGAACTTTGTCGAATCTCGCCGCTTCAATAGCGGGCACAATAATGGCTCTCACACCGGCCTCAGCCGCGCGCGCAATACTTGATGTTTCCTCCCCGCTAAACGGCGGGAAATCAAAGTGGCAATGGGTATCGATAAAGCAGTGCGTCACGCCAGATCCTCGTTATCGAGTAAGCCATCATTGGCCTGCGGCGCGTCCACCAGCGGCATCGCCACCGCGTCATTGGCCACAACGGCAGGCGGCAAAATGATGCTTTTATGCCGATGAAGAGGCGGTTGCTCCGCCAGCATTTTCCCGACGGTCGCCAGGAAGTAACGCCCGCACAGCCGCCCCGTTTTGTAATCCATACGCAACGCAGGCAGCCGACTGCCCAGCGCCATGCTCAACAGCGGCTTAGGCGGATAAATTTCAAAGATGCGCAGCTTGCCCGGTGGTTTTTCAATAAAACGCTGCATCGCGCCGTAGGTGGTTTCATGCTGCTTCGCGATATTCACCAGCGGTTGCAGGCTGCTGTCGCCCAGCCAGCGTTCCATCCGCTTAAACCACTGTGGGGTGTAATACATCTGCGAAGGCACCGTGCGGATCACCACAATGGTTTTTGCCCCGCGCCGCGCCGCCTCCTGTACCGGCACCGCGTCGCTGATACCGCCGTCAAGATAGCTTATCCCCTCCAGCAGGGCGCCGGTGCGGTAGAATCCCGGGATCGCGCTGGATGCGCGGATGATATCCAGCCAGTTCTCTTTCTGCGGCGAAAAGTAACCCGGCGAATAGTCATCGCCACGGCTGGCGCACATCCAGAACTCTTTGCCGGTATCGAACAGTCGTGACGCGGTATCCATGGCCAGCGGCATCTGGCTGGAGGTGGCATCCAGTAACCAGTCGAGATCGATCAGGTTCCCGCCGCGTACGAAGCGTACCGGATTGAAGAATTCTTTGGAGGTGGTGTAGCGCATAATCACTTTGCGCGCATAGCCGGGCTGGTTGCAGACATAGGCGGAGAGGTTCTGCGCCCCGGCAGAGGTGCCGAAATAGAGATCGAACGGGTTGAATTGCGCGCGCATAAATTCGTCGAGCACGCCAGCAGTGAAAATACCGCGCTGCCCTCCCCCTTCACAGACCAGCGCAAGCTGGCCTGCATGAAACGGTTTTAACGTCAGCGGCGCAATATTGCCGAGCGTAACGGGAATTCGTTGCCCCACCTCTGCCTTCCTGTTTTCATTATTTTGATGAGACACAGTAACGCACTTCCCCGGTGGTTCTCAAACGAGAAAAAGCCAGCCACGAGGACTGGCTTGAGTTTGTTTAGTAAATATTGCGTTTGCTACGGGCGACGTCGACCCGTAAACAGGCTGACCAGGAACAGAATAATACCGACGACGAAGACAATTTTCGCTGCCCATGCCGCGGTACCCGCCAGTCCACCAAAGCCCAATGCGGCGGCAATTAACGCGATAACCAGAAATATAATGCCCCAACGAAACATAAGCCTCTCCTTTACCATAGTTAATGTCGGCCGCTAAACGTGAGCGCTCAGGTCACTCACCGGCTTTTCCAGAATCGTTTTTATTTCGCCCGCGGTTTTCAGCCTGACGGGCGAATGGTACTGCTTTACTTCGTTTTCAGAGCGTTTTTGACGCTTTTCACACCATCAATAGCTTTCGCAATTGACTCGGCACGATCGCTTTGTGCCTGATTCTCAACCGTACCGGACAGCTGGACCACACCATCGGTGGTTTCAACTTTCACCATACGGGATGGCACGATGTCGTCAGCTAACAGTTTAGCTTTGATTTCGCTGGTAGTTGCTGCATCTCCGGCATAGCCCTTCACCGACGATTCTTTGCTGTCACGTACGTGCAATTTGTCGCTGACGGAGCTTACGCCCTCAACGCCTTTTGCCACTTTAACGGCTTCTTCGGCCTGGGTCTGGCTTTCAACGAAACCGCTCAGGGTGACAACCTTGTTGTCGGTTTTAACAGAAATATCGGTGCTCTTGATGGATTCGTGATCCACCAGTGCGGCTTTCACTTTTGCTGTGATTGAGCTGTCATCCATGAAATTACCGACTTTATTCATAGAGCTATCGATTTTTTCCCCTGCGGTATTGGCGGAATTTTGCGCTTTATCCATGGTGCTGGTTTCCGCCAGAGCAGAACCGCTTACCAGGACACTACCCAACGTTACGGCCAGCAGAGTTTTAGAAATCTTCAGTCTTGTCATATTCATCGATTTATTCCTGTGTTTTGCCCATTATTTGGGCGACATACTTCCCTAATCTTGGTTTTATATATTGCGAATTAACACCGGGGCAAAATGGAGAACCGATGGACATGCATTGAACAGTTAATTCATCCACGCCCGGTGCTAAACACTGAGTTAAATATAGATCACAATCAGAGGGGTGTATTCAGAATTGGGGAAAAAACGAACGAATAGCGAAAAATTGCGGTGAATTAAGAACATTCCGCAAGGGTTTAATAACACAGGAATTAAAGAAGAGCACGGCGGCTGCCGTGCTCTGAAAGGAAATTAATGCTCGCGCGTTTTGCGGAACTGAACATCAGGATAACGTTCCTGCGTCAGGTTCAGGTTTACCATGGTTGGGGCGATATAGGTCAGGTTATCGCCACCGTCCAGCGCCAGCTGAACTTCGTTCTTACGTTTAAATTCTTCGAATTTCTTCACGTCAGAACACTCAACCCAGCGCGCCGTCGCCACGTTCACCGATTCGTAAATCGCTTCCACGTTGTACTCGCTCTTAAGACGGGCAACCACCACGTCGAACTGGAGCACACCCACCGCGCCCACGATCAGATCGTTGTTGGCGATTGGGCGGAACACCTGTACCGCGCCCTCTTCGGAAAGCTGGACCAGGCCTTTCAGCAGCTGCTTCTGCTTCAGCGGATCGCGCAGGCGAATGCGGCGGAACAGTTCTGGCGCGAAGTTAGGGATACCGGTGAACTTCATCATTTCGCCTTGCGTGAAGGTATCGCCAATCTGAATGGTACCGTGGTTGTGTAAACCAATGATGTCACCCGGATAGGCTTCTTCTACATGCGAACGGTCGCCCGCCATGAAGGTCAGCGCGTCGGATATCACTACGTCTTTACCGATACGGACCTGACGCAGCTTCATGCCCTTTTCGTACTTACCGGAAACCACGCGCATAAAGGCGACGCGGTCACGGTGTTTCGGGTCCATGTTGGCCTGAATTTTAAAGACGAAGCCGGAGAACTTCTCTTCCTTCGCTTCTACTTCGCGGGTGTCGGTTTTACGCGGCATCGGCTGCGGGGCCCACTCAACCAGACCGTCGAGCATATGGTCAACGCCGAAGTTGCCGAGTGCGGTACCGAAGAAGACCGGGGTAATTTCACCGCTCAGGAACAGCTCTCTGTCGAACTCATGCGACGCGCCTTTAACCAGCTCCAGCTCATCGCGCAGCTGGGCGGCCAGCTCTTCACCGACAGCGGCGTCCAGCTCCGGGTTGTCCAGACCTTTCACAATGCGGACTTCCTGAATGGTGTGGCCCTTACCGGTCTGGTACAGGTAGGTTTCGTCTTTATAGAGGTGGTAAACCCCTTTGAACAGCTTGCCGCAGCCAATCGGCCAGGTGATTGGCGCGCAGGCAATCTTCAGCTCGTTTTCCACTTCATCCATCAGCTCCATCGGATCACGGATGTCACGGTCGAGTTTGTTCATAAAGGTGAGGATCGGCGTATCGCGCAGACGGGTGACTTCCATCAGCTTGCGGGTACGATCTTCAACACCTTTCGCGGCGTCGATCACCATCAGGCAGCAGTCCACTGCCGTCAGCGTACGGTAGGTATCTTCGGAGAAGTCTTCGTGCCCCGGGGTGTCCAGCAGGTTCACCAGGCAGTCGTGATACGGGAACTGCATCACGGAGGTGGTAATCGAAATACCACGCTGCTTTTCCATCTCCATCCAGTCGGATTTAGCATGCTGGCTGGAGCCACGGCCTTTAACGGTACCCGCGGTCTGGATCGCCTGTCCGAACAGCAACACCTTCTCGGTGATGGTCGTTTTACCGGCATCCGGGTGCGAGATAATGGCAAAAGTGCGGCGTTTGGCCACCTCTTGCAGATAAGGAGACAACGTCATAATCAATTCTTCTTAGGTAAGCGCGGCAGCAGGCCGCGCATCATGGAATACGAAAAATGCGGCTATTTTACCCATCAACAGGGGGCAGGCAATCATTGTTTACACAGGAGCTGCTCCAGTTCGTTCAATGACGTAACGGTCCAGGTCGGCTCGATGCCTTCCGGCAGCGTGCGACCATGCGCATTCAGCCAGACGGTCGACAGGCCCGATCTCATACCTCCCAGAATATCAGATTCTGCCGTATCCCCCACCATCAGCACGCGATCGCGGTCAGGATTGCCCGCTTGCGCCAGCGCATAATCGAAAATACGCGGATCCGGCTTCGGTACGCCCACCTCTTCGGAGATCACCAGCGCGTCGAAATGATCGCGCAGGCCGGTGCGTTCAAGGCGGATCTGCTGAAGCGCGGTAAAGCCGTTGGTAATGATCCCAAGCTTCACCTTCCCTTTCAGCGAATCCAGCAGAGAAACGGCGCCGGGCAGCGGCGCGCAGATATCCGCCATCGCATTCAGGAAGGCCTCGTTCAGCACCCCAGGACTGACGTTTAACCGTTCAGCCCACACGTCAAAACGCTGATGCTGAAGCTGTAACGCGGTGATGGCTCCGTTCTGGTAATTCACCCACAGCGGTTTGTTCACCGCCTGATAGTCCTGAAAATCTTCCGCGGTGAACGTCACGCTATAGTCGAGAAACATCCGCTGTAGGCCGCCGAACGAGTCAAACGTAAACAGCGTTTCGTCGGCATCAAAGAAAATCCAGTCCCATTTCATCGTTACAACCTTATTTTCGTTATCCAATCGGCAGAGCCATGATAATGGCGTCTTCACGTCCCTCTGCGGTGGGGTAGTAGTTACGGCGGATAGTCGCCTCGTTGAAGCCTAAGCTTTCATAGAGCGCGATGGCGGCGACATTGGACGCGCGCACCTCCAGCCACAGGGTGAAAACGTCACGGGTTTCCAGCTCACGAATGAGGTGCTCAAGCAGTTCCCTGCCCAGCCCGCGGCGCTGGTAAGCGGGATCGACCGCAATATTAAACAGCGTCGCCTCGTCCAGAACGACCTGCGTGATGGCGAACGCAGCCATCGCACCGTCAACGTCCAGGCGGAGATTTAAATAGCGTTCGCCCTGATTACTGGCAAACGTCTTTTCGCTCCACGGAAAGGCATGGGCGCGGGTTTCAATCGCGAACGCGGTGGTCAGGTCAG
Organism: Enterobacter cloacae complex sp. P18RS; assembly: GCF_014982105.1. Lineage (NCBI taxonomy): Bacteria > Pseudomonadati > Pseudomonadota > Gammaproteobacteria > Enterobacterales > Enterobacteriaceae > Enterobacter > Enterobacter cloacae complex sp. P18RS. The sequence continues at coordinate 82,418 of NZ_JADCKV010000003.1, read as the reverse complement.
CCGTCGTGAGGGAAGAAATCGTGTTCATATTCGCAAATTTGTTGCCATAGCGCGCTACGCGCTTTTGGGTTGGCTTTCAGTTCGTCCAGCGCTGGCGAACTGATCTGGCTTCCTTCAAGAGGTAGCTCGTCCACCGCCCCGATTCGCCAGCTGTTACAGCGGCTGTCAGGGGGAAGCATCGCGACGCTTTCAGGCGCCAGCTGTAATACCTGATCGCGGGTCACCTTCAGGGTGCGAAGGACATCCTCAATCAGGGGCTCGTTCAGGGCAGGCGGCGCTTCTGCCACCATCACCAGGCGGACATGCGCAGGGATGGAGATGGCTATTTCGCCCCGCAACGCCGTCGGGCGACGCAAAGCCCACTGGGTAATGCCCAGCTGCTGCAACTGCCAGTCTCGTCGGGATGTCATAGCGAAAACTCCTGTCTCTCAGGCGCGCAAATATAGCAAATGTGTCGAAACTGCGCCATCTACCTACTATAATCCCCGCCTGAGTTTATTGAGGAACAATTCATGTCTGCATTTACCCCGGCAAGTGAAGTCTTGCTGCGTCACAGTGATGATTTCGAAGAAAGCCGTATTCTGTTTGCCGGAGATATGCAGGATGACCTGCCCGCGCGTTTCGACTGTGCTGAAAGCCGTGCCCACACCCAGTACTATCACCACTGGCAGGTGCTGAGCCGCCAGATGGGCGAGCGCGCGCGCTTTAGCCTGGCGGCGGAGCAGAGCGATATTGCTGACTGCGATACGCTCATTTACTACTGGCCGAAAAACAAGCCGGAAGCCCAGTTCCAGCTGATGAACCTGCTTTCTCTGCTGCCGGTCGGATGCGATATTTTTGTTGTCGGTGAGAACCGCAGCGGGGTGCGTAGCGCAGAGCAGATGCTCGAAGCCTGGGCGCCGCTGACGAAAATCGACAGCGCCCGTCGCTGCGGCCTGTACCATGGTCGTCTGGAAAAACAGACCACCTTCGATGCCGACGCCTTCTGGGACGAGTACCAGCTTGACGGCCTGACCATTAAAACCCTGCCGGGCGTGTTCAGTCGTGATGCGCTCGATACGGGCAGCAAGCTGCTGCTGTCCACCCTGACGCCTCACACCAAGGGCAAGGTGCTGGACGTCGGCTGTGGCGCGGGCGTGCTGTCAACGGTTCTCGCCAGCCACTCACCAAAAGTGCGTTTAACCCTGTGTGACGTGAGCGCCCCGGCAGTAGAAGCCAGCCGCGCCACGCTTGCTGCGAATGGCATAGAAGGTGACGTGTTTGCCAGCAACGTCTTCTCCGACGTGACCGGTCGCTTTGACATGATCATCTCTAACCCGCCGTTCCACGACGGAATGGAGACCAGCCTTGAAGCGGCGCAAACGCTGATCCGTGGCGCAACCCGTCACCTCAACAGCGGCGGTGAGCTGCGTATCGTAGCGAACGCCTTCCTCGCGTACCCGAAAGTGCTGGATGAAACCTTTGGCTTCCACGAAGTGATCGCCCAGACGGGCCGCTTTAAGGTCTATCGCACCGTGATGACGCGCCAGGCGAAAAAGTAAACCCCCGGTCCGGCGATGGCCGACGCTGCCATCGCCCATTTTTGCAGCAATCAAAACAACGTGCGCAATTTTCTGTTGACGTAAAGCTGAAAACATCTAGAATGCGCCTCCGTGGTTACGATACTTTTACAGTGTCGATGGTATGCGAAGGTGGCGGAATTGG